>JAPPNY010000257.1 GCA_028818385.1 Spirochaetaceae bacterium
ACCACGCACACATCGTCTGCCCCCGGTGCCTGAATGTGATCGAGATCGACGAGTGTCACGTATCCGACGCGTTGAGCAAGATTGCGCAGGAGCATGACATCCACGTGGCGGGCCATCTGTTGGAGGTGTACGGCTTGTGTGCCCCGTGCCGGTAGGTACTGGAGGCGCGCCGGTCACCGTCAGGCGTATGTGACGGATGTCGACATCAAGACGGACTGCACGTCCGACGCACCCACGAAAGCGGTTGCCCGGCCAGCGAGGCCGCCATCGCGTCGAGCTCCTCTCGGGGCACCTCCAGGTGCCGGGTGCCGAAGACGATGCGGCCCTCCTCCAGGCGGATGTGCCGGCCGGAGGTGATGTCGGTCGGCTCGTGCTGGGGGACGACCAGCAGGTGGGCGTGCGGGACGCCGAACCCGTGCACGACCAGGCCGACGCGCCGCGGGCGCAGCGTGCGGCGGATCGCACGCGACAGCCGCTGCGCGACCAGCAGGATGTGGGCCGCCAGGTCGTCCGGGATGTCGCAGAAGTGGTCGATGTGCTCCTTCGGGATGATCATCAGCTCGCCGGGACGCACCGGGCGGATGCCCATGAAGCCGAGCGAGACGTCGTCCTCGTGCACGCGGCTGCACGGCTCCCCGCCGGCCACGATCCGGCAGAAGACGCAGTCGCCGGCGGTCATCCCTTGACCGCGCCCAGCACCAGCCCCTTGGTGAAGTAGCGCTGCAGGAACGGATAGACCAGCAGGATCGGCACCATGCCGATGAAGATCTGCGCCGCCTTCGAGTTCTCGTCGGAGATGAACTTGAAGAACTCCTCGTCGGCGTAGTCCAGGTCCACGGAGGTGAGGTCGATCAGAATGGTGCGCAGGTAGGTGGCGAGCGGGACCTTGCGCGGGTCGTGCAGGTAGATCAGCCCGAAGAACCACTCGTTCCAGTGGAACACCAGCACGAACAGGGAGATGGTGGCGATCGCCGCGGTGGAGACCGGCAGGTAGACGCGCCACAGGATCTGCAGGTGGCCGGCGCCGTCGATGAACGCCGCTTCCTCCAGCTCCACCGGGACCCGGCGGAAGAAATTGAGCAGCAGGATGATGTTGAACACCTGCGTCGGCAGCAGCGGGATCAACAGCGACCAGAAGCGGTTGATCATGCCCATCTTCAGCACCACGAAGTAGGTCGGGATCAGCCCGCCGTTGAACAGCATGGTGATGAACAGGAACCACAGGTAGGCGGTGCGCCAGGGGAAGAGCTTCTCCCGCTTCGACAGCGCATAGGCGGTGATGCAGTTGAACACCATGTAGATGGGCAGGGCCGCCCCCAGGCGCAGGAACGACACGCCCACCGAGCGCAGGAACTCCACGCGGGTAGCGACGAACTCGTACGCCTTGGTGTTGAACCCCACCGGCCACAGGCCCACCAGGTTGGCCACCGCGGCGGCGCCGGTGCTGAACGACACCGCCAGGATGTGCAGCAGCGGGATGAAGCAGACCGCCGCGTACAGCGCCATCAGCGTGTAGTTGCCGGCCTGGAACGCGATCCGGCCCGGCCCCACGCGCTTGCGCAGCCGGCGCGAAGCATCCGCGCGCGGTTCGACCGCCTGCGCCGCCATCAGAAGATCCGGTAGTCGGCGTAGCGCACCGCCAGCCAGTAGGACAGGCTGATCAGCACCAGCGAAACCACGGACTGGAACAGCCCCACCGCCGCCGCCACGCTGTACTGAAACTCCAGTATGCCGACGCGGTACACGAACGTGCTGATGATGTCGCCGGTCTCGTACACCACCGGGCTGTACAGGTTGAAGATCTGGTCGAAGCCGGCGTGCAGGGCTTGGCCCAGGCTGAGCACCCCGAGCAGCACGATCACGTGGCTGATGCCGGGAATGGTCACGTAGCGGGTCTGCTGCAGGCGGCTGGCGCCGTCGATGGAGGCTGCCGCGTACAGGTTCTCGTCGATGCCGGTGAGCGCCGCCAGGTAGATGATCGTGCCCCAGCCCACCTCCTTCCACAGGTGGGTGGTGATGACCGTGAACCGGAACCAGCGGTTGCTGCCCAGGAAGAAGATCGACTCGAAGCCCAGCCACTCCAGCACGCCGTTCACCATGCCGCCGGTGGGCGACAGGATCACCAGGAAGATGCCGCCCAGGATGACCCACGACAGGAAATGGGGCATGTAGATCACCGACTGGATGGTGCGCTTGACCGGCATGTTGCCCATCTCGTTGAGCAGCAGCGCCACGCCCACCGGCAGCGCCAGGCCGAGCACGATCTTCCAGGCGGAGATCACGAACGTGTTGAAGATGACGTTGCCGAAATTGGGCAGGGAGAAGACGTAGCGGAAGTTGTCCCAGCCGACCCAGGGCTGCCGGCCGAACAGGCCCAGCGCCGGGTCGAAGTACTGGAACGCCATGGTGGCGCCGTACATCGGCAGGTAGGCGAAGATCGCCACCACCACCACGGCCGGCACCATCATCAGGTGCAACGGCGCCGCCGGCGGCCGGTCGCGCCGGCGGCGCCAGAAGCGGCGGAGCTCGGGGCGCACGGTGGCGCTCACGTTCCGCTCCGCCGCGTCGAAGTCGAACCGATTACCGACGGCTCCCTACTTCGTGGTCTGCCACCACTCGTTGACCTCGTCGGTGACGTCCTGGCCGCCGAGCCGGTACCAGTCCTCGACGAAGGTGTCGAACGCCTCCAGGGCCTCCTCGCCGATGATGATCTTGGCGAAGATCTCCTCCTTCATGGAGTTGAGGGTGGCGCCGCGCTGAATGTAGGCGGGGCCGAGCGGGCCATAGAACTGGTTGTACACGAAATGGTCGGAGTCGTAGAGCTCGCCCACCGTGATCATGGGGCTGCCGGGACCGTTGACGCGGTAGGAGATCCAGTTCTGGGTGACCCCGGTGTCGCCGTCGGCATAGGCCTTGACCTCGTTGAACGCCTTCATCTCGCGGCCCTCCGACAGCCGCGAGGTGTCCCCGTCCTCGAGCGCGGCGTTGATGCGCACGGACAGGTCGTGGCCGGCGAACATGCGGATGTTGTGGAACAGCCGCACGTGGTTGATGACGATGCCTTCGTCGTACTCGTTGAGGTCGGCGTCGCGGGTCGATCCGTGCACGTAGGTGTGGTTGTAGAGCTTGATCATCGCTTCCGGGTTGGGATAGTCGGCGCGCACGGCGAAGAACGTGGGCGGCTTGAGGTTGGACGGCGACAGGGCCACCGATCCGTCCTCGGAGGGCAGGTTGACCCAGTGCCAGTCCTCGTCGGGGTGGTTGTCCCGGAACTGCCGCAGCGGCCACGCCGGGTTCCAGCGCTCGCCGTACAGCAGGCCGTACTTGCCGGCGGCCACGTCGCCGTAGGCGGCGCCGCGGTCCTTGACCACGAACTCGGGATCGAGCAGCCCGTCGTCGAACATCTCGCGCAGCTTGCCGAGCGCGGTGCGCACCTCCGGCTGCACGCCGGCGAACTCCAGCCCGCCGTCGCGCTCCAGCCACATGTCGGCGATGAAGTTGGCCGGGTAGGCGCCGTAGCCGGCGAAGAAGCCCTCGCCCAGGAACTTGAAGTCCTTGTCCAGCGGCAGGCCGAAAGTGTCGTCCTTGCCGTTGCCGTCCGGGTCGCCGGTGGCGAACGCGCGCGCCAGCTCGATCACGTCGTCCATGGTCTTGGGATCGGGCAGGCCGACGGCGTCCTGCCAGTCGTCGCGGATCCACAGGTACTTGGCGAACGGCTGCCGGTTGTAGTCCGGCAGCGCGTACAGCTCGCCGTCCACGGAGCCGGCCTCCAGGGTGATCGGGCTCCAGTCCAGGTGCTCGCGCAGCTCGGGAAGGATGTACTCTTCATAGAGCGCGCCGAGCGGCGCCAGCTTGCCGGCCCGCGCCAGCGACACCAGCTTGTCCTGCTCCAGCAGCATGATGTCGGGCAGGTCCGACGAGGCGATGGTGACCGCGATCTTCTGGTCGTACTGATCGTCGGTGCGGGCGATCCAGAGCGGCGTCACCTCGATGCCCAGCTCCTCCAGCCAGCTCCGCGTCCAGGGGTTGTTCTCGAAGCTGTCGCCGTCGGCGAACTGCTGGTCCACCAGCACCTGGGCGACGATGTTGGCCTGGATCGGCGGGTCGTACGCGCCGAGCGGTCCCGGCGCCATGGCGACGGCGGCCTCTTCCGCCGCCGGAGCGGCAAAGGCGATGCCGCCGGCGACACAGGCCGCCAGCAACGCGATGGCCATGCGCGATTTCATGTTGCTTGTTCCTCCTGAGCCGCGGTCGCGGCTGCGCGCCTAATGTAGCCGACAGGCGGCCGTGGCCGCACGCCTAAGACAGGCGGTAGGGGCGGTACGGGGCCTGGTGGGAGGGGCCGGCGGTGGCCCACAGGGTCCGGGAGCGCAGGTCCAGCACCAGCGAGGACAGGGTCTCCAGGGAGGTGATGCGCGTGTCGCCGGGGCGCGGCGTCTGGCAGATGCGGTCGTCGCCGTCCCGGTCGGCGAGCCAGGACTGGAGCGTCCGCGGCGCCACGTCGCCGTCGCCGCCGGTCAGTTCGCTCCAGCGCCGGCCGCGCCGCAGGCTGTTCTGGAACCCGGACGGCTCGTCCGCCTCCCGGCAGTGGTTGGTGTGCCAGTAGAGCTCGGCAGGCGCCAGGTCGCGCCGGACCGGGCCGGCCGGCGTGTACTCGATCTCGCAGCCGGCGCCCGCGGCCTGAGCCGCGATCACGTTCACGGTGGCCAGCGGCGGGTTCGCGGTGAGAACGGCGCCGGCCTCCTCGATCGACGCGCACTGCAGCGCCGTGCGCTTGAGTCCCACGTAGAGCTGGTCGCCGGTCGCGTGCCTGGCCGTGCAGTCCAGACCGGCCGCCACCAGCCCGAGCCCGGCGGAGTTCAGGCCGAACTTCCCGGGCTGCCCGCACTCGCTGATCATCACGTGGTCGGGCCCGTCGTTGCACCGGCTGCGCAGGATCACCCGGAACGCGGCCACCTCCGGCCGCCAGTCCCAGTTCTGGCCGAGCAGCGTGGCGCCGGTCGTGGACCGTTCCGCGCCCACGAACACGTTCGAGCACTCGCCGAGCGCCACCTCCGTGAAGGCGATCTCGTAGCGCGCCGAAAGTGCGTAGACGTCGTGCAGGTGGCAGCGGGACCCCTCGGCGATCCCCTCGAACTCGGCGGCAAGCAGCGGGTTGAGCCGGTGCGTGGGCTCGACGAAGCGCGCGGCGCGGCGGCGCACCTCGGCCCCGGTCAGCCCCAGCCGGCCGAACAGCCCGGCGTAGAACGCGACCGCCTGCTCGATCTGCCGGCTGAGGGCGCGCCCGTGCTGCCGGCCGCGCTCGGCGCTGGCGCCGCGCAGGTCCACGACCGGCAGGTCAGCCATGATCGGCCGTTCGCGGCGTAGCTTGATCGGGGAGCATCAAGAGCGTTATACCGGATGGAGGAGAGAAAGGCATGCCGTCACGGAACCCCAGGATCAACATTGTCGTCGATCCCCAAGTCTACGAGCAGATCAAGCAGTTTGCCGAGAGACGGGGTGTATCGATCTCGATGGCGGCCCGCGATCTCATCCGGGGCGCGCTGGTGATGGAAGAGGACGCGGACCTGGCGGAGCTGGCGGGTGAGCGGGAAGAGACCTTCCGGGAGGACGTGGCGCTCTCGCATGAAGAGGCTTGGGGACTCACCGGTCAGCTCTCGATGTACATCGCCCGCGACATCTGAGCCCGCTACCGGCTGTTGGCGGCGATGTTGAAGGATCTCGGAATCGACCAGGAGGATTTCTGATGCAGTACCTCTATCCGTGCGTCCTGACCCCGGAGGAAGAAGGCGGATATGCTGTCTCCTTTCCCGACGTAGCGGGGGCGCTGACGTGCGGCGACGACCGGGCCGAAGCGCTCGCGATGGCCGAGGATGCATTGGTAGCCGCACTGGCTGGGTATGTCCGGGAGCAATGGGACATTCCCGTGCCGAGCACGACCGGCCACGGCCAGGAACTCGTCGCCGTGCCACCCATCGCGGCTGCCAAGCTGGCCCTCTACACGGCCATGCGGCGGCAACGTGTCACCAAGGGCGAACTCGCCGCCCGTCTGGAACTGGATGAGCCCGCCGTGTGCCGGCTCGTCGATCCCGACCAACGCTCGCCCCTTCGCCATGTGGAACGGGCGCTACGGGCTGTCGGGCGCTCGCTGGTGGTCGGCGATCGGGCGCACGTATGATGTCTCGGGGCACGTAAGCGAGGCTGATTCTATCCGGCGGCGAAGCGGCCGGTGTTGGCTTCGTCATGGTACTTGTTGATGCCGGGGACCTCGCGCATGCCGTGCCAGACGCCGCGGAACAGGGTGCGGCGCAGCGGCGGCATGGCGGCGATCACCTCCGGCGGCGGACAGCCCTTGCCCCACTTGGCGTTCACGGTGTTGTAGCACGTGAACAGGCTCAGCCGGTCGCGCGTGCCGTTCGTCCAGCGGGTGCCGGTGTGGCAGAGCGCCTCGGTGAAGATGACCGCCGAGCCGGCCGGGCAGGAGTAGGTCTCCCACAGCGCGCTGTCGCGGCCGGACAGAGCCTCCGGGCGCGGAAACGCGCTCTTGTGGCTGCCGGCCAGGAACAGCGTGCCGCCCTCGCCCGCGACGACCTCGTTCAGCTCCCACACCACGCGCACCAGGCCGGCGTGGATGCGGCCCGGATGCATCTGGTAGAGGTGGGAGTCGCCGCAGAAGTTGAACAGGCCGCCGCCGCCGTGCGGGGCGAAGTTGTCGTGTCCGGCCTGGCGGTGGCTGGTGTAGGTGTGATCGAAGCGGAATCCATAGCAGTCGGAGGCCGCCAGCGGCGGGTGGGAGATGATCTCGTTGAGCACGCCGACGACCGCCGGCGCGTCCAGCAGCACCTGCGACGGGCCGCCGTGGTTGTCGCGCTCGGCCTCAGGCAGCTCCTCCGGGTGGTACAGGAAGCGCATCTGGTGCTCGCGGATCGGCTCGAGCTGCGCGTCGTCGAGCAGGCCGGGCAGGGCGATCCAGCCCTTCAGGTCGAACAGGTACTTCTGCTCATCGCTCATCGGCACGACGGGCAGTCCGTCGCCGTTCACCGCCGGCAGCAGTTGCCTGGCCTCGGATACGGTCACCGCAGCCATCGGTTCGATTCCTCGCGTCGGTGCCTCATGATCCCTCCCCGGCGCCGCGCGCTGCGATCAGGGCGAGCGTGCGCGCCATCTCGTTGCCGACGATCTGCATGCCTTCGTCGATCCCCATGCCGGGCCGCGCCAGCACCCAGGCCGGCTCGGCGGCCAGCGCCAGGTGGGCGATGACCCGCGCCGACTGGTCGGTGTCCGCGCAGGAGCCGCCCAGGATCGGGCGCACGCCGGCGGCCTTGCAGTCCAGGATCGCCCGGCCGGCGTTGAGGATGGAGCCCAGGTCCGGGCTCTTCACGTTGACCATGTCCACGGCACCGGCGGCGAGGAAGGCGCGGATGTCGGCCAGCGTGTTGGCCCACTCGTCGACGATGATCGGAACGCGCGGCTCGCGCGCGGAAAGCGCCTCGCGCAGGGCTGCCAGCGTCTCGATCTGGGCGCTGCGCGAGTCCATCAGGACCGGCGTCTCCACGCACAGCCGGTGCGGCAGCGCCCGCTCGCCCAGCCCGGCGAGGTAGTCGGCCATCCGCCCGACGTCGTGGCCGAACGCGACGCCGACCATGCCGTACACGTCGATATGCAACTCCGGCCGGTAGTCGGCCGGCGCGTGGCGGGCGATGCGGTCGACGATCCAGCTCACGTACTCCTGCAGCCGCTCGCCCTTCGCTCCCAGCACGTCCAGGTCGTTGATCAGCCCGTGCGGCAGCACGTCGGCCCGCTTCATGATCGCCTTGTCGACGCCGTGGTGCCGCTCGTCGCCGCATTGCACGTTGATGGCGACCGGCGCGGCCGCCACCGGCCGGCCGAAGTGGGCGGCCAGCACCTCCGTGGCGGTGCGCCCCTGTGCGACCGCGACCGCCTGCGCCAGCGCCTGCGATGCGCCGTAGAAGGCGGCGTTGCGGTGCAGCCGGTCGTCGAGCGGCAGCGCCTCCAGCTCCGCGCACATCTCCGGCAGGCCGCCGATCGTCCGCCCGCGCAGGTGGTCGGCGATCGCCTGCAGGTGCGGGAGCTGCTCGGCTGCCCGGAACAGGCCGTGCCTGCCGCCGGCCGCCGAATAGGCGACGCTCATGCCGTCGCCGGCGACGGTGGCGCCGCCCTCCAGGCGCAGGATCAGGGAGAACGCCTCGCTCGGCTGGCGGATCGCGTCGAAGCCGGGCGCCTGCGGCGTTCCCGGGTAGACGTAACCGTCGCGGTGGGCGCCCGCGCGGATCGCCTGGAGATCCTCGTTGTAGTGGCCGCCGCGAGCCGGGATTACCACGGCCTGCTCGATACGCATGCCGGGCAGTATCAGCGGCGCTGGCAGCGCGGGCAATAGAAGGTGGATCGGCCGCCGGAGCGCAACGCGCGGATGGCCGCACCGCAGCGCGGACAGGGCAAACCGGCGCGGCCGTAGGCGGACAGCTCGATCGCGAACAGCCCGGGGTCGCCGCCCGGCGTGCGGTAGTCGCGCAGCGTGGTGCCGCCGGTGTCGATGGCCCGCTGCAGGATCGCGCGGACGGCATCGGCGACCCGCTGCAGGCGGACGCGGCCCAGCCGGCCGGCCGGCGTGCGCGGATGCACGCGGGCGGCCCAAAGCGCCTCGCTGGCATAGATGTTGCCGATGCCGGCGACGATGCGGCTGTTCAGCAGCAGGTCCTTGATCGCCACTGTGCGCCGGCGGCTCGCCGCGAACAGGTAGGCGCCGTCGAACCAGGCGCCGAGCGGCTCCGGTCCCAGTCCGGCCAGCAGCGGGTGCTCGTCGGGCGCCGTGGCCACGTGCAGCGATCCGAACCGGCGCGGATCGCGCAGCCGCACGGCCAGCCCCGAGCCCAGCACCACGTCCGCGTGGTCGTGCTTGGCCGGCGGCGTCCCCGCCTCGACCACCAGCAGCCGCCCGGACATGCCCAGGTGGGCGATCAGGCTCTCGGCCCCTGCGTCGACGATCAGGTACTTGGCCCGCCGCCGCACGTCCCGCACCGTGCGCCCGGCCAAGCGCGGCGCCAGGTCCTCCGCGACCCGCCAGCGCAACCGCGGCTCGCGTACGACGACGCGCTCGATGCGCTGCCCCACCAGCACCGGCCGCACACCCTGCGAGATCGTCTCAACCTCCGGCAGCTCCGGCACGCCCTGCACGCTACGCCCCCTAGCACAGAAATACCAGAGCGCTAGCGGTGCGCTAGCAATCGTCCGGGACCGTTCCCTCGAATCTGATCATCGCGAGGAGAAGTATGCGAACCAACCCGATCATCGCGGCAGCCCTGGCCGCGGCCATGGCGCTCACGTCGATGACCGTCCTGGCGCAGGTGTCGGTCGACCCGGCCCTGTCCATGTACGAGCAGGTGCAGGGCGTGTCCGGCAGCCTCAAGAGCGTCGGCTCCGACACGATGAACAACACCATGACGCTGTGGGCCGAAGGCTTCCTGGGCATGTACCCGAACGTCCGCATCGAGATCGAGGGCAAGGGATCCTCGACGGCGCCGCCGGCGCTGATCGCCGGAAGCTCCCAGTTCGGCCCGATGAGCCGGCAGATGAAGGCGGCCGAAGTGGACGAGTTCGAGAGCAGGTACGGCTATCCGCCGACCAGCCTGACGGCTGCGATCGACATGCTGGCCGTCTACGCCAACAAGGACAACCCGATCTGCGAGGCGGGGCTCACCCTGCAGCAGGTCGACGCCATCTTCTCGACCAACCGCCTGCTCGGTCACGAGAGCGACATCCGCACCTGGGGCGATGCCGGCGTGACCGATAGCGCCTGGGCGGACCAGCCGATCAGCCTGTACGGCCGCAACTCGGCGTCCGGCACCTACGGCTACTTCAAGAAGAGCGTGCTGGGCAACGGCGACTACAAGCCGTCCGTGAAGGAACAGCCCGGCAGCTCCTCGGTCGTGCAGGGCGTCGCCAGCGACGCTCCCGGCATCGGCTACTCCGGCATCGGCTACCTCACCGCCGACGTGTGCGCGGTGCCCGTGGCCCATGACGCCTGGTCCGACCCGATCGCGGCCACCGCGGAGTATGCGTACACCGGCGAGTATCCGCTCGCCCGCTTCCTGTACGTGTACGTCAACCACCGTCCCGGCAGCGACCTCGACCCGTTGCGGCGCGAGTTCGTCCGGTACATGTTCTCCACCGAGGGCCAGGAGGACGTGATCAAGGACGGGTATTACCCGATCACCAACCGGATCGCCTCCGAGGCGATGGAAGCGCTGGGCATCTGAGCGAGTCCGGCGGAGGGGCGTTCGCCATGAGCCAGCCGGCGTTCACGGGCTACCGGCGCGCGCACAAGACGCGTGCCGGTGTCCGTATCGCGGAGGCCGCCTCCAAGTCGATCATCACGATCGGCGGGATCGGCGTGATCGCCGCGGTGTTCCTGGTGTTCGTGTTCCTGGCTTCCGTCGTGGTGCCGCTGGTGGGCCGATCACGCCTGGAGCCGGCGGTCTCCCAGTCGGGATCCGGCCAGGGGCCCGCGGCCTTCCCCGCCGCGGTGGACCGCTTCGTGCTGGTGGACGAGTTTCGCGTGGCGGCCGCCGAGCTGGTCGACGGCGGGCGGGCGCTGCGGCACTTCCGCATCGACACGGGCGTCCCCGGCGGCATGCTGCTCGAGGAGGTGCCGCTGTTCGACGAGCAGCCCGCCTCCCTGACCTACTCGGACGACGGCGGCTGGCTGGCCGCCGGCTTCGCCGACGGCACGTTCCGGCTCGGCCAGGTGCTGTTCGAGACCGCGTTCTTCGAGAACGAGGACGTGCCGGCCGGGCTGCACGCGCTCGGCGAGGGCGAGGTCGGCGTGCTCGACGACGCGTCGATCCAGCGCACGCCGATCGGCCAGTTGCGTCTGCAGCGGCTGGAGGCGCACATCCAGGACCCGGTGGCGAGCGGCCACGCAGGCAGCGTCCTGCTGATCGACCAGACGGTGCGCTCGGTCGGGCCGGTGATCGCCATGGTGACCGATGACGGCGTGATGCGGATCAGCGCCGTGACGCGGCGGCGCAACATCCTCACCGGCCGCGTGACCGCGACCGTGCGCGGCGGCAGCGCCGCGATTCCCGATTTCGGGCGCGCCGTCCCGCTGTCCCGCGTGCTCGTCAGTGGCAACGCGGATGCCGTCTACGTGCTCTGGCAGGACGGGGCGTTCGTGCGCTTCGACACCCGCAACCTGCGCGAGCCCGTGGTGGCCGCGCGCGGCGACGTGCTGCGCGACGATGCCGTGCGCCTCACGGTGGCCCGCTTCCTGCTGGGCCGCGACACCCTGCTGATCGGCGACAGCCGCGGGCGCGTCCGTACCTGGTTCCGGGTGCGCGACGAAGACGCCGCGACGGCCGACGGGCTGCTGCTGGTCAACGCCCATACGTTCGACGGCCCTGCTGTCCCTCGCGGCCCGGCGGCCGTCACCAGCATCGGCAGCTCGTCGCGCAAGCGCATGATCGTCGTGGGCTACGTGGACGGCAGCGTGCGCAGCTTCTACGTGACCAGCAACGCGTTCCTGGCCGAGGCGCGGCCCTTTGCCGGCGTACCGATCACGGCCGTCGCGGCGAGCCCCCGCGACGACGCGATCGCCGCCGTGACCGACCGGGGATTCGCACTGCTGGCGCTGGACAGCCCGCACCCGGAAGCCAGCGTGCGATCGATCTTCGCCAAGGTCTGGTACGAGGGCAACCGCGATCCCGAGCACGTCTGGCAGTCGTCGAGCGGCACCGACACGTTCGAGGCCAAGTACGGGTTGGTCCCCCTGATCTTCGGGACGATCAAGGCGACCATCTACTCGATGCTGTTCGGGGTGCCGCTGGCGCTGCTGGCGGCCATCTACACCAGCGAGTTCCTGCATAGCAGGCTGCGCGTGCGCATCAAGCCGATCATCGAGATGATGGCCAGCCTGCCAAGCGTCGTGCTGGGCTTCCTGGCCGGCCTGGTGTTCGCGCCGATCGCCGAGCAGGCGGTGCCGATGATCCTGGTCGCGTTCCTGATGATCCCGCTCACCTGCCTGGCCGGCGGCTACCTGTTCCAGCTCCTGCCCGACCGCACGGCGATCATCCTGTCGCGATTCCGCATCCCCTTCGTGCTCGTGGCGGCGCTGCCGCTCGGCCTGCTGCTGTCGCGGCTGGCCGGGCCGGTGGCCGAGCGGGCGCTGTTCGCGGGCGACATCAAGCTCTGGCTGGACGGACAGATCGGCACCGGTGCCGGCGGCTGGGCGATGATGCTGCTGCCGCTCACCGGGCTGGCCACGGTGTGGTACGTGTCGCGCTCGCTCGCTCCCAGGCTGCGGACGTTGTACCGGAGCCTGCCGGCGCGGAAGGTGGCGCTGCTGGAGATCGTCAAGGTCGCCGCCGCGGTGGCGGCCGCGGGCGGCGCCGCCCTGCTCGGCGGCTGGCTCCTGCAGGCGCTGGGACTGGACTCGCGCGGGTCGTTCCCGGTCATCGGCCCCGTGCTCGGCACCTACGTGCAGCGCAACTCGCTGGTGGTGGGCTTCGTGATGGGCTTCGCGATCATCCCGATCATCTACACCATAGCCGACGACGCGCTGAAGAGCGTGCCCGAGCACCTGCGCTCCGCGTCCCTGGCCGCCGGCGCCACCCCGTGGCAGACCGCGATGCGCGTGATCGTGCCGACCGCCATGAGCGGGCTGTTCTCGGCCGTGATGATCGGGCTGGGCCGCGCCGTGGGCGAGACGATGATCGTGCTGATGGCGGCCGGCAACACGCCGATCCTGGAGATGAACCTGTTCAACGGCTTCCGCACCCTGGCGGCGAACATCGCCGTCGAGCTGCCGGAAGCGGTGGTCGACAGCACGCACTACCGCATCCTGTTCCTGGCGGCGCTGACGCTGTTCGTGATGACGTTCGTGGTGAACACGATCGCCGAGTCGGTGCGGCAGCGGTTCCGCCGCAGGGCGTTCGAGCTGTGAAGTCGACCGTCGCTCCGAGCGCCTTCGCTGTCGCACCCCCGGCCGGGTTGGCCGCCGCCGCGCATGCCGCGCCGCGCCGTCGCGTGAGCAGCGGCGCCTCGCTGGCCGCGCAGGGACAGCCGATGATGTGGCTGACCGCCGGCACGCTGGTGATCGCCCTGGTGATGACCCTGGGGCTGCTGCTGCTGATCCTGGTGCGCGGCCTCGGCACCTTCTGGCCGGCGCCGCTGGCCCGCTTCGAGATGGCCGACGGCTCCGTTCACCTGGGCGAGGTGACCCGCCGCGACCGCTACCAACCGGCCGCCGGCGCGATCGACTCGCTGCCAGCCGCCGCGCAGGAGCCGGCGCGGGAGCTGCTGGAACGGCAGCGCGGCTGGTCCACGCGATGGCTGGTGCGGACCGGCAACTTCGACGTGACCGGCGCGCACTTCACGTGGGTGGACGACTTCGCCCTGGCCGGGCGAAGCGCCCCGGAATGGGCGGTGATCTTCGAGCGGCTGACCTGGGGGCGATTCTACGGCGAGCCGGTGACGTTCCTGGTCGACGGCGCTGCGACCGCCGAAGGCCCGGAGGCGGCCTGGAGGGAGTTCGAGCGGCACCACCCGGCCGTGGAGGGCTGGCGGGCCGAGCGCAGGCGGCTGGAACGGCGCGACATCGGCGACGTGAACCACCGCCTGGAGAAGGCGCGGCTCAGCGTGCGCGAAGCCGCGCTGGGGTACGACGACGCCCGCGCCGAGGGCAATGCGTCCTCGATCGCGGCCGCCGGGGACAAGCTCGCATCGGAGCGGGAGAAGGCGGCGTCCGTCGAGGCGGCGGCGAACGCGGAGTATGCGCAGATCCGCGCCCGGATCGACGAGCTGCAGCGATCGAGCGACCGCTACCAGCTCGCGATGCGGCTCTCCGACGGCTCCGAGGTGCTGGTCCCGCTCGGCCAGGTCGTGCGCGGCTACCCGGCCAACCGGCTCGGCCTGCCGCGCGAGCTGGGCATCTACCTGTCGCGATGGGCGGAGTTCCTGACCGCCGACCCGCGCGAGGCCAACAGCGAAGGCGGCGTCTTCCCGGCGATCTTCGGCACG
The DNA here is from genome assembly GCA_028818385.1 of Spirochaetaceae bacterium. The sequence goes on from JAPPNY010000257.1 coordinate 14,035, forward strand.
GTGGTGATGACCCTCCTGATGTCGCTCGCCGTGGCCCCGTTCGGGGTGATCGCCGCGCTCTACCTGCGCGAGTACGCCAGGCCGGGGCGACTGGTGTCGACCGTGCGGATCGCGATCAACAACCTGGCCGGCGTGCCCAGCATCGTCTTCGGCGTGTTCGGGCTGGGCTTCTTCAGCTACCTGATCGGCGGCGGCATCGACGAGCTGTTCTTCCGCGCCAAGCTGCCCAGCCCCACCTTCGGCACCGGCGGCATCCTGTGGGCGTCCCTGACGCTGGCGCTGCTGACGCTGCCGGTGGTGATCGTCGCCACCGAGGAGGCGCTGGCCGCGGTGCCGGGGTCGATGCGGGAAGGCTCCTACGCATGCGGGGCGAGCAAGTGGCAGACGATCGAGCGCATCGTCATGCCGCGCGCACTGCCCGGCATCATGACCGGCATGATCCTGGCGATGGCGCGGGGGGCCGGCGAAGTGGCGCCGCTGATGCTGGTGGGCGCCGTGAAGCTCGCGCCCGAGCTGCCGATCGACCGCTACTTCCCGTACGTGCACCTGGAGCGCAGCTTCATGCACCTGGGCTTTCACATTTTCGACGTCGGCTTCCAGAGCCAGAACAGCGAGGCGGCCATCCCCATGGTGTTCACGTCGACGCTGCTGCTGATCCTGATCGTCGTGCTGCTGAACGTGACGGCGATCCGGCTGCGCAGCCGGCTGTACCGCCGCGTCGCCGGAAGTCAGTTCTAGGAGAGGTCTGCCAGATGGATGCCACCAGAGACCGCAGCGAGCACGGCCGCCTCACGGTGGACCGGCACCTCGCCCCGACCGCCGACGGAACAGCGCACGCGGACGGCCGCCTGCGGGGTGGGGCGGCGGGCGTCGTCCGGGAGAACCTGCTGGAGCGCGTCGCCGCCGACGGCGACGTCAGGACCGCCGTGCATCCGAGCACGCTGGAGCTTGCGAGCGTGCTGGAGGTGGACCGCTTCAACCTCTGGTACGGCGCGGCGCAGGCGCTGTTCGACGTGTCGATGAGGGTCCCGTTCGGCAAGGTGACGGCGCTGATCGGGCCGTCCGGCTGCGGCAAATCGACGCTGCTGCGCTCGGTGAACCGCCTCAACGACCTGGTCGATAGCGTGCGGATCGAGGGTGACATGCGGCTGTCCGGCGACTCGATCTACGCGCCGGGCACGGACGTCATCGAGCTGCGCAAGCGCATGGGGATGGTGGCGCAGAAGCCGAATCCATTCCCGATGAGCATCTACGAGAACGTCATCTACCCGCTACGGATCGACGGCGAACGCGACAAGCAGGTGCTCGACTCCGTGTGCCATCGCGCGCTTGTGGGCGCGGCGCTCTGGGACGAGGTCAAGGACCGGCTGCAGGAGAGCGCGCTGGGACTGTCCGGCGGCCAGCAGCAGCGGCTGTGCATCGCCCGCGCGGTGGCAGCCGAGCCGGAGGTGCTGCTCATGGACGAGCCGGCCAGCGCCCTGGACCCGATCGCGACCAGCAAGATCGAGGATCTGATCCACGAGCTGAAAGGCAGCTACACGATCCTGATCGTGACCCACAACATGCAGCAGGCATCGCGCGTCAGCGACATCACGGCGTTCATGTACCTGGGCCGGCTCATCGAGTTCGCGCCCACCGAGGACGTGTTCCTGAAGCCGCAGCTTCAGGAGACGGAAGACTACATCAGCGGCCGGTTCGGATGAGCCGGCCGAACAGGCAATGAAGCAAAGCCCACGCATTGGAGGAGGAGTGGAAATGGGAATTCGCAAGCGGAACGATCGCATGGTGCCGGTCATGAAGCTGGTGGTGGCCGGCGCGCTGATCGCCGGATGCGCGACCGCGGCCCAACAGCAGCCGCTGGATCTGGCGATGTACGCCAAGGCGGGCTTCGTCGTCCTGGAAGAGGAAGGCCGGCTGTGGGTGTTTCGCGAAGGGTCCGACGACCTTGCCGCGTTTCAGGAGTCCGGCGAGCCCGCCAGGCAGGTGGTACGGCCGCTGGCCGCGCCGGGCGGGGTGACGGTGAAGTCCACCGAGAGCGCCACGATCGACGAGTACCTGACCACGCTGCCGGGTTTCTACACGCAGATGGAGGAAGGCCGGCTGTGGGTGTTCAAGGCCGGAAGCGCCGAGCTGGACTCGTTCCTGCAGACCGGCGAGCCCGCCAAGCAGGTGGTGCGGCCGCTGGCCGGACCGTTCGGCCTGACCATCAAGGCGGTCGGCAGCGAGGTGATCGACGAGTACCTGGCGGCCTGGCAGGCCGCGACGGGATAGACAGGGACGGAGTCTGTCGGATGTGTCGCCGAAGCGCCGATCCGACAGACTCCGCAGGAGGCAACCGTGAGTGAGCCGCAACCGCTCCGTCATCAGTTCGAGCGCGAGATCGAGGAGCTGCAGCAGCGCCTGCTGGACCTGGCCCAGACGGTCGAGTCGGCGGTGGGCCAGGCGACCAAGGCGCTGCTGAGCCAGAACGAGGCGATGGCCGAAGACGTTCTCGTGGGGGAAGACGCGGTCAACCAGGCCACCTACGAGATCGAGGACTACGTGAACAAGATCGTGGCCCGGGAACAGCCGGTGGCCACCGATCTGCGCTTCATCATCACTTCCCTGCACGTGGTGATCGCGCTGGAGCGCATCGGCGACCTGGCCGTGCACGTCGCCAAGGTGGCGCAGAAACTGGCCTCGGAGACCTACATCAAGCCGCTGATCTCCATGAACCTGATGGCGGACCGGGCCACACAGATGGTGCGCGACTCCGTGCACGCCTTCGTGAGCCGCGACGAGCTGGCCGCGCAGGACGTGGCTGCCGGCGACGACCTGATCGACAACACCTACTCGCAGATGTTCCGCGAGCTGCTCACCTACATGATGGAGTCGCCGAAGACGATCGCGCAGGCGCAGACCCTGCTGTTCGTGGCGAAGCAGTACGAGCGGATCGGCGACCACGCCACCAATATCTGCGAGGCTTCGGTCTACGTGGCGACCGGGCAACGCGTCGAGCTCTGAGCCCAGCTCCGCGCTCCGCTTCAGCGCTCCGGGCGCGGCCGGCGGGCGATCAGCTTGCCGGCCGGCTCGCCAAGCTCGGTGCGGGCGCGCCGCCCGGCCGCCTCGTGCATGGCCTCCTGGCTTCGGTAGAAGGGCTCGTCCGCCGAAGACCGCCTCACCCGGACGTACGTGCCGTCGCTGCGCAGCCGGTAGGCGTTGGTGTTGTCAGAGAACGCTGACTCCAGTATCTCCAGCGCGCGGCGCTTCAGCCGCGGCTCCGCGATCGGGACCATCAGCTCCACGCGGCGGCTGAGGTTGCGCGGCATCCAGTCGGCGCTCGCCAGGTAGCATTCGTCGGCGCCGCCTGCGCGCACGTAGAGCATACGCGCGTGCTCGAGGTAGCGGTCGATGACCGACACCACCGTGATGTTGCGACTCATGCCGCGCCGCTCCGGGATCAGCAGGCACTCGCCGCGTACGTTCAGCTTGATGGTGACGCCGGCGCGCGAGGCGGTGTACAGGGCGTCGATCACGTCGCGGTCGGTGAGCTGGTTGAGCTTGGCCATGATCAGCGGCTCTTCGTTCGCCGGCCGCGCCGCCTCGCGCTCGATCATGGCCAGCAGGCGCTGCTTGAGGGTGGTGGGCGCCATGGTCAGGCGGCGCAGGTTCGGGACCGTGGAGTAGCCGGTGATCGCGTTGAAGAACAGGCCGGCCTCCATGGCCAGCTCGTCGTCGGCGGTCAGGAGCCCGACGTCCGTGTACAGGCGCGCCGTGTCGTCGCGGTAGTTGCCGGTCCCCAGGTGGACGTAGCGGCGGATGCGGCCGGATTCGCGGCGGACGATCAGGAGCGCCTTCGCGTGCACCTTGTGCCAGGCGATGCCGTACACGACGATCGCGCCCTGTCGCTCCAGGAGCGCCGCACGTTCCAGGTTGCGCTCCTCGTCGAAGCGCGCTTTCACCTCCACCAGCACCGTCACCTGCTTGCCCGCCTCCGCCGCCCGTCCCAGCGCGGCCACGATCGGCGACTCGCGCGACACCCGGTACAGCGTCATCTTGATCGCCAGCACGTCGGAATCGTCCGCGGCCTGCTTCAGCAGGTGCACGACGGCGTCGAACGACTCGTAGGGGTGGTGCAGCATGCGGTCGCGCGTGCGGATCACGTCCCAGATCGTCTCGGTGCCGTCCAGCCAGAGCGGGCGCACCGGTTCCCACGGCTCGAACCGCAGGCGGTCGAGCCCCGGCATGTCGACCAGGCTGGACCAGCCGGCCAGGTCCAGCGGCCCGTCGCAGGCATAAACGTCCGCCGGCTCGACCGCCAGCTCGGCGGCCAGCACCCGGCACAGCTCGCAGTCGGCGTCCGACACCTCCAGGCGCACCGCCACCCCGCCGCGCCGCGCCGAGATGACCTCTTCCATGGCCTCGACGAAGTCGTCGTCGCGCAGCTCGTCCACCTCTGCGTCGCCCGAGCGGGTGACGCGGAACCGGATGCTGTCCAGGATGCGGAAGCCGGGAAACAGCAGGTCGGCGTTGCCGGCGACCAGGTCCTCCAGCAGCGCGTAGGTGACGGCTGGTGCTCGGCGGCCGGCGCCTTGATGTGCTGATCCCGCTTCACTCCCTCGGCCGGTGCCCGCTCCCTCCCTCGGGACCGGCACCAGCCGGTCGAGGGTGCCCGGCAGCGGCACCACGGCGACCACGGGGCCGGCGCCGGCCGTGGCCGCGGCGGACGCGGACCGTGCCTGCTCGTCGGCCGGCTCCAGCAGGAAGCCCACGTGCAGCCGCAGGCTCGGCAGCGGCACGCTCTCCTCGCCCGTGATGCGCACCGGGGTGAGGGCCGGGTGGATCTGGCTCCGGAAGTGGTCCCGCAGCAGTTCCAGGGTGCCGAGCGGGTAGGCGTCGCGCTCGAGGATGCGCACGCCGGCATCGGTCAGCGGCGGCAGCACCCGCCGGCGCAGGCAGTCGGTCTGGCCGCGCACGATGCGCTCGACGCGGCCGCGCACCTCAGCCAGCCGGCGGCCGGCGTCGCCGGCGCGCCGTAGCGCGGGCACGCGCACCATGAAGAACTCGTCCAGATTGGTGCCGACGATGCTCAGGAAGCGCAGGCGCTCCAGCAGCGGCGTGGCGGCCGTGTCCGCCCGGTCAAGCACGCGGCGGTTGAACGCCAGCCAGCTCAGCGCGCCGTCGAGATAGCGTGCCGGCGGCAGGGGACCGGCCTCCCGAGGGCGCACTCTCGCCGGCGAGGTCGCGGGGGTAGCGGCGTCCGGCGTCCCGCTGGCGGGCATGCTGGCATGATAGCGCCCAATCATCGGAGAATCGCAACGCGGGCGGCAGAGTTCGGCCGCCCCGCGTGAGAGGTGCCCATGGATGCGCTGGTGGTCGGCATCGACCTCGGCGGCTCGAAGATGCTCGCGACCGTGTACCGCGGCGCGAAGGCGCTGGGGTCGGACAAGCGCACGACCGACCCTACCGCCGGCGCGCGCGGCCTGGCGATGGGCTTGGTCGGCACCGTGCAGGCGGCCTTGGAGGACGCCGAGGTCAAGCGGTCGGCCGTGGCCGCGATCGGTATCGGCGCGCCGGGACCGATGGACGCGCAGCGCGGCACCTTGACCGGCTCGCCGAACCTGGGCGTTGCCGACTTCCCGATCCGGGACTGCCTGCAGGATGCATTCGGTGTTCCGGTGGTCGTCGAGAACGACGTCAGCGCCGGCACCTACGGCGAGCACCGCTTCGGCGCGGCGCGCGGCCGCCGGCACGTGGTCGGGGTGTTCCCCGGCACCGGGATCGGCGGCGGGCTGGTGCTGGACGGCCGCCTCTACCGCGGCGCCAACGGCAATGCCGGGGAGATTGGCCACATGATCGTGCAGCTCCACGGGCCGCTGTGCGGCTGCGGGCAATACGGGTGCCTTGAGGCGCTGGCCAGCCGCAGCGCCATCGCGCGCGACCTGATCGCCCAGGCCGCGATCGGCAAGGCGCCGGCCGTGACCGCAAAGGCCGGAACGGACGTGCGGTCGGTGCGCAGCAAGATGATCGCGCGCGTGCTGGCCGCCAGCGAGCAGCCGGGCGTCGAGCTGCTGGAGCGGGCGGCGGAGCGTCTGGGCATCGGCATCGCCAACTGCGTCAACCTGCTCAACCCGGAGATGGTGGTGCTGGGCGGCGGCCTGGTGGAGAAGCTCGGCGACTGGCTGGTCGAGCGCGCGGCCGACTCGATGCGCCGGCACGCGCTGCCGTCCCTGGGCGAGGGGGTCGAGGTCGTCGCGGCGACCCTCGGCGACGAGGCGGTCGTGCGCGGCGCGGCGGCGCTGGCGCAGGAGTCGCTGGCATGAGCGGCGGTGCGCCGGACGGCCGCAACGGCGCCGCGCGGGCGGTGATCGACATCGGCTCCAGCGCCATCCGCATGGTGGTCGGCGAGGTCGAGGCGACCGGGGCGATCCGCATCCTGGACCGCGCGGACCGGCCGGTGCCGCTCGGCCACGACGTGTTCGGCTCCGGCACGGCCAGCCGCACCACCATCGGCGCGTCGCTGGACGCGCTGGCGTCCTTTCAGGAGCTGCTGCGCGGCTGGGGAATCGGCCCCGGCGAGACCACCGTGATCGCGACCAGCGCGCTGCGCGAGGCCGAGAACCGCGACACCTTCGTCGACCGGGTGGCGCTCCGCACCGGACTGGACGTGCGCGTGATCGACGGCGTGGAGGAGAACCGGCTGACCTACCTGGGCGCCGTGCACGCCATCAAGGCTGCGATCCCGCGGTTCGCGCGCTCGAACTCCCTGATCATGCAGATCGGCACGGGCAGCACGGAGTTCATGCTGCTGCGCCGCGGGCGGATGGCGTTCGTCCACTCGCTGAAGCTGGGCAGCGCCCGCATGGAGGACATGCTGCGGCCCATGCACGGCAATCCGGAGCGGCTGCGCCGCGTGCTGTCGGAGACCGTGGCCCCCACGCGCGAGGTGCTCAGCCACGAGCAGCCGCTCAAGCACATCCGCCGATTCGTGGCTGGCGGCGGCGTGATCCGGCTGGCCGCCTCCCGCGCCGGGCGGCGGATCGCCGAGCACTGCTCGCTGATCGAGCGCCCGGCGCTGCAGGAGCTGATCCGCGGCCTGCAGGCGCTGCGGGTCGAGGAGCTCGTTCACGAGCTCTCGATCCCGTACGAGGACGCCGAGGGCATCCTGCCCGACCTGATCGTCTACGACCTGTTCCTGGAGTCGACGGCCGCCCAGCAGGTGATCGTCCCGGAGTTGAGCATCCGCGAGGGCGTGCTGCTGAGCGCCGCGCTCGACGACGAGGAGTCGCGCCGCGAGTTCGAGCGGCAGACGATCGCCTCGGCCCTGAGCGTGGCGCGCAAGTATCACGCCGAGGACCCGCACGTCCGCCACGTCACCAGGCTGGCGCTGGTCCTGTTCGACCTGCTGGCCGCCGATCACGGGCTTGGCCACCGCGAGCGGCTGCTGCTGAACGTCGCCGCGCTGCTGCACGAAGTCGGCAAGCTGATCAAGGCGTCCGGCCACCACAAGCACGGCGCCTACATCGTCGCCAACTCCGAGGTATTCGGCATCGACGAGCGGGACACGGCGGTGGTCGCCAACGTCGTACGCTACCACCGCCGGGCGCTGCCTGCGATGTCCCACCCCATGTACGCGGAGCTCTCCCGCCGGCAGCGGCTGGTGGTCAACAAGCTGGCGGCGATCCTGCGGGTCGCCGACGCGCTGGACGTCAGCCACCTGGGCCGCATCGACCGCTTCGACGCCGAGCGCGCCGGGGACGTGCTGCGCCTGAAGTGCGGGTATCAGGGCGACCTGTCCCTGGAGCGGATGGCGCTGGCCCGCAAGGGGGAGCTGATGGATCAGGTCTTCGGACTGCGCGTCGAGCTCTCCTGAGCTGGCTCCGCCGCGAGTTGTGAACGCAGACGACCAGTATCGAGGGTCGGCTGTGTCGTTCCGTGCCGCGTCGGTATAGTACGGGGCTTCGATGGACAGTTCACGGGCGCACGGTCTGTTGGAGCGGCCGGTGGTGGAGACGGTGGCCGCGCTGGTCGACCGTTACCTGTCGCAGGCCGATCGGTCGGTCCGGCACGTAGGGCGGCCCGGCAAGCCGGAGGCGCTGCACGACTTCCGCGTCGCGTTGCGCCGATGCCGCGGCGTGCTGCGCGCCTACCGGCCTTGGCTGGGCGGGGCCGCCGGCAAGCGGGTGCGGTCCGCGCTGCGCCGGTTGATGCGGCGGACCAACAAGGGGCGCGACGCGGAGGTGCAGATCGCGTGGCTGGAGAGCGTCCGCGCGGCGCTGCGGCGCAGCGAACGGGCCGGCCTCAACCATCTGCTGGAGCGGCTGCGCCGGCGGCGGAACGCCGGCCACGCCGCCGCGGCGGCCGCGGTGCGCAGCCGCTTCGAGCGGCTGGACGCGGAGTTGCGCGCACGGCTGGAGCAGGCGGTGCCGGCGCCGCTGACGTTTGGCCGTGCGTTCGGTGAGCGGCTGCAGGAGTACGCGGCCGACACAGGCGCCCGCCTGGCGGCGGCCGCGGAGGCCGCCAGCGACGACGAGCTCCACGACGCGCGGTTGGCCGTGAAGCGCCTGCGCTACCTCGTTGAACCAGCGGTCGGCGGTCTCACCGGAGGTGATGCGGTGGCTGCGGCGCTGAAGCGCCTGCAGGACGTGTTGGGCGAGCTCAACGACGCCCGCGTCCTGGCCGCGGCCGTCGACCGGGAACTGACGCGGGTCTCCGCCGCGCAGACCGCGAGGCTGCGGCGGCTGGCCCTCTCCGGCACGGAGGAGGAGCTGGCTCGCGCCCGCCGCCGAGACGAACGCCTGGGGCTGCTGCGCATCATCCGGCTCCTCGAAGGGCGCCGTCAGGAGCTTCTGGCCGCGCTACGCCGCGAACACCTCGCCGCGGGGCAGGACGCCTGCGCCTCGCTCGCGCGCGACGGCGCAGCCCTCTGTGAAGGGGCGCGCGCCGACCGTGCCGATACCTGACTCACGGCACCCTTCAGCGCTCGCTGCGCGCTGATCGGATAACCGGTCCCGGATCGATGGAAATGGCTTATCTCGAAAATCCACCTTGTGCGTGACCATGGCCATGCCCATGGTCATATGGTAGGATCAGGGTTCCAAATGGCGAATACGAACGCAGACCAGGGGGCCGGCGCGCCGACCATCATCAAGGCGTCCGAATTCAAGGCGAAGTGTCTTCAGCTCATGGATCGGGTTGCGGATACCGGGGAAGAGATCGTGATAACCAAGAATGGGCGTCCGGTATCGCGGCTGGTACCGTATCGGACCAGACCGCGAAGCTTGTTCGGCATAGACCGCGGCAGAATCGAGTTGGTTGGCGACATCATCGATCCGATCGATGTGGAGTGGGAAGCGCAACACGGTACCGCAGAGGACGCAGGCACGTGATGCTGCTCGACACTCACGTGATGCTGTGGCTCAGATTGGGAGCGCGGGAGCTTGGCGCCGGAGCGCGCGTCGAGATCGACCGTGCGTGGCAGTCAGGAGAGGTGGCCGTCTCGGCAATCTCGTTCTGGGAAGTAGCCATGCTCAAGGCCAAGGGCCGAATCAGATTCCCCGAGGATGTCGCACGGTGGCGCAAGGAGCAGTTGGCACAGGGCGTGGTTGAGATTGCCGTCGATGGTGAGATTGGCATCGGCGCCGTCAGCCTGACCGATTTCCATGCCGATCCTGCGGACCGGCTCATCGTGGCTACGGCGTTGCGCGGCCATCTTCTGGCAACCGCGGACGAGAGGATTCTCGACTGGACCGGCAACGTCAGTCGGCTGGATGCGCGCCGTTAGCGCCCCGCGCAGCGATCGACGCCGACGTCCGGCGGCCGTGAGACAACAGGTAAGGTGACACTGTGGCGCTCATCGGTTCACACTGGCCGGAGCGTTTCCAAGGGTTGGAGGCATGGCGGTCGTCGTAGCAGGCAAACGGAAGCTCACCTACATGGAGTACGCGCTGATCCCCGAGGACCGTGACCGGCACGAGATCATCGATGGCGATCATTACGTGAGTCCGGCTCCGAACATCGACCACCAACGGATCGCGGCGGAGCTCCCGAGGCACGGCGCGTGACCGTGTACGCCCGCTCGGAGGAAGGCCTGACGGAGCTTGAGTCCGGACACGGCCAGGTCGACTCTCCGCTCGCGGACGGTGCGGTCGCGCTTCAGCACATCTGGTAGCGACAGCGGGGCGCGAGCGGCGGGCGCTGCTCTACGCCCTGATCAGCGTCGCGCTCTGGTCGACGGTCGCGACCGGCTTCAAGCTGGGGCTGCGGGAGCTGCAGCCGGTGCAGCTCCTGTTCCTGGGCTGCGTGGTGGCGCTGGCGTTCTTCGCCGCGGCGCGCCCATTCGTCAGCGCGCCGATGAACCTGCGCCGGCACCTCGCCGCCGCGTCCCTGGGGCTGCTCAACCCGCTCGGCTACTATCTGGTGCTGTTCGAGGCGTACGACCGCCTGCCCGCGCAGATCGCGCAGCCGCTCAACTACCTGTGGGCGGTGACCCTGGCGCTGCTGGCGATCCCGGTGCTGAAGCAGCGTCTGTCGGCCCGCGGCTGGATCGGCGTCGCGGTCAGCTACGCTGGCGTCGCCGTCCTCTTGACCCGCGGCGGTTCCGCCGGGTTGGGCCGTTTCGATACCGTCGGGGTGGCGCTGGCGCTGGGCAGCACCGTCCTGTGGGCGGGCTACTGGCTGCTCACGGTGAGGATCGGCGCGCACGCGGTGCCGCTCATGCTGAACGGCTTCGCCGCGGCCACGGTGGCGATCGGAGCGATCTGCGCGGCCACGGCCGGCCTGCCGGCGATCACGCCGGCGAACCTGGGCTACGGCGCCTGGGTGGGGCTCGTGGAGATGGGCGTCGCCTTCGTGCTCTGGCAGCGCGCGCTCGCCCTGACCGCGGTGGCCGGCCGGCTGGGCCAACTCATCTTCCTGTCGCCGTTCCTGTCGCTGGTCCTGATCGCCACCGTGCTCGGCGAGCGCATCCACCCGAGCGCGCCGGTCGCCCTGGCCATGATCGTCGCCGGCCTGGCGCTGTCACGGAGGCGATCCGCGAGGAGCGAACGCGATGCGTGATGCTTGACATCACGCATCGACATCCGCACGGTACCTGTTCATGAGGACGACCCTGAACCTGTCCGCGGAGGCGATGGCCAAGGTACGGCAGCTCGCGCAGCAGCGTCGCAAGACGCTGGGCGAGGTCGCCTCGGAGCTGATTCTGAAGGCGCTGCAGCCGCAGAGCGGGCCGGCCGTGAGGAACGGGGTGACGATCTTTCCGGCACAGGAGGGCCCGGCCCCGGACCTTCACCTGGTCAATCGGCTCCGCGACGACGGACCGTGAGCTACCTGCTCGACGTCAACTACCTGGTGGCACTGTTCGACGCGCGGCACGTCAATCACGATGCCGCCCACCGCTGGTTCGAGACGTTTGCCGCCGACTGGGCGACGTGCTCGACCACCGAGAACGGGTGTATCCGGGTGCTGTCGAACCCGGCGTATCCGACGGTGTCGGCAACGCCCGCCGAAGCGCTCGAGCGGCTGGCGGGGTTCTGCGACTCGGGCGGTCACAGCTTCTGGGCGGACGATCTGTCGCTTCGTTCCCTGGACGACGACGTGAAGCGACGACTGCAGGGCCACCAGCAATTGACCGACTTCCACCTCGCGGTGCTGGCATCGCACCGGCGCGGTCACCTCGTCACCTTCGACGGCCGGCTGATGCGGTCATTGACCGGCACGAGCCTGGAAGGGGCGGTCTTCCTGGTCGAGTAGAGGACGCCCGGCAGGCGCGCGGCGGGGCCGGCGTGTCGTCAGTCCCAGGTGAGAGAACCCGCGGTCTGGTACTCGGTGACGCGGGTCTCGAAGAAGTTCTTTTCCTTGTTGAGGTCGATGGCCCCGGCCATCCACGGGAACGGGTTCTCCCGCTCGTACTGGCTGGGCAGGCCGATGCGCTCCACGCGGCGGTCGGCGATGTACTCGACGTAGGCCGCGAACTGGTCGGCGTTGATGCCCAGCAGGCCGCGCGGGCAGGCGTCGCGGGCGTAGGCGGCCTCCAGCTCCACGCCGCGCCGGATCAGGTCGATCAGCTCGTCCTGGAAGGCCGGGGTCCAGGTGTCCGGGTACTCGGCCTTGATGGTGTTGATCAGGTCGGAGCCGAACGCCAGATGCACGCTCTCGTCGCGCATGATGAACTCGAACTGCTCGCCGACGCCCACCATCTTGTTCTGCCGCTTGAGGGCCAGCATCATCGCGAATCCGGCGTAGAAGAAGATGCCCTCCATGATCACGTAGTAGCCGACCAGGTCGTGCAGCAGGTCGCGCACGCCCTGCTCGGTGGTGGTCGTGAAGCCGGGCGCGAAGATCGAGCGGGTCATCTCGATGACCATCGAGTCCTTGCGCTCGATCGACGGGATGGTCCGGTACATGGTGTAGATCTCGTCCGGGTCCAGCCCCAGGCTGTCGCAGCAGTAGATGAACGTGTCGGTGTGGATCGCCTCCTCGAACGCTTGCCGCAGCAGGTACTGGCGGCACTCCGGGTTGGTCACGTGCGTGTACACGGCCAGCACGATGTTGTTGGCGGTCAGCGACTCGGCGGTGGAGAAGAATCCGAGGTTCCAGAGGATCAGGCGCCGTTCGTCGTCCGAGAGCACGTCGGGCGCCTTCCACTGCTCGACATCCTTCTGCATCGACACCTCTTCCGGGACCCAGTTGTTGGCCACCCCGGCCTTGTAGTAGCCGCGCGCCCACTGGTAGCGCAGCGGCAGGATCTTGTTGGGGTCGGTGGCGGTGTTGTTGATGATGCCCACGGCGGCTGCGTCTCCTCCCTTACTGACAAGCCTCACAGTCTTCGTCCAGGTTGCAGGCGGCGGCGTCCTGGCCGTTCTGTGGCGCGCTGTCCGCGGCCGGTGTGGCCGCGGCTTGCCCGGCCGGCGCCGGCGTCCCGTTGGCCGGCGCGCCGTTGGCGCGCTTCTGGGTGAAGCCGTACTGGCTGCCCAGGGTGGACTTCTCCACCTGGCTGGCGGCCAGCGTTCGCAGGTAGTAGGTGGTCTTCAGGCCCAGCTTCCACGCCGTCTGGTAGATCTCGCTCAGCGCCTGCCCGGAGGTGCCGCGCATGAACACGTTGTGCGACTGGCTCTGGTCGATCCACTTGCTGCGCGCGGCGGTCATGCGCAGGCAGTGCAGGGGGGCGACCTCGAACGCGGTCCGGTACTTGGCGCGCAGCGGCGCCGGGATCGCGTCGATGGCCTGCACGCTGCCGTCGTGGAACTTCAACTGCTCGAACATCTCCCGGTCCCAGAGGCCGGCCTGCTTGAGGTCGCCCACCAGGTAGGGGTTGGCGACGGTGAACTCGCCGGAGATGTTCGACTTGACGTAGACGTTCTGGTAGATGGGCTCGATCGACGGGAAGCAGCCGGAGATGGTGGAGATGGTCGCCGTCGGGGCGATCGCCATGGTGTTGGAGTTGCGCATGCCGTGCTCGCGCACGTGGGCGCGCACCGGCTCCCAGTCCAGCTCGCCGCCGCGCGCCACCTCGACCGGCAGGCCGCGCTCGGCCTCCAGCAGGTCCAGGGTGTCCTGCGGCAGCAGGCCGCGCTCCCACTTGGAGCCGGCATAGCTGTCGTAGGGGCCGCGCTCGGCGGCCAGGCGCGAGGAGCCCAGGATGGCGCTGTGGGCGATCAGCTCCATGGAGCGGTCGGCGAACGCGATCGCCTCGTCCGACTCGAACGGGATGTCCAGCTTGAACAGGGCATCGGCAAACCCCATCACGCCCAGGCCGACCGGCCGGTGGCGGAGGTTCGACACGCGCGCCTCCGCGGTGGGGTAGAAGCAGACGTCGATCACGTTGTCGAGCATCCGCATCGCGGTCTCGACGGTGACGGCCAGCGAATCCGAGTGCAGCACGCCGTCGACTACGTGCTTCTCCAGGTTCACCGAGCCCAGGTTGCAGACCGCCGTCTCCTCCCGCGAGGTGTTGAGGGTGATTTCCGTGCACAGGTTGGAGCTGTGCACGACGCCGGCGTGGTCCTGCGGCGAGCGGATGTTCGACGGGTCCTTGAAGGTGATCCAGGGATGGCCGGTCTCGAACAGCATCGACAGCATCTTGCGCCAGAGCTTCAGCGCGGAGACGGTGCGGGTCCGCGCAAGCAGCCCGGCGCGCGCCTTGCGCTCGTATTCCAGGTAGCGCTTCTCGAACGCCTGCCCGTACAGGTCGTGCAGGTCCGGGGTCTCGTCCGGCGAGAACAGCGTCCACTCGGCGTCGTCGGCCACCCGCTTCATGAACAGGTCCGGGATCCAGTTGGCCGTATTCATGTCGTGCGTGCGGCGGCGCTCGTCGCCGGTGTTGCGGCGCAGGTCCAGGAAATCCTCGATGTCCAGGTGCCAGGTCTCCAGGTAGGCGCAGGTGGCCCCCCGACGCTTGCCGGAGCGGTTGATCGCCAGGGTCACGTCGCTGGCGATCTTCAGGAACGGGATCACCCCCTGGCTCTCCACGTTGGTGCTCTTGATGTGGGCGCCGGTGCCGCGGATGGACGACCAGTCGTTGCCCAGGCCGCCCGACCACTTGGAGAGCTGCGCGTTGTCAGCGAACGACTTGAAGATGTGCTCCAGGTCGTCCTCCACCGTCGTCAGGAAGCACGAGGAGAGCTGCGGGCGGGTGGTTCCGGAATGGAACAGCGTGGGCGTCGACGGCACGAAGCGCAGGGAGGAGATCGCCTGGTAGAAGGCCACGGCGCGCTCGTCGCGGTCCTCCTCCAGCACGGCCAGCCCCATCGCAACGCGCATCCAGAACGCCTGCGGCGTCTCCAGCAGCACATCGCCGGCGCGGGCGAAGTAGCGCTCGTGCAGGGTCTGCACGCCCATGAAGTTGAGCAGGTCGTCGCGTGCGGTATCGAGCGATTCGGCCAGCCGGCCCAGGTTGAACTCCAGGAGGCGCTCGTCGTACAGGCCCTGCTCGACGCCGCGGCGGATGCCGCGTACGAACGCCTGCCGGTAGCCGTCCTCGTGGCTGCGGGCGACGCCGATCACCTCGCGGTAGATGCGGCGCAGGAACAGCCGCGCGGCCACCTTGGCGTAGGCGGGGTCGCGCTCGATGAACGAGGAGGCGGCCAGCAGCACCGCCCGGTCGATGTCGGCGGTGGAGATGCCGTCGAAGACGTTGCGCACCGTCTCGCGCGCGATCAGCTCGACGTCGATCTCGCCCCCGCTACCGGACTGGTCGAAGCCGTGCGCGCACTCCTGGATAGCCTGCTGGATCTCCGAGATGTCGAACAGCACCGAGCGGCCGTCGCGCTTGACCACGGTGAGCTTGCCGAGCAGCGAGCGCTCGGCGACTTGGTCCTTGCGCTCCTCGCGCGCCTTCTGGTGCTCGGCGCGGTACAGGATGTAGCGCTTGGCGACCTCGTAGAGACCGTGCTTGACCAGGTGCTTCTCGACGATGTCCTGGATGTTCTCGACGTTGGGAAACAGCTCGACGAAGCGGTCGTCGATTTCGGTCGTGACGTCCGTGAGCAGGTCGTGCAGCTTGCCGTTTCCCAGAACGGCGGTGATGTGTGGCTCTCCGGTCGCGCGCACCGCCTTGCTGATGGCGGTGGCGATCCGCTCCCGGTCGAAGCCCACGACTTCACCGGTGCGCTTGATGACCTTCAGTTCGGCCATGCCCCTCCCCTGTCGACTCGATGAACGAGCCGTGGCTGCCGACGCTACCGAAGCGGTTCGGTCTTAGGCAAGCGCATCGGAGACCGGGCCGGATTCCGCGTCCTCCCGGCCGCTCGCCAGCGCGACGATGCACCCGGTCATGTCGAGGAAGCCTTCGGCGGTCAACGCCCGCAGGTTGCGGCGCGCCCGTTCGCGGGCGGCGGAGTCATCGGCGCCGATGGCACAGGCCAGCTCGTCGCCGTCCAGCGGGCCCCGTTCGGCCAGCACGCGCAGGATGAGCCCCCGCTGCTGGCGGTTGGAGCCGTCGAAACTGCTCTGGCGCGTGTAGTGGGCGCTCCGCCGATTCGGATTGGGGCCGGTGCGCCCCAGGGCGGCGCCGTAGTCCATCAGCGCCTGGTACCAGGTGCGCGGGTCGGCGCGGTCGAGCGCCCGCTCCAACACCGGCTCAAGCTCGCGGTCGCTGACCTGGTCGCGGCCCCCGAAGAGCTCGTGCAGGACGGCGCGGCGGATGTTCGTCTCCACGAACACGGCCGGCAGCCGGAAGCCGAATGCCTGCACCGCCCCGGCGGTGGCCGGCCCGACTCCGGGCAGGGCGCGCAGATCCTCTTCGCCGCTGGGCACCTCGCCGCCGAAACGATTCGCGATCAACGCCGCCGCGCGGTGCAGGGCCACGGCGCGCCGGTTGTAGCCAAGGCCGCTCCACAGCGCCAGCACCTCGCCACGGTCGGCGGCGGCCAGCGAGCGCGCGTCCGGGAACCGCGCCACGAACGGGTCGAAGTGCTTGAGCACGCGCGCCGTCTGCGTCTGCTGTAGCATGAACTCGGAAACCAGGATCCGATACGGATCGCGCGTCTGCCGCCAGGGGAACCGGCGGCCGTGACGGCGGTAGTGGTCCAGTACGCGGCGGCGGAAGCGAGCGATGTCAGACACGGACGCACACGGAAACGGCGAAGTCACCGGCCACGACCTCATCGTCATCGGCGCGGGCCCGGCCGGCTTGGCCTGCGCGATTCAAGCCGAGGCGGCCGGCCTGGACTACGTGCTGCTGGAGAAGGGCTGCCTGGTCAACTCGATCTTCCACTTCCCGCGCAACATGGTGTTCTTCTCGTCGCCGGAGCGGCTGGAGCTGGCGCGGATGCCGTTCGCGACGCTGGCGCGCAAGCCGTCCCGTGCAGAGACGGTCGAGTACTACCGGCGCGTGGCCGAGCGCTTCGCGGTGCGGGTGCGGCAGTACGAACGGGTGGTCGCGCTGGAGCGGGACGAGTCCGGAGGCGCTGAAGGATTCGTGGTCACCTCGGTGCGCGGATCGCGGAGCCGGCGGTCGGCCGCGCGCGCCGTCGTGGTCGCCACCGGCTTCTTCGACTGGCCGCGGCGGCTGGGGGTGCCGGGCGAGGAGCTGCCCAAGGTCGTGCATCGCTTCGACGAGGGACACCCCTACTACGACCGCGCCGTGGCCGTCATCGGCGGGCGCAGCGCCGCCGCGGAAGCCGCGCTGGAGCTGCAGCGCGCCGGCGCGCACGTGACCCTGATCCATCGCGGCGAGCGGATGCAGACCAAGTACTGGGTGCTGCCGGAGTTGGAGAACCGCATCGCACGCGGCGAGATCGGCTGGCTGCCGTCGGCGACGGTGGAGCGCATCGACGACGACTCGATCACGGTGCGGCAGGACGGCCGCTCGCAGCAGATCGCCAACGACGCCGTGATCGTCCAGATCGGCTACCGCCCCGACCTGAGCCTGCTGGAGGGGGTCGGCGTCACCCTGGAGGGCCCGGACCGGACGCCGCGTTACGACCCGGACACATGCCAGACGGACGTGCCCGGGGTGTTCGTCTGCGGCTCGGTGTGCGCAGGAGACCGGGCCGGCAGCATCTTCATCGAGACCGCGCGCTTCGACGGCGAGAAGATCGTCGGCGCGCTCACCGCTCCTGCCACGCGCGGCGCTCAACCGGCGGGCTCCCAGGGTTCGTCGACTGGCTCCAGCGGATCGTCGTAACGCAGCACGGACCCACGCAGGGCTGCCAGATCGGCATCGCGATGCTCCGGCGAGGGAGACGCCGTTACGGCGCCGAGGCGGGCGGCATCGGCCGCTTCCAGCGCTGGCCAGGGGGTGAGCGTCTCGGCCACGTGGCGGGGGTGGCGTGCCCCCAGGATGGCCGCGTGCACGCCCGACTGGGCGAGCAGCCAGGCCAGCGCCAGCCAAGCCAGCGGCCGGCCGCCGGCCGCCGCGCGTAGCCGCTCGACGGCCCGCAGGTGCTCGGCGAGGCGCGGGTCGGTGAAGTCGCGGTGGCCGCGCCGCCAGTCGTCGCCGGGCAGCCGCGCCACCCGCATGCGGTCGAAGCCGCCGGCCAGCATGCCGCTGTGCAGGGGGCTGGCGGCCAGCACGGGGATGGCGTGGCGGCGGCAATAGGGCAGGAGTTCGGCCTCCGCATCGCGCCGCAGGAGGTTGTACGGCACCTGCAGCGCCGCCACCGGGGCGATACCGCGCAGCCGCTCCAGGTCGGCGATGCCGGCGTTGCACACCCCGCAGGCGCCGACCAGGCCCTGCTCGCGCAGGCGGGCCAGCTCTTCCCATCCCTCCGCAAGCTGCTCGGGCGGGCGCGGGTGGTGGATCTGGTACAGGTCGACGCGCTCGGCGCGCAGGCGCCTGAGGCTCTGCTCCAGCTCGGTGCGGACGCTCGCGGCGGTGAGGCGCGCGAACGGCCGCGCGCGCCGGCCCACCCACGGCCAGCCGCACTTGGTGGCCAGGCGCACGCCGCGGCCGTCGCTGGGTCGCTCGGCGAGCGCGCGGCCGATCAGCTCCTCGGCGTGGCCGCGGCCGTACAGCGGGGCGGTGTCCAGCCAGTCGACGCCGCGGTCCAGGGCGGCGTGGATGGTGGCCAGCGAGTCGGCGTCCGCCTGTGCCCCCCAGCCGCCCCGCCAGCCGGGACCGCCGATCGCCCAGGTGCCGAGGCCGACGCGACTGCCAACCGGCGCGGTCATCGCGCGGCCGGCGAAACGCCCGTCAGCAGCTCGACCAGCCCGGTATGGCGCTGGCGCGCCTGCGCGTTGCCGACCGCAATATGCGCGGCGCGGGGGCTGCCCACCACCACCGCCAGCCGCCGCGCGCGGGTCAGCGCCGTGTACAGCAGGTTGCGCTGCAGCATCGGGTAGTGCTCGGTGGCGATGGAGATCACCGCGGCCGCGAACTCCGAGCCCTGCGACTTGTGGATCGTGATCGCGTAAGCCGGCACCAGCGAGTCCAGCTCCGACGCCTCGTACCAGACCGGTCCCGTGGAGAAGTCCACCAGCACGCGCTGGTCCTCCGCGTCCAGGTCGCGCACCAGGCCGATGTCGCCGTTGAAGACCTCGAGCTGGTAGTCATTGCGGGTCTGCATGACCCGGTCGCCCACGCGGATGTCGGCCGCGCCCTCAATGGCGGCGCCGTGCGGGTTGAGCGCGGCCTGCAGCTCGCGGTTGAGGACGGCGGTGCCCAGCTCGCCGCGGTTCATCGGGGTCAGCACCTGGATGTCCGTGCGCGGGTCGAGTCCGAAGCGCGCCGGCATGCGCTCGGTGACCAGGTGCACGATCGTGTTGCGCGCCGCCTCCCGGTCGTTGCGGCTGACGAAGAAGTAGTCGCCGGCCTCGCCGTCGCCCCGTCCTCGCGGCACCTCGCCGTGGTTGACCGCGTGCGCGGCCATCACGATGGCCGATCGCTCGCCCTGGCGGAACACGGTGGTGAGGCGGGCGACCGGGCAGACGCCCGCGGCTATCAGGTCGGCCAGCACGTCGCCGGGCCCGACCGAGGGGAGCTGGTCGCTGTCGCCGACCAGCAGCAGCCGGCAGTCGGGCGGCGTGGCCTGAAGCACGGCGTCCAGCAGCGTCACGTCCACCATCGACAGCTCGTCGATGATCAGTCCGTCGCAGTCCAGCGGGTCCTCGGCGCCGCGCAGGAACCGCCCTTCGCGCGGGCTATACTCCAGGAGCCGGTGGATGGTCGAGGCCGGCCGGCCGGCCTGCTCCTCGATCCGCTTGGCGGCGCGTCCCGTCGGGGCGGCGAGCTGCACCCGCCCGCCGGCAGCGTCGTACAGGCCGAGCACCGCCCGGATCAGCGTGGTCTTGCCGGTTCCCGGACCACCGGTGACGACCAGGACCGAAGCCTGAGCCGCCTGTGCGGCGGCAGCGCGCTGTTCGGGTGACAGCTCGACGCCACCCGATCGTTCGAAGGAGTCGAGCAGCCGGCCGACGTCGGAACGCAACGGGTTCGGCGGCCGTCCGGCAAGAACCCGCAACCGGTCGGCGGAGCGCTGCTCGGCGCGGCGCAGGTCGGGAAGGGCGATCGCATCGGCGCCGCTTTCTTCGCACTGCAGCACCGCGCGGCGGGCCGCCAGCGCCCGGACCGCGTCGCGCACCGCCGACTCGTCCACGGACAGCAGCTCGGCTCCCGCATCCGCCACGGCGTCCACGGGCATCAGCGTGTGGCCGCGGGCCGCGCCGGTCGCCAGCACGTGCAGCACGCCGGCTGCGGCCCGCTCCGGGGAGTCGCGGTCGACGCCGAGCGAGGCGGCGATGCGGTCGGCGATCAGGAAGCCGATGCCGGCCACCTCCTCGGCCAGCCGGTACGGGTTGTCGGTGACCGCGCGGCGCGCCCCGGCTCCGTAGCGGCGGTGGATGCGCAGCGCGTAGGCCGGGGAGATGCCGTGCCCCTGCAGGAAGATCATCGTGTCGCGGAGCTGGCGGTGGTCGGCCCAGGAGGCCAGGATGCGGTCGCGGCGGTCGGTGCCGATGCCGGCCACCTCGGTCAGCCGCTCGCCGTGGCGGTCCAGCACGTCCAGCGCGTCGGTGCCGAAGCGGGCGACGATGCGCTTCGCCAGCGCGGGGCCGACGCCCTTCACCAGGCGCGAGGCCAGGAAGCGCTCGATGCCGGCCGCGGTGCTCGGAGCCACGGAGTGGAATGAGGTGACCTCGAAGCGCGGGCCGTGGCGGCGGTGATGGGTCCACGCGCCCCGCAGGTGCAGGAGCTCGCCCGGGCGCACGCCGGCCAGCGGGCCGACCGCGACCGGCTGCGCATCGAGGTCATCCTCCGACTGCAGGCGCACGACCGCGAAGGAGCCGTCGTCGGTGACGTAGATGATCGAGTGGACCGTGCCGCGCAGCGATTCCCCATCGCCGCCGGGCGCGGCGGGCATGGCCGTTCCGCTGGCGCTCAGCGGACCGCTCAGGCGGTCTGGTCGCGCAGCTCGGTGAAGAAGCGCGCGTCGGACTCGTTGCCCCCGCGCGCGTGCGCGACCGCCAGGTTGGCGGCCACGCGCAGCATGATCGTGGCGGCCGGGGTGCCGCGGCGGATGCGGGCGAGCTGCGCGGTGGCGTCGTGTCCCTTGGGAATGAGTTGCGCGACGTCCAGGGTCGCCCCGCCGTTGAAGCAATCGACCAGGATCAGCCGGTCGCCGGCCACGGCGCGGGCCAGGAAGTGGTTCGGCACGTTGCAGCCCTCGATGTCCAGACCGAGCCGGGCGCCGACCAGCAGGTAGATGCACGACAGGCTGATCGGCAGCCCGCGGCCGCGGGTGATCACGGACACCAGGTTGCTCGCGGCCGGCGTGTAGTAGTCCTTCTTGCCGCAGCCGGTCAGCCCCCTGGTCCGGAACAGGTAGTGGGCCAGCGTGAATACGTCGGCGCCGACGTGGGCGCCGCGGTAGTCGTCGGCCAGCCCGTCGAGCAGGTCGGTGAGCCGGGCGGCGGATCCGTCGCCCAGCTCATACTCCGCGATCAGCCCGAGCGCGGTCTCCAGCTTCACCTTCTCGTTCGGGACGGCCAGGCACTCCTGCCAGCGCTCCAGCAGCCGCTCGCGCCGCTGGAGGGCATGCACTTCCTTCAGCAACTCGCGGCGCGCGTCGTCGAGCTCGATCCCCTGGCGCTCGATCTCCGCGTCCAGCTCGTCGCCGAAGGCGCCCAGCGCCTCCATCACGCGGTGCTGGACCGCCGGCGTTTCGTCGTCGAGAAGCTCGATCATGAACGGGAGCTGCGCGCGGTCCACCCGCCGATGGTAGATCGACACCGCCGCCGAAGCAAACGAGGTGAGGGCCGGTGTCACCTGCATCCGAACCATCGTCGACGCGCGATCATGCTATAGGATGCCGGACCCGCGCAGGGAGCGAGAGAGGAACGAATGGGAATCTACGAGGAACTGGGCGTGCGCCCGCTGATCAACGCCGCCGGCACCGTGACCAACTACGGCGGTTCGGTGATGGACCCTGAGATATTCGAGGTCATGAGCGCGGCCAACCGCGAGTTCTGCCGGCTGGAGGACCTGCACCCCGCGGTCGGGCGTCGCATCGCCGGCCTGCTGGACGTGGAGGCGGCGTACGTGACCTCCAGCGCCGCGGCCGGGCTGCTGGTAACGGCGGCGGCCTGCATCGCCGGCACCGATCCCGAGCGGATCACGCAGCTTCCCGACACCACCGGCATGAAGTCGGAGGTGGTCGTTCAGCAGATCCACCGCCTGGCCTACGACCAAGCGCTGCGGCTGGCCGGCGCCACCTTCGTGGAGGTCCCGGACGGAGGCGCGCCCCCCACCGATGCGTTGCGGGCGGCGGTCGGCCCGGACACGGCCGCCATTCTGTGCATGGCCCACCGGCTGGGGGACCCTGCCTCGGTCCCGCTCGCGGACCTGGTGAGCATCGCCCAGGGGGCCGGCGTGCCGCTGATCGTCGACGCTGCCTCCGAGTGCCCGCCGCTGTCGACCCTGACCCGGTTCTGGAAGGCCGGCGCCGACCTGACCATCTTCAGCGGCGGCAAGAGCATCATGGGGCCCCAGTCGACCGGGCTCGTGGTCGGCCGGCAGGACCTGATCGACGCCTGCATGGCCAACGGCAACCCGTTCGCGACCGGCACGGCCGCCTTCGCCCTGACGCGCAGGGAGCTGTTGGGCCGCAAGTTCGTCATCCTGTTCTTCTTCCTGTCGATCTTCTTCGAGGTCGGGCTGATCCCGTACTACATGGTGCTGCGGGCGTTCGGGCTGCTCAACACGTTCTGGGTCTACATCATCCCGGCCGGGTTCTCGGTCTGGACCATGATCGTGATGAAGACCTCCTTCCAGGGACTCCCGGACGGCCTCACGGAGGCGGCGCGGATGGACGGCGCCGGCTACCCGACGATCTTCTTCAGGATCGTCGTGCCGCTGTCGATCCCGATGTTCGCGGTGCTGGGCCTGTTCAGCGCCGTCACCCACTGGAACGACTATTTCACGGGCGAGTTCTTCGTCAACACCGAGCCCAGGCTGTGGCCGCTGCAGACGTTCCTGCGCGTGTCGCGGCAGAACGCGATCGACATCCTCAAGGGGGTCATCCTCGACTACTCGAACATGAGCCCGCTGGAGGAGGAGGCGTCGCGCCTGACGCAGCGGTCGCTGGACATGGCGTTCACGGTGTTCGCGATGGTGCCGATCCTGCTGGTGTATCCGTGGCTGCAGCGCTACTTCGTGAAGGGAGTGTTGATCGGATCGATCAAGGAATGAACGAGAACGGGAGGTGGTTGAGAACTCAGGACCGTGATCTTCGCTGCTGCCGAGTGCGAGCTCCTTAGAAACAAGCAGAATCAGGCAGTCTCCGGGACCAAGTTGAAG
>JAPPNY010000089.1 GCA_028818385.1 Spirochaetaceae bacterium
TCGAATCCTCAATTCAGCCAACTTTCGGGCTGGAGCGCGAATAACCCGGGGTTAAGGATCTTGGCGTTGAAGGTGTTGCGCTCGTTGCTGAAGAATTCCGGGTCCACCAGTCCGCGGTCGAACCAGTCCTTGAAGTACGCCAGGAAGTCACCGAACGCGTCCTCGTAGGGGCCGAAGTGCACTTGGCCGCCGCCATCCTGGTGAAAGCTCCAGGTGGTGCCGAACGGCTGAATGAAGGCGTTCCCCGGTCCGTTGATGCCACGCCCGCGGCGGAAGTTCGTGAACGTCAGCGGGTACTCGACCAGTCCCTCGGACTTCATGCCGGAGAGCACGTCATCCCATTCGTCGAGCGTCTCCGGCACCTCCAGGCCGAGCTGGTCCAGCCAGTCGGCGCGGAGCTGCGGGCCGTAGAACACCATCAGGTAGTCGTCGCCGCGGATGAACGGGAAGATGTAATGAGTGCCGCTGTCGGTCTTGGCGGCCTTCAGCCACTCGGGGTGCTTGGCGTACAGCGCGCTCAGGTTGGGCGCGTGGTTGGCGATCACGTCGTTCAGCCGGATGATCACGCCGTCGGAGATCGCCTTCTCCGGGCCGCCGGGATACTCGGTCGTCCAGCGCGTGTAGATCATGTCCGGCAGCTCGTTGGAGGCGATCATCAGGTTGAACGCCTCCGTATCCTGCCCCTGAGCTGGGTGGATGAAGGTCACCTCGATGCCGGTACGGCGCATTACCTCCTGGTAGAGCGGGGTTTCGGCCAGACTCGTCACCGAAACCGACGCGTTGTGCCACAGCCCTTCCCAGATGGTCAGCGCGCGCGGGCCCTCGGCCGAGCCCTCGTCAGCCGGCGCTGCGTAGACCAGGCCGGCGGCACAGACAGCCGTCGCCACGATCAACAGTCTCTTCATGACAACCTCCAGTGTTGCGTGTCGATCCGCACCATGGTCCCGTCTCCATCGGAGCCTGTAAATCGCGGACTCGGCACATCCGTCGCCGAAACGTGAGGTTTCGATATCGTATTTCGCAGGTGTGTCGCGGATCGTGCAGCGGTGCCGGTCAGACTGCTTGGCCTTGCAGCGTCGTCTTGTATTCGCCGGGAGTGACCCCTTCGTGCTCCTTGAAGCCGCGGATCAGGGCGTTGCTGTCGGCGAAGCCGGTCCGCTCGGCGATCTCGCGCACCGTGAGCTCGGTCGTCTCGATGAGGCGCTTCGCCCGGGCGACGCGGAGGTTCTTGATGTAGCTGCTGATGCCGACGCCGAACTGTTCGCGGAAGAAGCGGCCGATGTAGGCGCTGTTGCGTTGTACGTGCTCGGCGACAGCTTCCGGACCGAGATTGCGCTCGTAGCAGTGCTCCTCAATGTACTCGACGATCGCCTGGCGCAGGTGCTCGGTATGCGACGTGCGCCCGCCGCGCACGTGCCGGCATACCTCGGTGAGGATCGTCTTCATCTCCTGCTGCAGTCGCTCCAGGGAGTGGCAGGCCGTGAGGCGCGCCACCGGCTCGATGCGCGCCCACAATTCGGCATCCTCCTCGCCGGCGAGCAACGAGTCCATCGTCTTGATCATGGTCGAGATCAGGTCGAACATCAGACAGCGCGCCATCTCGATCGACAGCCGCGGCTGCGCGAAGTTGGCGGCGTAGATCGATTCCAGTATGGCGTCGGCGGCCGCATCGTTGCCGGCCTTGATCGAGTTGATCAGCCGGATCTCGTCATCGAGCGGATAGTGGTATGCCGGCCCGGTGATGACGACTTCGGTAAACCGAATGGGGTCCGAGCCGCCCTTGACCAGCCGGTACGCCAGCGCGGCGCGGGCTTCGCTCAGCAGCGCGGCGACATCCGCCAGCGAGTGCGCCTCGCTGACACCGACGGCCGAGGTGACGCCGAAGTGTTCCTCCAGGCCGCTCTTCATACGGCCAAGCGCGGCGATCACGTTCGTCGTGTTCGGCCTATCCGTGCTCATCAGCAGGCCGGTTCTCCCGGCGAGATCCGGCACCATGAGGAGTTGCAGCCCGGGCGGACGCCGGTAGCGGTCGAGATATGCCTCCACCGACTCGCGCGCCACCTCGGCAGGTTGGTCGATCTCCACCAGGGCGAGGTAGAGGGTCTCGTACGTGAGCGCGAATCCGAAGCGCCGCAGGTTCGCCTGGATCTCGCGGGCCCGATGGGCCCCGTCCCGGAGCAGGCGGCGAACGTAGCTCTGCAGCAGCAGCGGCCGCGACCGGGTCAACTCCTGGCGCAACCTGCGGTCTTCCCGCAGCGTGTTCTGCACGGATCCGGTGATCAGCGCAAACTCGTCCGATTGCAGCGTCAGGGTGCCGTTCGCGTCGGGTTTCACCAGCGCGATCAGGTCCTGGATCGGCCGGTACCGGATCGACGCCATCCAGTAGATGAGCAGTCCGCCGATGACCACGCCGACGGCCAGCGCCAGGATCGCGTACCGGTAGAGGCCGGCGAACCGGTGTGCGTACAGGCTGCCGGGCACCAGGGAGACGTAGTACCAGTCGACGACATCGGACCGCAGGGCGCTGACGGTGTACGTCTCGTCACCCAACGTGACCCGGTCGACGACTCCGCTGGCGAGTGCCTTGGCACCGGCGGCCTCGATCTCCTCCACGTCCATGACGCTGTCCGACGAGGCGATGACGCCGAGCTCGCGGTGGTAGACCAGTTGCAGCGAGTCGGGCGTCCAGGCGGTCTCGGCGAAGATCTTCTCGAACAGGTCGCGGGCTACGTGGACGACCAGCCAGCCGTGCGGGGTGCCGATGCGCTGCCACGCCGGAAGCGGGGTGACCATCTCCACCGTGTCGCTGACCACCTCGGAGAGACTCATGCTCTGCGACGGGCGGAAACGCGGTCCGGTGACGTCCGCAAACGAGCCGAGCCACGCCTCGTAGTCGCTCTCCAACAGCGGCCTCTGCGCCATCTGGTAATTGGCGGTCGTGAAGTAGCCGCGGGGCGAGATCACCATGTCGAGCTTGGGGAGGTAGACGTAGAGATCGGCGCTGCCCGTGCTGGACGTGTCGTAGCCGTAGAGGTCGCTGGCGATCCGGTACGCGCGGTAGTACTCGTCGTTGGACACCGGCAGCGACTCGAAGAGCATGCCGCCGAGCGTGATGTGATTGGTGACCATGGAGTTGAGTTGCACGACGTCGCCCATGACGGTGTCGAGGAAAGACTTCATCTGCTGAAGGAGCAACTCGTTGGCGCGGCCGGCCTCCGCGTTGAGGATCGAGCGTGCGCGGTTGAACACCAGCGAGCTGAAGACGACCGGGACGATCAGGATCAGCAGGAACGAGAGCAGGTAGGAGTAGAACAGCCGGCCCTTGTGACGTGACCCTTGCATACTCGGTTCCATCCAGTCTGCCGGGCACCGCCGTGCATCCTGAAAGTGTCCGCCCGCGCGGGAGTCGTTCGCTGTGGCGCGACAATCAGGAGCTGGATCGATGTCGCGGCTTGCCCGAAGCGTGGCCGCAAGGCCGGGGACTGTGCAAGGGGGTGCCGGTCATGACCAGGACGATCCCACGCTCGGGTCCGTTGGTCGGGGCGGAACCCTCGATCAGCG
>JAPPNY010000039.1 GCA_028818385.1 Spirochaetaceae bacterium
GACTGCGCGTCCGCCGCCGGCTTCATAGGGGCTGGTTTCACCGGTCGCTTACATTACAAGCCCGGGAAGGAGTGTTCGTGAGTCAACTTCAAGCAAGTTGCCTGAACTTTCTCGGTAACGGCATGGGATGATTTCTCTCCATCATTTCGAGCCACTCCCGACGTAGCCGATGGCAACATCCACGTTGAAGTTGGGTAGCAGATAGCCCCGATCGTCGTCGATCGACACCTGCACCGGCACGATCGTCTCGCCGCTGCGGTTGACCGCCATGCCGGCGATCTGGCGCACCGTACCGTACGATTCCTGATCCGGGTCCGCCAGCGGAACGATGGTCACTGGGGCGCCCACCCGCACGTCGCGGATGAACTCCTCAGGCACGTCCGCCTCGACGATCAGGCTGCCCAGATCGACCAGCCGCAACAGCAGCCGCCCCGGACCCACGGGGTCGCCGCGATGCACGGACAGATCGGTCACGATCGCCCGCTCCAGGTCGACCACCACCCGCGACCCGTCAAGGAAGGGGCGCTCGGCGTCCCGACGCAGCGCCGCCAGGTCGCTCTCCAGACGCGCTACGGTCTTGCGCTGCATCTCGATCCCGACGGTCTGCGGTGTGGCCATCGCATCGAGCGCAAGGCGCAGGTTCGCGATTTCCGTGGACTTCGTCGTGATCTGCGTCGCCAGCTCCGCCAACTCCTCGGCTCGCGCCGTGCGCCATGACTCGATCGACAGTTCGAGCGATCGCACGCGGCGCTCCCGGCTGTCGACGGTCAGGCGGAGTTGCTCGATCTGATGCGCTGCCAGCACGCCCATACGCACCTCGCGCACATGCTCCTCTCGCGCCTGGCGCGCATCCGCGTGTGCACCCTCCACGTCGAGGCGCAGACTGCGAAGATCAGGATCGTCGCCGGAGGCGGCGGCAGCGCCCTTCTCGGCATGCTCCCGCTCAAGATCCGCAAGCTCCGCTTCGCGCGCGGCGAGCTGATTGCGCGTGCTCTGGTATTCGCTGCTGAACGCGACGCTATCGCGTTCCAGGTTCTGCTCCAGCCGGCTGAGCGCCAGCCGCTCGATCGCCAGCGTGCTCTCCCGCGCGGCAAGCAGCGTCTCGTACTCCTCCAGATCGAGCGTAACCAGCACGTCGCCGCGCGTGACCGACTCCGCGCCGGTGACGTGCACTTCGGTGACTTCGGCCGGCAGATCGACGTAGATGCTGCGCACCGTCAGCGCCTTCACCAGCCCGAACGCCTCGGTGACGATCTCCTGCTCGGGCGGAGCCTCCGGCACGACCCCCTGAACGTCTCCGGTGCCTGCGTCGCCGCAGGATGACAACAGCAGGAAGCCGAGCAGCGCAGCCGGCACAGCAGCGCCGATCCGCCTCACGGGCAGCCAGATCAGGCCCGCCGCGCTCATCTCATGGCTCCAGCCGCCCGTCGCGCATGGACACGGTTCGGCTCGCGCACGCAGCCGCTTCGGCCGCGTGCGTCACCAGCACGATCGTGCGGCCCAGATCCCGGTTGACGCGGGCCAGCAGCGCCATGATCTCCTCACCCGTGCTGCTGTCCAGGTTGCCGGTCGGCTCATCGGCGAGGATGATGTCTGGACGGTTGATCAGCGCACGGCCGATGGCGACACGCTGCTGCTCGCCGCCGGACAGCTCGCGCGGCGTATGGCTTCGCCGGTGGGTCAGACTGATCGCCCCCAACACGTCGTCGAGCACGCGCCGCCGCTCGGCGGGAGCCGCTCCGTCGAGCAGAGCCGGCAGCAGCAGGTTCTCTTCCACGTTCAGGTTAGGGATGAGATTGTAGAACTGGAACACGAAACCCACGTGCCGGCGGCGCAGCAGGCTGGCGGCGCGATCGTCCATGGCGGCGACCTCCTGACCCTTGATGGTGACGCTGCCGGAGGTGGGCCGCTCCATGCCGCCGAGCAGGTAGAGCAGCGTGCTCTTTCCGGAGCCCGACGGCCCCATCACCGCCAGGAACTCGCCGGCCGCGATCGACAGGTCGATTCCCTTCAGCACCTCCACCGCGACGTCCCCGACGCGATACGTCTTGTGCAGTTCCCGCACCTGGATGATGCCGTCCGTGTCCGCTGCGCCGTCACTCATGGCGCAACTCGCGCAGCAGGTCGATGCGCCGCGCCTTGAGCGCCGGACTCACCGACGCCAGCACGGTAGCCGCGACGCCCACCAGGAAGAATCCGGCAATGAGCGCTGCCGAGTAGCGTATCCGCACGTACAGCTCCAGCGCCAGGATGACGTAGTCGGCGATGTACAGCAGCAGGAACCCTGCTCCTGCACCGATCACGCCGCCCACGGCGCCGCTCATGAGCGCCTCGGTCAACAGCATGCGTACCACCTGCCGCTGTTCCATCCCCACCGACCGACGCAGTGCGAGCGATCGGCGCCGCTCGATGAAGGCGATCAGCAGGTTGTTGACCACCCCGATCACGGCGATCGCCAACGCCATGAAGGCGAAGCCCTGCAGCCCCCGGAGCAGCTCCCGGCTCGCCTGCCGGTCGTATTCCTCCATCTCCGCCACGGTACGGATCCACGGGTCCCGGCGGTTGAACCTGTGCTGGAGGTCCTCTTTGACGGCGTCCGCAGCGCGGTCCGCCTTCACGTACAGCTCGTCGTACCACTGCTGAAGCCCGTCGTACTTGAGGAACCGCTCGCCGATCAGGGCGTAGTCGCCATCCCACCACACCGAATGGAAAAATCCGATGACGCGATAGTCACGCCGGCCGCGCGCCATCTCGAGGGAGACGACGTCTCCCACCGTCAGGGCAAGCCGCTTCTGAACGGCATAGGTTGGTATGATCGTTCGGTCACGGTTCAGTTGCGCATAGAGTCGCTCCGCATCGTCCGAGCCGCGCAGCCGCCAGAACTCCGGGAAGCGGTTCGCATTGACGCCCAGCACCCTGCGAATGTCCTCAGAACTCTCGGCGACGGGAACGGACGACAGTCCGTACAGTCCGAGTACGTCGCGCACGCCGTCGACCGTGTGGGCACGCCGCACGGTGGCCCGATTCATGTACCGCGTCCACATCTCCACGTCGTAACGAATGTCCTGATAGGTTCTGCTCAGGCCGTCCATGGCGCTTGCACTGATGGTGTTGATCATCAGCATGCTGCCGATACCGACAGCCAGCAGCGCGACGCTGTTCTGCGCGTGTTGGTTGTCGCGCAGGTTCGTGGCCGCCAGCTCGCCGACCACCCCCTGCAGCAACCGAGCCGCACGCGAAAGCGCGGCGGCAGCGCCGGCGAGGATCAGCGGCGTCAGCCTCACGACGCCAACCACGCCGGCGACGATGCCGGCGACCGCGTTGAGCAGGGTGGGAGCCAGCGTCGGCGCCACCAGCGCCAGAGCCACCAGCGCGGCGCCTACTGCCGACCGCAAGCCACGGCGGCCGGGGCTCGATCGGTGCTCGCCCAGGATGAGCGTCCTGATCGGTATCCGCGACGCTCGGATGATCGGGAAGGCGGAGCTCGCCAGTGCCAGCGTCACGGCCACCAGCATCGTGGATGCCAATTGCAGACCGGTGAACTCGATCCGTATCCCGTCCTCGGCCAGCCATTCCGGGGTCGACCAGCCGGCGATCACGTACAGCGCGCCGATGCCGAGCACGCACCCGGCCGCGCCGCCGAGCAGTCCATACAGCGCCGACTCCAGGAAAAGCACGGCACTCGTGTGCCGTCGCGTAGCGCCGATACTGCGAAACGTGCCGATCACTGGCAGCCGTTCGGTGGTGATCACCTGATACGCGGCGTGCTTGATGAAACCCGTCGTCAACAGCACCAGCACCAACATGATCTGCAACGGGACAGTGAGCTCCCGCGTCCATTCCCGCGCCTCGCGCTCGGACACGCTTTCCCGCACCCAGTTGCGTCGAAACACCTGCGCCAATCTGTCGATGAGCTCCTGTTTGTCCTCGCCCTCAGCAGCCTTGATATAGAGCGTCTGCACTTGGCCGCGCGCCCCGTAGAGCACGGCCATGAAGTCGCGCGGCACCACCACGGCAGGCGACTCCGCGTCGTCGATGAACATCCCGAAGGGATGCGCAATGCCGACGATGCGGAAGCGGTAGACCGTGCGGTTGATCTCCAGCCTCACGTAGTCGCCGGCCGCGATGCCATGCTTGGACGCCACATCGCTGCCGATGATCGCCTTGCGACCGCGAAACGGCAGCAGCCGCGCCTCGGCGGCGAGCACCACGCGCTTCGTCTTCATCAAGTCCTCGAAGGCGACGGCCGTCAGATTCATCGGCACGGTGGTGTCGAGGCGTCGGTAGTAGGCAGTGCCTTCGAACAGCCCCACCGCGTAGTCCATCAGTTCCCTCAAGCCGTTCGCCTGCGCCGGCGAGATGAAGGCTGACCTCCACCGCGGATGCGGCTCCACGACGATCTCGGCACTCCCGTATGTCTCCTGTAAGCGGTCAGCATACATGCCGGCCAGCGAAGTCGTAAGAGCAATCGAAGCAAAGAAGAGTCCCGCCGACACCGCCACCGACAGCACCAGAAGCGCGGTCCGCAGTTTTCGTTCGACGAGGGTACGCAGTACGTACCGAAACGCGACCAGCACGTGACTATTTCACACCGACAAACAACCCAATAAGCAAGCAATCTGCGAAGGACTAACTACGCGAAACGGACGGACTAACACATGTTGATATAGATGATCAATCGCCCGAGTCTGACTTGGTCAGACTCTCGCCGTTATCGGAGTATATGATCGGGGCAACTTCATAATCAACGTCCGGAATCAGCTTCGCGCTCTGATCCCGTGACAGCTCAAACTTGTGGTTAGCTTCCGTACGAAATAGTGGGTTCCCGCACCTCGGGCAGTTCAAATCCTCATCGCTCGGCAGTACCGTTACTACATCGCCGTGTTTGCTCTCCACCCGATCGATTACCCATCCTTGCCACCCACAGGAGTCGTCTCTGGCCGCGCAGACTCCATAGTTCAGCCATACGTTAGATGGCTTCTCCACTTGATCGGCTGACAATTCTATAAGATCCTTGAACTTTAGTGGGAAAGGCATCTGGTTCCTCCTATACTCTGTATACCATAGTCTAACAAGAACTATGCTATCTCGGTGCCGTCTTCGCGCCAACGGCGTTTGTTTTTCCCGTGAACCCCGTCTTCGTCCCAGTGTCCTCCTCCGTGGCCGTCCGGGTCCCAGACAATACCGAGATCGCCTGAACCTTCCCAACGGCCTTCAGGGTCCCACTTTGGCTTCTTGCCGATGACGTCCGGTGGCGGATCTGGCCACCTCTTGGGAGGCGTCTTGCCCGGCTTCCTGGGCATTGGACTGATGCTGCTTTCTGTGTCCGTGTCTTGGGTCGACACGGTAGTTGTAGTTACCGCGGTTGGCGAAGGCGAAGTGGTCCGTCTCTCGCGTTTTCCGCGTGCGTCGGCAGTTTCTGCCGCCACAAGCGTCAAGACGACGATCGAGACGAGAGTGATGACGTACGGTCTGGGATTCATGCTTCCCTCCGGTTTGTCGGTCGCTCTATATGTCAACGGTATACGGCTGGCTCAGCGATAGCACACTTTGCCAACGGAAGCAAGCGTCATCAGACCGCCGTGCGGCCGTTCAGGGCGCGCGCCAGGGTGAGGCGGTCCGCGTACTCCAGGTCGCCGCCGACCGGCAGGCCAAGGGCGAGCTGGGTGACGGTCAGCTCGGCGCCAGGCTCGCCGGCCCGCTGCAGGAGGCGGTCGCGCAGGTACAGCGCGGTGGTCTCCCCCTCCACCGTGGGGTTGGTGGCCAGGATCACCTCGCGCACGGGGGAGTCGCGCACCCGGCCGATCAGCGCGTCGATGGTCAGGTCCGCCGGCCTGATGCCGTCTACCGGTGATATCGCCCCGCCCAGCACGTGGTACAGCCCGCGGAAGGTCTGCGTGGACTCGATGGTGATGACGTCCCGTGACTCTTCCACCACGCAGAGCGTGTCGGTCTCCCGCGTGGGATCCGAGCAGTAGGCGCACAGGTCGGCTTCCGCATACACGCCGCAGCGGGTGCAGGGGCGGGTGTTGCGCTTGAGGGCGATCAGGTCGCGGGCCAGCGACTCCACGAACTCGTCCTTGGCTCCGAGCAGGAAGTAGACCAGCCGCTCGGCGCTCTTGCGGCCCAGGCCGGGCAGGCGCGAGAACCGGTGTACGAGTCGGTCCAGGGTCTGCATTCGAGTGCGGTCAGGCGCCGGGCAATCCGGGTGGAAACCCGGGTGGAAGGTTCAGCCCGCCGCCGACCTGCTGCTTGAGCTCCTCGCGAACCTTGCGCAGGGCATCGCCCATCGCCGCGGTGATCAGGTCCTCCAGCACCGAACGCTCCTCGGGATCGATCACGACCGGGTCGAGCGTCACCTTCACCACCTCCAGGTTGCCGGTGAGCTCCACCTGCACCATGTCGCCGCCGGCCGTGCCGGTGGCGCGGACGTCGGCCAGCTTGCCCTGCACCTCAGCCATCTGCTTCTGCATGCCCTGGATCATCTTGAACAAGTCGAACGGGTTGTTCGCCATGCGCGCCTTCAGCCTCCGCCCTGCACGATCTCGCCCCGAAAGATGCTTCTGATCATCTCCACGCCCGGCGCTGCCGCCCCTTCGTGACCGTCAGGGTCGTCCTCGCCTGAGCCCAGTTGTACGCTGATTGCGCCCGGTCCGGCGAGTCCGTATGCCGCCGCGACCTCCGAGGCGTGCTCCCGGACCGTGTCCGCCGGGTAGCGGTCTCCCTTCGCGAAGCGTACGCGCAACTCCTCTCCGTGGAGCTCGACCGATTCCGCCCGCTCCAGCGCGGACGCGACCGGCGGCCTGCGTTGGCGCAGGGCGGCGATCGGCTGCCGAGCCGCCGCGGCCGGCTCGCCCGATGCGTCCGAGCCGGTCGCGGCATCGGCTGCCGGAGCCGGTTCCCCGGCCGTCGCAGCAGGTGCGGAGGCGGGTGACCGCGCCGGGGCGAGCGGTGTCGGCCCCCCCGGCGCCGACGCGCCGACGGCCGCCTGCAGCTCGCGCAGACGCTCCAGGACCTCGGCCGGCGTGATCAGGCGGTCGAGCTCGGCCAGGCGGCTGAGCGCCAGCTCCACCTCGCAGCGCTCGTTCAGCGCGCCCTTGAGGTTGCGCTGTGCGGCGAGCAGCAGCTCGACCGCCTTCTCGGCCTGCTCGACGCGGATCGCATCCAGAACGCCGCGCGGAAACGCGTCGGCGGGCGCGGACAGCCAGGCATCGCGGTTCAGGCCGTGCTTGAGGAACAGCACGCTGCGGAAGTACTCGACCAGCTCCGCCAGAAAATGGTCCACCGCCACGCCCCTGCCCAGGGCCCGGTCGAAGGCGGTGAGCGTCCCCGGCACGTCGCGCGCGGCGACCGCCTGCGCGACGCCGTTCAGGTCGTCGAACCCCAACAGGCCGATGCTGTCGCGCAGCCCTTCCAGGGTCACGGCGGCCTGACCGTCGCCGCGGGCGCCGGCGATCACCTGGTCCAGGATCATGAACGCGTCGCGCAAGGATCCCGCCGACTGGCGCGCGATCCAGTGCAGGGCGTCATCGGCCACCTGCGCGCCCAGCTCGGCCGCGGCGTCGCGCAGGCAGCCGGCTATGCGTTCGTGCCCGATCAGGCTGAACGCGAAGTGCTGGCAGCGCGAACGAACCGTGGCGGGCACCTTGTGCGGCTCGGTGGTGGCGAACACGAAGGTGACATAGGGGGGAGGCTCCTCGATCGTCTTCAACAGGGCGTTGAAGGCCGAGGTCGACAACATGTGCACCTCGTCGATGATGTACACCCTGGTGCGGGCCGAGCTCGGCGGAAACACGACCTGATCGCGCAACTCACGGACATCGTCCACTCCCGTGTGGGAGGCGCCGTCGATCTCCACCACGTCCAGGGACTGGGCCCGCGCGATCTCCGTGCACGGGCCGCAGGTTCCGCAAGGCGTATCGGTCGGCCCCTGCCCGCAGTTCAGCGCCTTGGCCAGGATGCGGGCCGCGGAGGTCTTGCCGACACCCCGCGGGCCGGAGAACAGAAACGCCTGCGCGACGTTGCCCGAGCGCAACTCGTTCTGCAGCGTCTGCACGACGTACTCCTGCCCCACCAGCTCGGTGAATACCTGCGGCCGGCGCCGGGCGGCGGTGACTTCGTAGGCCATCGTCAGAATGCCAAGTCTATTTACCGGTCGAAGACCCGTGGTGAAAAAAGGCCCCTCGGGCGAGACCAAGCGTCCTGCGGCTCCCGAGTCGTTCGCTTACCGCTGCTACCTTCCGGTCCTGACGGGGTTGGGCGGCGACCCGTAGCACAGTGCCCGACCTGCGTACCCGAGGGGCCGCCATCGGCGAACGGAGAGAGTGGGATTCGAACCCACGGTGCCCCGGTAAGGGCACACACGCTTTCCAAGCGTGCACCTTCGGCCTCTCGGTCATCTCTCCCGGCCATCGGTCACGTACGGCCAGAGCGGCGGGCGCCACCCGTGCAGCACCCGCCGCCCGTGCGGAGAGAGTGGGATTCGAACCCACGGAGCCACCGCAGCGGCTCAACGGATTTCGAGTCCGCCCGATTCAACCGCTCTCGCATCTCTCCGTTCCGTGCCCAAGAGGACTCGAACCTCCGACCTCTAGATCCGCAATCTAGCGCTCTATCCAGCTGAGCTATGGGCACTCAGTCTGTCCGGAGAGGGTGGGATTCGAACCCACGGTACCCCAGGGGTACAACTCCTTAGCAGGGAGCCCGATTCGGCCACTCTCGCACCTCTCCCGGCGGCTGCCCGTCAGCCGCTGTGCGGAGAGGGTGGGATTCGAACCCACGGAGCCGCAAGGGCTCAACGGTTTTCAAGACCGTCTCCTTCGTCCACTCGGACACCTCTCCGATTCTCGGGAACCGAAGACCCGACTATAGGGACGCCGCGCCGTTTCTGTCAAACGCGGCATCCGCAGGTTCCGGCAACGAAAGCGCGGCCGCCGTTCGGTGCGCTTGCCTTTCGATGACCCGCGAAAAGCCGCGTCCTGACGGCCGGCCGTTCCGCACCATCTCCGTGGCGTCGACGCCCGTGTGCTATCGTTGGGGCCGTGGTGACCGCGGAAGTAGGCGACGGCGACTCCGGGCGCAGGAAGCGGCGCAAGGAAAAGAAGGCCGAACAACGGCTCGCCGGCGGCGTCGCCTGCACGTTCGTGTTCGGCGGGCTGTGGGTGATCACCGGCGCCTGGTTCTGGCTCTTTCCGCTGGCTTTCGTCGGCCTGGCTCCCACCATCGAAGGCCTGTTCGCCCTCAGGCGGGTGCGCGCCGAACGCGCGAGCCAAGTGCCGAAGGAGCCGGACCACGAGCACGAGGTCCTGCGCATCGCGCGGGCTCAGGGCGGCAGGATCACCGCCTCGGTGATTGCCGTCGAGTCATCGCTGTCGCTGGCGGAAGCCGAGCGGGTGCTCGACGGGATGGCGCGCGGCGGACACGCGACGGTCGCGGTGACCGACGACGGACGCGTGGAGTACGAGTTCCGGGAGTTCCTGCCGCCGGCTACGCGACGGTCGTAGCACCCCATCAAACTGATGTCGACGGGTGACAAAAGGTGGCTACCCGGGCTTCAAGCGCACTGCCCCAAACTACAGTTTGGTGGGGTGCTAGCGCCGCCGCCGGATCGTGCGGCCGCCGTCCCGCCGAGAACCCGTCGCGAAACGCACAAATCCATGTTCGGTTTCGGTTTACTTTTCTTCGGCGACCCCTTAAGCTATGGGGGTTTAGCAGCCGAAACAGTAAACAAACGGCTGGCATAAACCACTGGGGAGGGGATCAGAGCTCGTGGCGCAAGACTATACCGCGCAAAACATCCAGGTGCTCGAAGGCCTGGAGCACGTCCGCAAGCGGCCCGGCATGTACATCGGCACCACGGGCCCGGAAGGACTGCACCACCTCGTGTACGAAGTGGTGGACAACAGCGTCGACGAAGCGCTGATCGGGCACTGCTCCCAGGTCCAGGTCACCATCGAGCCGGGCGAGGTGATCCGCGTCGCCGACGACGGGCGCGGCATTCCCACCGACGTCCATCCGACCGAAGGCATCAGCGCGCTCGAGGTGGTGATGACCCGGCTCAACGCCGGCGGCAAGTTCGACAAGAAGAGCTACAAGGTATCGAGCGGCCTGCACGGCGTCGGCGTCTCCATGGTCAACGCGCTGTCGCTCTGGTGCGAGGTGACCGTGCACCGGGACGGCGCGATCTACCAGCAGCGCTACCAGCGCGGCACGCCGGATGCCCCGGTGCGGGAGGTCGGCAGCACCGACCGTCACGGCACCATCACACGCTTCGAGCCCGACCCGGAGATGTTCGCGAAGATCGAGTTCAGCTTCGACATGCTGTCGTCGCGGCTGCGCGAGCTGGCGTTCCTCAACCGTGGCGTCAGCATTGAGCTCATCGATACACGCGGGGAGGGACAGCGGTCGAGCACCTTCAATTTCGACGGCGGCGTGCGGTCGTTCGTCGAGTACCTCCACCAGAACAAGAAGACCATCCACGAGCCGGTGATCGCGTTCCAGGGCGAACGTGACGACGTCCTGCTGGACATCGCGCTGGCCTGGAACGACGGCTATGCCGACCAGGTCTTCAGCTTCGCCAACAACGTCAACACGCGGGAGGGGGGCAGCCACCTGAGCGGCTTCCGCGGCGCGCTGACGCGCACCCTGAACGACGCGATGCGGCGCATGAAACTCGCCAAGAAGGACGATGAGGCGCTCACCGGCGAGGACGTGCGCGAAGGACTCACGGCGGTCGTCTCGGTCAAGGTGCCGGAGCCCCAGTTCGAGGGCCAGACCAAGCAGAAGCTCGGCAACAGCGAGGTGCGCGGCCTGGTCGAGTCGTTCGTCAACGAAGAGCTTGCCCGCTTCCTGCAGGAGTGGCCGCCGGCGGCGCGCGCCATCCTGGAGAAGTGCATGCTGGCCGCCAAGGCCCGCAGCGCGGCGCGGCGCGCCCGGGAGATCACCCGCCGCAAGGGACTGCTCGAGAGCACCGGCCTGCCCGGCAAGCTGGCCGACTGTTCGGAGACGGATCCGTCCAAGTGCGAGCTGTACATCGTCGAGGGCGACTCGGCCGGGGGCAGCGCCAAGCAGGGGCGGGACCGCCAGTTCCAGGCCATCCTGCCGCTGTGGGGAAAGATGCTCAACGTGGAGAAGGCGCGCCCCGAAAAGGTGCTGACCAATGAGAAGCTGCTGCCGATCATCACCAGCCTCGGCGTGGGCATGGGCTCCGACCTCGACATGTCGCGCCTGCGTTACCACAAGGTGATCCTGATGGCGGACGCCGATGTGGACGGATCGCACATCCGCACGCTGCTGCTCACCTTCTTCTACCGCCACATGAAACCGTTGATCGCCAACCGGCACGTCTACATCGCCATGCCGCCACTTTACAAGATCGAACATTCTGGCGAAGTCGCCTACGCCCACGACGACGCGCAACGCGACCGGATTCTGGCGGGCAACGGCGCCAGGGCGAACATCCAGCGCTACAAGGGTCTGGGAGAGATGAATCCGGACCAGTTGTGGGAGACCACCATGAACCCGGAGACCCGCAGCATCATGCACGTCTCCCTGGACGACGACGTGGAGGCGGAGAGCGCCGTCACCACGCTCATGGGCGAGGCGGTGGAGCCGCGGCGGAAGTTCATCGAGGACTTCGCGCTTTCGGTCGGGACGCTCGACATCTGACCGGCCGCCGGCGTCCGCGGGCGGCTCCGAAACGTCCGCCACGCGGCGCGCCGGCACACATCACCGATTCGGGAGGGGCATCTCACATGGCGAGGAGGGTACATGGCTGAGGAGTTGAGCAGCCGCGTCATACCGCGGCAGGTGGAGGACGAGGTTCGAACGTCCTACCTGACCTACGCCATGTCGGTCATCGTCAGCCGCGCGCTGCCCGATGCCCGCGACGGCCTGAAGCCCGTGCACCGGCGGCTCCTGCACGCGATGAACGAGATGGGGCTGCGTGCGGACCGGCCGTACCGGAAGACCGCACGCGTCGCGGGTGAGGTCCTGGGAAAGTTCCACCCGCACGGTGAGCAGGCGGTCTACGACGCCCTCGTGCGCATGGCGCAGGATTTCTCGCTGCGCTACCCCGTGGTCGACGGCCAGGGCAACTTCGGCTCGATCGACGGCGATCCGCCGGCGGCGATGCGCTATACGGAGGCGCGGCTGGCACCGATCGCGCAGGAGATGCTGGCCGACATCGGCAAGGAGACGGTCGACTTTCAGCTCAATTACGACGATTCGCTGGAAGAGCCCGTGGTGCTGCCGGGCGCGTTCCCGTTCCTGCTGGCCAACGGTGCCTCAGGCATCGCGGTGGGCATGGCCACCAATCTGCCCCCGCACAACCTGCGCGAGGTGGCGCGCGCGGTCGCCGCCTACATCGACAACCCCAGGATCACGATCGACGAGCTCATGCGCTCCATCACGGGTCCGGACTTCCCGACCGGCGGAATCATCTACGGCCGCGACGCCATCGCCGAGGCATACCACACGGGGCGGGGGCGGATCCCCATCCGCGGCCGCATCGTGTTCGAGACCCTCAAGTCCGGCCGGGAGGCGATCGTCGTCACGGAGATCCCGTACCAGGTCAACAAGGCCAACATGGTCGTGCGGATCGCCGACCTCCACCGGAACCGGCGTATCGAGGGCATCGCCGACTTGCGAGACGAATCCGACCGGCGCGGCATGCGCGTCGTGATCGAGCTGAAGCGCGGCGCGAACCGCGACGTTACGGTCAATCAGCTCTTCGCGCACACGCAGTTGCAGATCACGATGAGTGTCAACGCCCTGGCCCTGGTCAAGGGGCAGCCGCGCGTGCTCGACCTGAAGAGTCAGATCGAACTGTACGTCGACCACCGCCGCGAGGTGGTTGTCCGCCGCGCCCGCTTTGACCTGCGCAAGGCGGAGGATCGCCTCCACATCCTGGACGGCCTGAAGCTGGCGCTGGACCATATCGACGAAGTGATCAGGATCATCCGCGGCTCGCGCGGGACCACCGAAGCACGCGTCGGCCTGCGCGAGCGCTTCGAGTTGAGCAAGAAGCAGGCCGACGCGATCCTGGACATGCGGCTGCAGCGTCTGACCAGCCTTGAGGTCGAGAAGGTCGAGGCCGAGATCGTCCAGGTCCGCGAATTGATCGAGTCCCTCCGTGAACTGCTAGGCGACCGGAGGAAGATCCTCGCGGTGGTGAAGCGCGAGCTGGCGGACATCGCCCGCAAGTACGGTGACGACCGCCGCACCGAAGTGGTCGCGACCCCGATCACGGACATCGACCTGGAGGACCTGATTCCCGAAGAGGACGTCGTGGTGCAGATCACCAACCGCGGGATCGTCAAGCGGTTGCCCGTGGCGGCCTTTCGCCGGCAGTCCCGGGGTGGCAAGGGCAGCTCCGTGGCCGTGGCCGGCAACGACTTCGTGCGGCACCTGTTCATCGCATCGACCCATACTTACATCCTGTTCGTAACGGACACCGGCAAGTCGTACTGGGTGCGGGTCCACGAGTTGCCGGACCGGACCCGTTCGGCGATCGGTCAGGACTTGCGCTCCCTGCTCGGTATGGAGGCGGACGAACAGGTCACGGCCGTGGCCTCCCTCACGGAGTTCGACCGGGACACCTACCTGTTCATGGCGACCTCCCGCGGCGTCGTCAAGAAGGTCAGGACCACGGACTTCGCCAATGCCCGCACCCGCGGGATCGTCGCGATCAACCTGGATCCCGACGACCGCCTGGTGTCCGCGATGCTCACCGATGGCAGCAGCGACGTCGTGCTGGCCACCCGGTTTGGCTACGCGCTGCGCTTCTCCGAGTACGGGATCCGCTCCATGGGCCGCGCGACCCGTGGCGTCCGCGGCATGCGGCTGCGGCCCGACGATGCCGTGGTCGGCGCGGTTGCGGTCGACCACCACCAGCGCTTGTTCGTCATCTCCGCGAACGGTTACGGAAAGCGGATAGCGTACAGCTCTTTCACACCGCACGGGAGAGGCACGATGGGTCAGATTTGCTACAAGACCCACGACAAGACCGGTCTGGTGGCGGGCATCACCTCGACCCACGCCGATGACGACGTCGTGTGCATCACCGAGCAGGGAAAGGTGCTCAAGGCGACCTCCAACGAGGTACCAGTGCAGGGCCGGAACAGCTCGGGCGTCCGCGTGGTCCGCATCGACCCGGAACATCCGGTAGCGGGCATCGCCCGCGCGGCGCAGGAAGACGAGCCCGAAGGTCCGACTCTCACGATCGGCGCACCCGGCGAGTAGGCTCTTGGGCGCCATGTTCCGGAGTGGCATGGTCCCCAGTGGCATGTTTCACGTGGAACGTTCCACGTGGAACATGAGGCGTCCGCGGTTTGCCCGCACGCCACGCACTCGCTATCCTGTGCGCGCGTTATGGGCCGCCGATTCGCCTTTGCCAACCAGAAGGGCGGCGTCGGCAAGACCACCACCACCGTCAACCTAGGGGCCTATCTGGCTCTTTCCGGACGGAAGGTCCTGGTCATCGACTTCGATCCGCAGGGGAACGCCACCAGCAGCGTGGGCGCGGACGCTTCACCGTCGATCTACCAGGCCGTGATCGGCGCCGTCGATGTTTCCGAGGTCATCGTCACCACCAGCATTCCCGGATTGTCGATCGCGCCCGGCGGTATCGAGTTGAGCGGCGCGTCGGTCGAGTTGGCCGACGCACACGGCCGCGAGGGATACCTGAAGCGCGTGCTCAAGGGAGCTACCGCGCCGTTCGACGACGTTCTCATCGACTGCCCCCCGTCGCTCGGACTCTTGACGATCAACGCCCTGGTGGCAGCCACGCACGTGGTCATTCCCCTCCAGTGCGAGTACCTCGCGCTGGAGGGGCTGGCGATGCTCCTTCGCACGATCGAAGGGGTCCAGCGCCGCCACAACAAGAAGCTGCGTGTCGGCGGCATCGTGTTCACGATGTACGATGGCCGCACGCGCCTGACCCATGAGGTGGTGAGAGAAGTGACCGGATACTTCCAGGACCAAGTTTTCAGAACCGTTATTCCGCGTAACGTCCGCCTGGCCGAAGCCCCGTCCCACGCGCAGCCGATTTGCGAGTACGCCCCGTCGAGCATCGGCGCCAGGAGCTATCGCCAGCTTGCCGAGGAGTTCGTGTCCCGTGTCTAAGCGTTCCCGCGCCAAACGCCCTGCCCTCGGTCGCGGAATCGAGGCGCTGTTGGGCGACAGCCCACCGGCCGAGTCGCCGAGCGAACTGCCGCTGGACGAGATTTCACCCAACCTCGACCAGCCGCGCACCACCTTCGATGAACGCGACCTTCGGGATCTCGCAGACTCCATCGCCACGCACGGGGTGCTGCAGCCGCTCGTGGTTCAATCCGATGGCGCCGGCTACCGCATCATCGCCGGCGAGCGGCGCTTTCGAGCAGCGCGCCTTGCGGGACTCTCGACCGTTCCCGCCGTGGTACGCGCCACCCAGGGGCTCGAGCACCTGGAGCTGGCCCTCGTCGAGAATCTGCAGCGCGCCGACCTCAATCCGGTCGACGAGGCGCGTGGCTACCGAAGGCTCATGGAGGCCGCCGGCCGCACGCAGGACCAGGTCGCACAGCGCGTCGGCAAGAGCCGCGTCACGGTCACCAATGCCCTGCGCCTGCTGAAGCTCCCCGACGACATCCTGGCCTCGGTCGAGCGCGGGGAGCTCTCGGCCGGCCATGCGCGGGCGCTCCTGGCAGTCACCGACGATGCGTCGCGCCGAGAGCTGTTCGACCGCATCCTGGCCGACCAGCTCTCCGTGCGAGCCACCGAGAACGCGGCCCAACAGCTCCCGGGGCCGGTGCCGCCCGAGACCGCCGGCCCCGCCGCCCCTCCTTCGCGGCCGCCCGCCGACCCCGACCTGGCGGCCCTCCAGCAACGGCTGATCGAAGCGCTCGGTACCAAGGTCGATGTCCGCGGCTCGGCGCGGCGAGGCCGGATCTCCGTCACCTACTACTCCGCCGACGACCTCGAACGCATAAGCGAGCGCATCACCGGGATGCCGGCCTCGGACATCCAGCCGTAGGCACGCGCCCGTCAGCTCAAGCGCAGCGGAGCTGGCACCTCCTCGTAAACCGCGCGCTCCCGCCTCGAACGCTTGCACCTCCTTTTCCCGTGCGCTACACTGAAATTGGTCCGGTCGTTGATAACTTGTTCATAACTCCTGAATAAGGAGTGGCCAAAGGGGGTTCTCAACATGTATCGAAACCATCGCTGTCGAGCTTTTTTCATCCGTTCGGATCTTTCGAAATAATTTCTTACCGATAAATGATCTACTTGCTTAGTACCGTTCTATCGGCTCGCCTCCGGTGGCCCTCGGAGCGTCCCTTCCGCGAAGGTCGTTCGCCGACCGCTCCCAATGGAATGTGGAGCACATGTGGATAACATGAGTAATAACGGCTCTGTATGGGATTACGAGGTCTTCTGGAACGAAGCCGTCACCCACCTCCGATCCGAGATCAGCGAGCAGGAGTACCAGACGTGGTTCTCCGGAATGAGTTACGCCGGTGCCGACGATTCCCAGGTCCGGCTGAACGTCCCCTCCTCGTTCTACCGGGATCAGGTGGACCAACGGTATCGGACGAAACTCGAGGAGTCGCTGTTGGATCTCTCCGGACAGAACCTCCGCATCACCTTCGAGATCCGCCGCACCAACGGCAGCGCGACTCCCGTCCCGGTCGAGCAGGAGACCATGCCACCCAACGCGACCATGCCACCCAACGCCGAGATTTCCTACATCCGGGCCGAACGCCCCCGCCATGCCCAGCTCAACCCCGAGTACCGCTTCTCCCGCTTCGTGGAAGGTGACGGCAACTCGTTCGCCCTCAACGCCGCGGTGGCAATCGCCAAGAACCCCGGACGGGCCTACAACCCCTGCCTGATCTACGGTGGGGTCGGGCTTGGAAAGACCCACCTGCTGCAGGCCATCGGCAACGACGTCTACCAGGAGTACCGCGACCTGAAAGTCGTCTACGTCACGGTCGAGACCTTCACCAACGAGTTCATCCAGTCGATCAAGGACAAGACCGGGCACCGCTTCAAGAATCGCTACCGGTCAGCCGACGTACTGCTGATCGACGACATCCAGTTCCTGCAGGGCAAGACCGAAACGCAGCAGGAACTGTTCCACACCTTCAACGCGCTCTACGACGCGAACAAGGAGATGGTGTTCTCCAGCGATCGCCCCGTGTCCGAGTTGAAAAGCCTCCCCGACCGCCTCATCAACCGGTTCGAGCGTGGCCTCAACATCGACCTGCAGCCGCCCGACTACGAGACTCGCATCGCCATCCTGACTCAAAAGATCGACGAGAACGGCGTTTCCGTTCCGACCGACGTGATCGAGCTCATCTGCCAGAACATCCAGAGCAACGTGCGCG
The DNA here is from genome assembly GCA_028818385.1 of Spirochaetaceae bacterium. The sequence goes on from JAPPNY010000039.1 coordinate 17,364, forward strand.
ACCTGGAGAAGGCCCTCATCAAGCTCACCGCCTACTCCAACCTGGTCAACCGCACGATCACGCTCGATGTCGCTTCCCGAGAGCTCAGGGAGTTCTTCTCCGCCCCCACGAACGTCTCTCTCGACACCATCCAGCGGGTCACCGCCGAGTACTTCGGCCTCAGCCAGAACGAACTGAAAGGCAAGAAGCGCACCCGTGCCATCGCGTTCCCCCGCCAGCTTGCGATGTACATCGCCCGCGACGTCACCGAACTCTCCACCACGGAGATCGGACTGGAGTTCGGCGGGCGCGATCACACCACGGTCATGCACGCCTGCCAACGCGTAGCCGAGCGCAAGCGCACCGATCCGACCCTCGATCCGGTCATCTCCCACCTGACCCGCACGATCACCCAGCGATCCCGGTGACCCCCGGATACGTGTGGACAACCACCGTAAAGACCGTGGACGTATACGGGACAAGTCGCCCCGACGCCGCGGACCGTTGTCCGGTCACGGACCATCCGCTGACGACGGGGATTGAGACCACCCGTTTGTTAATCAAATAAAGTACATTATTGTAATGATTTACAAGGATATCACCATCTTCCACAGCACCGTTCCTACCACCAACTATCTTCTCATGGTAGTTACGGAAAGACCCATCCGTTGCATGATCGGTCCGCAGGGCACCGTCAAGGAGGCGCCGACACCATGAAGTTCACCATCGACAAGGACGTGATCCTGCGAGAGACCGCTCACGCCCTGGAGATCATCTCCACCAGAAACGCCATCACCGTCCTGTCAAACGTCTTCCTCGCCGTCGATGACGGCACGCTCACCCTGCGCGCATCCGATCTGAAGGTGAACTACCAGGCACGGGTGCCGGTGGACATGCAGCGGGATGGCGTCACGACGGTGCCGTGCGACAAGCTCGCGGGCATCCTGCGTTCTTCTCCGGCCGGGGACATCGAGTTCGAGACCAGCGCCGAAGGCATGCTTGCGGTTCGCCCGCAGGGCAGGAGGATCGACTTCACCCTGAAGACGCTGCCTCCGGACCGGTTTCCCGAGTTTCCCGCGACCCACGACAGCGAATTCGTGGAAGTACCGCAAAGCGACTTCGTCGAGATGATCGCGCAGACGATATTCGCGGTCTCTGACGATGAGACCCGGTACTTCATGAACGGCACCTTCCTGGACCAGGCCGACGGTGAGTTGATGATGGTCGCCACCGATTCGCATCGGCTGGCATACTGCAAGAAGGAGATCGAGCCGGCGCTCGATGGCGCAGGGGTGATCGTCCCTCCGAAGATACTCACGCTGATACGCAAGTTCTGCACCGGGGAGGGATCGCTGCAGTTGGCGATCGCCGACCGCAACCTGCATGCGCAGGTGGAGCATCGGCGCATCAACTCGGGACTGATCGACGCGCAGTTCCCGAATGTGAAGAGCGTGATTCCGGAGAGCCAGGAACACCGGCTGGTGGTCGATCGCTCCGCCTTGACGGAGGCCTTGCGACGGGTGTCGGTCCTGGTGGAACAGAAGTCGCGGCGCGTCCGGCTGGAGGTCGAAGCGGGCCAGGTCACCGTACAGTGCAGCGAGGGCGATGTCGGCACGGCGCGCGAGGAGCTCCCGTGCGAGTACCAGGGCCCGGCTTCGTCGCTGGCACTCAACTATCAGTACTTGCTGGACCCGCTGCGCGAGATGGACACGGATCAGGTGGTTCTGGCCTTCACCGCTCCGAACAAGGCGATCACGCTGTCGGCGGAGCCGGAACGCCACTACTTTCATATCATCATGCCGATGCAGGTCGGCTAGCGACGCCTTGCGACCGTCGGCCGACCGGGCACGACTGTCGGCCCTGCGCCTGGAGCGCTTTCGCAACCTTCAGCCGTTGCGCCTGGACAGCCTGGAGGGACAGGACTGCGTGTTTCTGATCGGAGAGAACGGACAGGGGAAGACGAATCTCCTTGAAGCCATCTATCTGCTGTGTTTCGGCGGCTCGTTTCGAACCCGACAGGACGCGGATCTGATCCGATCGGGCATGGACCAGGGCGTAGTCGGCGGCTCGTTCGTGCTCGACGCGGACACTGCGCTCGATGCGGACACTGCGTCGCCGGGGGCCTGGCATCGCGAGGTTGCCGTCCACCTGCGCAAGGACGGCCCCAGAGAGATCCGGGTCGACGGCTCTCGCGTAGCGGACCGCGCCGAGGTGGTGGGCGCGGTGCCGTGCATCTTGTTCTCCCACGACGATCTTCGCGCGGTCGACGGGCCGCCGGCGGAGTTGCGGCGTTTCTTTGATCAGACCGCCGCGCTCTCGGATCCGGGTGCGCTGCCGGCGCTGCGCCGCTACCGCCGCGTGCTGATGGAGCGCAACGCCCTGCTTCGAGGAGGGCCGTCGGACGACTTGCTCGACGTCTACGACCGGCAGTTGATAGAAGCCGGCTTGGTGATCGGATCTCAACGAAGCGATCTGATCGGCGACTACGCTGGCCGCTTCGCGGCGATCTTCCACCGCGTGACGGAGTCGGACGTGGTGGTATCCATCGGCTACCAGCCGTCCTGGTCGAGCGCTGCCCCCGAGGAGGTTGCCGCGCAGATGCGTTCGGCCCGCCAGCGCGATCATGCCTTGCAGACCACCACCACCGGGCCCCACCGTGACCGCTTTCCGTTGCGGATCGACGGGCTCTCGTTCCGCCGGTACGCGTCCACGGGGCAGAAGCGGCTGGCGTCGCTGGCACTGCGCGCCGCGCAGGCCGCGCGGGTTGCCGAACGATCCCGGCCGGCTCCGTTGCTGTTGCTCGACGATGTGCTGCTGGAGCTCGATGCCCGCAAGCGGGAGCGGTTTCTGGCAGCCCTGCCGACGGCCGACCAGCGGTTCTTCACGTTCCTTCCCGACGAGCCGTTCGATCGCTACGAAACCGGGCCGACTCTGCGGATCACCGTGCGGGACGGCTCGCTCACACCGTGGAAGCCGTAGTACCCCATCAAACTGATGTCGACCGGTGACACAGGTCGCTACACGGGCTTCAAGCGCGCTGGAACAGCGCGCACAAGCCCGAGTTCCCGTAGCACGCACCGCCAAACTACAGTTTGATGGGGTACTAGGACGGACGACCGATGGAACGGCTGGGAGAGACCTTGCGACGGTGGCTTGCCGAATCCGGCGACGCGGCCGGTTCCGCCTCCCTGTTCCAGGGCTGGCCGGAGATCGTCGGGCGCGAGTTGGCCGCGCATACGCGCCCGGTCGAAGTCGAGCGGGGCCGGCTGATCGTTGCCGCCGATCACCCGGGATGGGTACAGCTCCTGCGAGCTCGGGAAGCGGCGATCGTCCGGCGGCTCGGCCGCTCGCACGCGTCCCTCCGCATATCGCGGATCGCTACCGTACTTGGCGATCGGTCGGGCGACCGGCGGTTTGACACCGGCGAACGCTGAACCTACATTGAGCCGGCTCCCTGATCGGATTCCCTTATGAAACGGACCTACCAGCCCAGCCGCGTTCGCCGACGTCGTACCTTCGGATTCCGTGCGCGCATGAAGACACGCGGGGGTCGCCAGGTACTCAAACGGCGACGGCGCAAGGGTCGGCACCGGCTGACCGTTTCCGATGAACGCAAGCCGTACTAGGTGGTTGTCCGGCTTCAGACGACCGCTGACAGGTGGACGAGTGGAACCCAGACGCCGACAGCACGAGGGTCATATCGGGCATGCCCGACCTCGACACGTCCGACTTGGGCGCGGCGGATTCGATCGGTTGTCCCGGTCCCGGGACATCCAGCGGCTGTTCCGGGCCGGACGGTTCAGCCGGACGCGTGGCCTCAAGCTCGGGTATGCCGCGAACGGACTGGGCCATCACCGGGTTGCCTTCGCGCCCACCCGCAGCCTCCGCCGGGCCGTGGATCGTAACCGGCAGAAGCGCATCAGCCGGGAAGCATACCGCCAGCTCGTCGGCCGCATTGCCGGCTCCTATGACCTGGTGTTCGTGATTTACGGTGACGCGACCACCACGACCCGCGAACGGCGCAGCGACATGGCGACCGTGCTGGGCACCGCGCGGCTGCTCCAGCGCCGGACGGAATAGCTGCCACCCTTGAACGGCAACAGATCGCGCCCGGCCGCCGGCAACGTGCCGGCCGGTCCCGGCAGCAAGGAACACGATGCGCGAAGCGACCTCCCCATGTCCTCCGTGCGCAACGCGCTGCGGTTGGCCGCCGCCGGCGCCGTACGGATCTACCAGCTCGTCGTGTCACCGTGGCTGCCGCCGTCGTGCCGATTCACCCCGACCTGCTCCGAATACACCAGGCAGGCGCTGATCCGGCATGGCATCCTGCGCGGCACCTGGATGTCGCTGCGGCGCCTGTCGCGCTGCCATCCGCTCGGATCCGGAGGCTACGACCCGGTCCCGTAGCAGGACCAGACACCGATCATGGACGTAAAGACCATCATTGCCGTCGTCCTCTCGGTCGGCGTGATTCTGGCCTACACCCTGCTGTTCGCGCCGGATCCGCTGCCGCTGGAAGAGGGAGCGGAAACCCAGGAGCAGACCCAGCCTCAGATGCCGTCGCTGTTCGGCGGCCGGTCACAGCCGGCCGTACCGCTCGCCGACCTGGCGCCAAGCGCGGTGACGGCAGCCGACTCCGAGGCGGCCGGCACCGACGCGGCCGGCACCGGCGGCGGCGCGTTCGCGGAAGACCTGATCCACCGGGAGACCGATGTCTTCAGGATCGCGTTCTCGCGGACAGGTGGCACCATCGCGTCGCTCCAGCTCAAGGATCACCTGGACGTCAACGGCCAGCCGGTCGAGCTGGTCCATCGCCCGGAGGACGGTACGGAGTACCTGACCGTCGCGTTCGGGGGCGTGGATACGGCGCCGAGCGACGATCCGTTCGCGTTTCAGCAAATCGACGCGACGACCTGGGAGTTCAGCCGCGATTTCGTGGCCACCGACGGCACGCCGTTCCGGCTGATCAAGACCTACCGGTTCGACCTGGAGTACCTGTTCGAGCTGCGCATCCGTATCGAGAACTCCGTGAACGCGGTGCCGGCGCTCGACTTCGGCGGTGTCAGCTACACGCTCGGCATCGCGCCGCAGCTCGGACCGGACTATGAAAAGCTCGACCGGCGCAACGAATACCGGGAATACATGCGCTATTACCCGGAGGGCAAGCGCAAGCGGCAGCGGCTGCGCAACGATCTGACCCTGGAAGAACGCCGCGTCCGCTGGACCAGCATCGTCGGCAAGTACTTCACGCTGGTGGTGATCCCGGACCAGACCGACTACCGGATCACCTACGACGGCCGCCCCGATCCCGAAATCGACCGGCGCACTGCCCTGTACCTGGGCCGGCCGGCGATCGCCAGCCTCGGGGAAACGGATGTCTTCCGCATCTACGCCGGGCCCAAGGACCGCAGCACGCTCGCCCGCTACAACGACCCGGCTCTGCCGGCCGTCGACCAGCTCCACCTGGAGGAGACCGTCAGCACGGCGGCGATCATCGGCTGGCTGGCCAACGTCGTGCGCTTCCTGCTGGACGCGTTCTATCGGGTGATCCCCAACTACGGCGTGGCGATCATCCTGCTCACCGTCTTCATCAAGGTGGTGTTCTTCCCGCTCACGCGCAAGAGCTCGGAGTCGACCAAGCGGATGGCGCAGCTTCAGCCGCAGATCCAGGAGCTGCGCGAGAAGTTCAAGGGCAAGCCCGAGCGCCTGAACCAGGCGACCATGGACCTGTATCGCCGCGAGAAGGTGAATCCGGTCGGCGGCTGCCTGCCCATGCTGCTGCAGATGCCGATTTTCTTCGCGCTGTACACGGTGCTGATCGAACACTTCGACCTGCGCGGCGCCTCCTTCATCACGGGGTGGATCGCCGATCTGTCCGCGCCGGAGAGTTTCCTGCCGTTGGGCTTCCAACTCCCGCTGCTCGGCTGGGACGAACTGCGGCTGCTTCCGTTCTTCATGCTGGGCTCCACCTTCCTGCAGACCAAGATCATGCCAACGGCGCAGGGCGCCAACGCCAGCCAGATGAAGATGCTGCAGTACGCGATGCCCATCTTTTTCTTCTTCATCCTCTACGACATGCCGTCGGGATTGGTCCTGTACTGGACGGTGCAGAACATCCTGACGGTCGTGCAGCAGCTCTACATCAACAGCCGCGGCGACACCCCTGGCAAGCCTCGATCGGGCGGAGCGACGGCCCCGAGGAAGAAGCGGCCCGCGTAGCGAGCCCCGCAAAGCGGGCAGTGAACTGACGTGACGGCGCCGTCCTCGAACGGCGCGTGAGGAGTGACGATGGAGGTACACGAGTTCGAAGGGCGCACCGAGAAGGAGGCGATCGCCAACGCGATCGAGGCGATGGGTCTCGATGAGGACGAAATCGACGTCGATGTGGTCAAGGCCCGATCCGGCCTGTTCGGCGGCGGCAAGGTCACCATCCGTGTGCACGTCGGGGAAGAGCAGCCGGTGGAGGACCTGGAGCCGCACACCGAGCAGGAGTCGGAGGCCGCGGGGTTCGTCTCCGACCTGCTGCGCCACATGGGGATCGAGGCCGATCTGCGCATCGCCAACCGGGAGGACGACCGCGTCGTCCTCGAGATGATCTCCGATGACGCCGGCATTCTCATCGGCCGGCATGGCGCCACGCTGGAGGCCATGCAGCTCCTGACCAACATCGCGTGCGGTCGCCGGCATGAGGACGGGCCGCGGGTGATCCTGGATACCGAGGACTACCGCTACCGCCGCGAGCAGAGCCTGACCCGCATGGCGATGCGCGTGGCGCGCGACGTGCAGCGCTCGGGGCGGTCGCAACTGCTCGAGCCGATGAACCCGTTCGAGCGCAGATTGGTGCATACCACCATCAGCGGAGTGGACGACGTGAGCACGGAGAGCGAAGGCGACGGGCCGTACAAGCAGGTCCGCGTCACCTATACCGGGAGCGCGTATCAGCATCGCTGACGCGGCGCCGGAGGCCGCCGACGAGCAGCGGCCGGAGGACGGCGCCGAGTCGGCGCGCGCCGATGCGCCCCCCGCCGGCGTGGCGCCGCCGCTTGAGCGCGTGGCGTTCGGCGGGCGGCAGATCGTCATCCTGGGAACCGCGCACGTCTCGCAACGGAGCGTCGAGGACGTGCGCGGGCTCCTCGAACGCGAGAGGCCGGAGGTGGTCTGCGTAGAGCTGGACCAGGCGCGCTACCAGACGCTCACCAAGCCGGATGCGTGGCGGGATCTGGACATCCGCTCCGTGCTGCGCAGCCGGCGCGGGTTCCTGCTGCTGGCCAACATGGTGCTGGCGGCGTTCCAGCGGCGCATGGGCATGGACGCCCAGGTGCGGCCGGGCGCGGAGATGCTGGCGGCGGTGGAGGAGGCCGAGGCGGCCGGAGCGCGTGTGGAGCTCTGCGATCGGGATGTCCAGGTGACCCTGCGGCGAGCGTGGTCGCAGAGCGGGCTGTGGGGCCGCTCGAAGCTGCTGTCGGCGCTCCTGGTCACCGGGTTCAGCTCCGAGAAGCCCGACCCGCAGGAGATCGAGCGGCTGAAGACCGACGGCGCGCTCACCAGCATGATCTCCGAGCTTGCCGAGTACCTGCCGAAGGCCAAGGCGGTGCTGATCGACGAGCGCGACCGCTACCTGGCTGCCCGCATCTCGCAGGCGGCCCGCGCCGCCGGTCCGGGCGGCGGGCCGGTCGTCGCCGTGCTGGGCGCCGGCCACAAGGCCGGGGTCGTACGCGCGTTGCAGGAGATCGACGCCGGCGGCGAACTGCCCGACACCGATGAGCTCGGCGCGCCGCCGCCGCGCTCGACGGTCGGCCGGATCCTGCCGTGGCTGGTGCCGGCCATCGTCGCCGCGGTGATCGGTGTCGGCTTCGCGCGGTCGGGCATCGATCTGACGCTGACGATGCTCGGCCGGTGGGTCCTGATCAACGGATCGCTCGCTTCCCTGGGGGCGCTGGTCGCCCTGGCGCACCCGGTCACGGTGATCGTCTCGTTCCTGGCGGCGCCCATCACGTCGATGAACCCGACCATCGGCGTGGGGTTCGTCAGCGGCGCGGTGGAAGCCTTGGTCCGCAAACCGCGCGTCAGCGATTTCGAGTCGCTGCAGGACGACCTGATGAGCGTCCGCGGCTTCTTCCGAAACCGCATCAGCCACGCGCTGGTGGTATTCCTGGGCGCCACCCTGGGGAGCGCGGCGGGAACATTCATCGGCCTTCCGTTGCTGGGAACGCTCCTGTTCCGCTAAGGCCGCCTACGTGCCTCCCGCGGCCGCGCCCACCGGAACCATGGCCGCCCGCACGGCCTGGCGCACGTCGGCGACCGCCCGCGAGCCGGATGCGTGATCGGCGGGGAGCGGCCCCGGAGCGAGCACGGTGGTGATGCCGAGGCCGGCGGCCGCCCGCAGGCGCCGTTCGGTGCCCACCGCGCGCCGAATCTGGCCCGCCAGCGTGATCTCGCCGAAGGCCGCCAGGGTCGCGGCCGGGGTGAGCTCGGTGCGCGCACCGTACAGCGCCAGCGCGATCGGCAGGTCGGCCGCCACGTCGCGCAGCCGCAGACCGCCGGCGACGTTCATGTAGATGTCGCGGTCAAGGAACGGCACCTGCACCGAGCGCTGCAGCACGGCGGCGATGCGAGCCACCCGCCCGCCGTCGATGCGGTCGGAGACGATGCGCGGGCTCGCGCGCTGCGCGGGCACGGCGAGCGCCTGTACCTCGACGCACAGCACGCGTGAGCCTTCGTAGATCGCGGCGATCGCCACGCCGGGCGGCGGCCGGCCGGCGCCCGCATGCTCGACGAACCGTGACTCCGGATCGGCAAGCTGCCGCAGGCCACGGCCGGTCATCTCGAAGAGCGCCACCTCTTCGACCGGGCCGAAACGGTTCTTCGACGCGCGCAGAAAGCGCAGCTCCGCGCTGCCGGTCTCGAAGGAGAGGACGACGTCCACCATGTGCTCGATCGCCTTGGGGCCGGCGATGCCGCCTTCCTTGGTGACGTGCGCGACCAGCACCGTGATCGCGTTGCGCGCGTGCGTCCAGCCGGTCAGCGCGTCGCAGATCTCCTTGATCTGGTTCACGGCGCCCGGCTGGGCGGAAGAGCCCGCGGCGGTCAGGGCCTGCAGCGAGTCGACGATGACCGCCGCCGGCCGGGCGGTGTCCAGCAGCCGCAACAGCTCGCCCAGCTCCGCTCCCGCCCAGACCTCCAGCCTCGGCGCCTGCAGCCGCAGCCGGTCGGCGCGCAGCCGCAGATGCTCGGCCGATTCCTCGGCGCTGACGTAGAGCACCCGTCCGGCGGTCTGCAGCTTCGCGGCGACCTGCAGGAGCAGGGTGGACTTGCCGACCCCGGGCTCGCCGCCGATCAGCGTGGTCGAGCCGCGCATGAACCCGCCTCCGAGCACGCGGTCCAGCTCGCCGTTGCCGGAGGCGACGCGGAGCCCGGGATCGGCTTCGATCGAGGCCAGCGGTACCGCCAGCGGTGCCTCGCCGGCAGCCAAGACGGAGGCGGCAGAACCGCCTTCGATCTCGCGGAAGCTGTTCCACTCACCGCAGTTGGGGCAGCGCCCCAGCCACTTGGGCTCACGCCTCTCGCACGAGGTGCAGACGAACAGGCGCTGGTCGCGCCCGCCCTGCCTAGCCCTGGCGCCCGGCGCGTTCCGCATGGCTCATCGAATCCAGCAGCACCCCGCGCAGCCGGCGCAGGGCCCGGCCGCGGTGCGAGATCGCGTCCTTGGCGGCGCCGTCCATCTCGGCAAAGGTCTTCCCGGCGCCGAGAGGCCGGAAGATCGGATCGTAGCCGAACCCGCCCGCGCCCCGCGGGGCGGAGATGATGCTGCCCTCCACCGTTTCCTGGGCGACCAGAAGCCGGTGATCGGCCAGCATCACCGCAACGCAGCACACGAACCTCGCGGAACGGTCGGCCGCGCCGGCAAGAGCGTCCAGCAACAGGAGGTTGCGCCGCTCCTGGGTGAGGTCGCCGCCGTAGCGCGCGGAACGCACGCCCGGCGCGCCGCCGAGCGCCGTGACGACCAGCCCGGAGTCGTCGGCCACCGCGGCCGCGCCTGTCATCGCGAACAGATGGCGCGCCTTGCCGAGCGCGTTGTCGAGGAAGGTGGCGCCCCGTTCGTCGTAGGCGAAGGGCAGCCCGCGGTCGGCGGGGGTCAGCACCTGCACCTCCGGCAACACGCGGCGAAACTCGCGGACCTTTCCGGCGTTGGTGCTGGCCAGTAGCAGCGTCAAGTGACGTGCAGGCTACCGCGGGGGGAAACGGTGCTTCAACCAGAACAGCCCGGTGTCCACCGTTCCCTTGGGGATCCCGAGGAGCTGGGCGATCTGCCGGTTGCTCGGCCCCAGCCGCACCGCCCCGAGCTCCGCCCTGGCGTTGGTTGCCGTCCGGCGCGCGCGCTGCAGCCGATGCTCCAGGAGCCGCCGCCGGTCCGCGTCGGTCTCGTCGCGGAGCTGTCCCTCGATCAGCCGCGCCATGGCGAAGGCGTGATTGGTCCGCTGGCTGAGCCTGGTCCAGCGGCGCTGCGACGCCCCGCTCGCCCTGCGCGCCACCCCGATCAGCGCCTGCAGATCGTCACGGCCGCACAGGCCGGCCCAGGCAGGCACGTGCGTGTCGTGCATCCGCAGGCAGTTCTTGAGCACCGCGAACAGCAACCGCCTGCGCACGGCCGGGTTGCCGGCCGCCGCCGTCGTGGCCTGTGCGGCAGCCAGTGTGGCCGGCAGCGTGGCCGGCGCAGCAGCGGGAGCCGCAGCAGCGGGCGCCCGGCGCGTGCGCACGTCGGCTCCGCCGGAACTGAGCTCGGCCGCATCCGGATCCCAGAACGGAGGGGTACCGGCGAGCCGCCACGCGGCATCCCGGCGTCTCTTCGCGCGGTAGTAGCTGCGGAGTTGCCAGGTCAGGACCGACTTGAGGTACGCCTCGAACGGCCGCCCCTGGTCCTGGAAGCGGTCGATCAAATCCTGCAGGCGCGGCCGGCAGTACAGATAGAAATCGCCGCAATCGTCGTCGTCCACCGGTCCGCCCTGCCAGAGGGGAAAGCGGTAGACGTATGCGCCGATCCGGTTGAGCAGTTCGCGCCGCCCGGTGCCGGTGCGCTGGTAGCGGAGCACCGCGGGCTTCATCGGGTCATCGAGGGTCCTGGTCACTGACTTCGTCATGAAGACCAGGGAGAACAGGAAGCGTGCCAGGATCGGGCTGCCGGAGAGGCCGTTGATGGGCCGCCTCGGCGCGCGCCTTACCCGTGTTTACTCAAATGGGCGACGGGCGCTCCTCCAGCGTCCGAGCCCGCGGGAACGTCGCTATCGCTGTCGCTGGAGCCGTTCGATCTGGGGAGCCAGCACCGCCAGCGCGGCCTGCCTGGCCTGCTCGACGGTGCCGCGGAAGGAGCATCCGGCCGCCTGTGGATGACCGCCCCCGCCCAGCTCGTGCGCGCACGAGCCGACGTCGACGGCGGTGGTCGACCGCATGCTCACCGAGCATTCGCCCGGACTCTCCTCGCGCACGACCAGCAGCGCTTCGGCGCCGGCGACCGTCTGCAGCAGCGAATACAGGTCGTCGTCGCCGCGCCCGGCCTCGCCGATCTCCGCCCGGTCGCTCGCGTACTTCGCCGTGTACAGGAGCAGCCCGCCGTAGAGACGTTGGGAGCGGGCCAGCATGCGGCCGAGCATCACGCGACGTTCGAACGGGCGCGCGCCGAACATGCCCGAGTAGGCGGCCTCGGTGCTGGCGCCGGCATCCACCAGGCGCGCGACGGCGCGGAACACGTAGCCGGTGTCGTTGCGCAGGTGACGGAAGAAGCCGGTATCGGTGCAGGTCGCGAACAGCAGCAGGTCGGCCTCCTCCTTCGTCGGCCGGTCGCCCAGCAGCTCGATCAGGCCCTGCACGAGCAACGCGGTGGCGGGAACCGTCGGCACGATCAGGCGCTCGTCGCCGAACGGATCGCCGGCCGCGTGATGGTCGATCACCAGCGTCGGCAGACCCGCGATGCCCTTTCCGGGCTCGCCCGTGCGGTCGGCGGTCGAGCAGTCCAGGACGATGGCGGCCGCGTCGCCGGCGCGGTCCTGCGGGGTCACGCCGGGGGCGAAACGCGGCGCGAACGAGGCGATCTCCGGCCGGGTGAACGGGCCTTCGCAGAAGGTGCGCGCCCGCTTGCCGCGGCGCCGCAGGAAGCTGGCGAGCGCCAGCGGCGAGGCCAGGCAGTCGCCGTCGGGATCCTGGTGGCCGAGGAGGAGGTAGGTGTCGTGCGCTGAGAGAAAGCGTTCGATGGCCGGCGGGACCTCGAACGGATAGCGGTCGGTCACGGGCGCAAGAAGTACGCCGGCGGCGGGGCGCAGTGCAACCAGCGTGCCGCGGACGCTACGGCAACGATAGCAGGGCCTCCTGGGCCGGGCCACCGGATGCCACCGGCCGGCCGCACCGTATTGATACGTCGATCTCGGTGCGCATGCCGAACTCGCCGGGGAAATAGACGCCGGGCTCGACCGAGAAGCAGGCGCCTTCGGTGACCGGGCGCTCGTCCGGAAACTCGAACGAGTCGAGGTTCACCCCGGAGCCGTGCAGGTCGGTGTCGATGCTGTGGCCGGTGCGGTGCCGCACCGCGGACAGCAGATCGCGCTCGGCCAATTCCTGGCGGCAGGCGCGGTCGACGTCGCTGCCCGACACCGTGCGGCCCGCCTCCGCGGCGTCGGCCAGGAACGTCACCGCGCGTTCGCGGGCGGCGAGCACCGCGGCGAAGGCATCCCGTTGTCGTGCGGTCGGCTGCCTCGCGGCCACGCCGACCCAGGAGATGTCGGCGTAGACCGCTTCCGGCGCCGGCTCCTTGCACCACAGGTCGAGTTGCACCACCTGGCCCGGCGCGAGCGCCGCTCCGGCCCCGGACGCGCTGTAGTGGGGATCGGCCGAATGCGCTCCGAAGGCGGTGATCGGCTCGTGATCGGTGACCATGCCGTGCTCCTCGAACGCGGCCAGAATGCCGTCGCGAACGGCCCCTTCGGTCACGGCCCGTCCGGCGGCGCAGGCCCGCACGATGCGCTGCCAGGAATCGGCGACGATGTCGTGCAGCGCCTCCGCGGCGCGGTCGTGGCTGGCGAGCTGGGCGCCGCTCAGGCCGCCCATCGTCCACTGCACCAGGTCCTCGGAGGGTTGCAGGGTGAAGCCGGCCCGCTCCAGCAGGCGCGCGGTGCCGTGGTCGAGCGTGGACAGGCGCGGCAGGGTGGGCGAGCACTGAGCGGCCAGGACGCTGCCCGGCGGAGCGATGCCGCCGAGCAGCTCCGCGAAGCGGGAGCGCGACGCGTAGCGGTGCGTCGTGCCGTCCACGTGGTCCAGGACGCCGGCTTCGATCTCGTGGACGAGCTTGGTCACGGGGCCGTCGGCCGGTACCACCGCCAGCCACGGCCGGCTGTTGCTGGCACCGGCGCCGATTCCGAGCACCGCGTCGGCGATCTGGTCGCGGTGGTAGACGTTGTAGAACAGCCAGCCGGCGCAGCCGGAGCGGCGCACCGCGGCGCGCGCCTGGTCGAGCCGGCCGCTCACTCTTCGAGTGAGGTTCGCTTCGCTCACTCTTCGCCGACCAGCGTCGCCAGCATCAGCGCCTTGGCCGTGTGCTTGCGGTTCTCCGCCTGCTCCCAGACCATCGAGCGGGAGGATTCGAAAACGCTGTGGGTGACCTCGTTGCCCTTCACCGCCGGCAGGTCGTGCATGAAGATCGCGGTGTCGGCCGCCCGCCCCATCAGCGCGTCGTTGACCTGGTAGCCGGCCAGGAGCTGCAGGCGCTCCGCCTCGCGGTCCTCCTCGCCCATGGACGCCCACACGTCGGTGTAGACGACGTCGGCTCCGTCCACGGCCTCCAGGTCGGCGCTTACCGTGAGGGACGCGCCCGACCCGTTGCGGCAGGCCTCGACCAGCTCCGGAGCCGGCTGCAGCTCGCTCGGCGCCACCAGCGTGCAGCCGACACCGGCCATGGAACAGCCAACCATGAGCGAGGTGGCGACGTTGTTGCGCGCGTCGCCCACGTAGGCCAGCGACACGCCGTCGAGAGCGCCGTAGTGCTCGCGGATGGTGAGCAGGTCGGCCAGCACCTGGGTGGGGTGCCGGCTGTCGGTGAGCCCATTGTACACGGGGATGCCGGCGTACCGGGCCAGGGTCTCGACCGTCTCCTGGGCGTAGCCGCGGTACTGGATGGCGTCGTACATACGGCCGAACACGCGCGCGGTGTCCTCGATCGACTCCTTGGCGCCGAGCTGCAGCTCGTCCCGGTTCATCACGACCGGAAAGCCGCCCTCTTCCCCGAACGCGGTCGCGAAGGCGGAGCGGGTGCGGGTGGACGGCTTCTCGTACAGCATCGCCAGCGCCAGTCCGGCGAATCGCTGGTGCCGCTCTCCCGAGCGGCGCTGCCGCTTGACGACGGCGGACAGGTCCAGGAGCCCCCTGAGCTCGTCGGGGGAAAGGTCGTGCAAGGTGAGCAAGGAACGTCCGAGCAGTCTCATGTCTGCCTCCAAATCCCGGTGGAATGCTCCCGGCGGAGCGCGGAGAAGCGCGTAACCTACCGAAAGACGCACTCCCCCGGCAACCCTGGACGCGCGGAAGATTGACGCCGGGAAACCCGGTTTCCTATAGTGCGGGCCCACCCGAGCCCGACGCTGCGGTGGTGGAATTGGTAGACACGCTAGCTTGAGGGGCTAGTGGGAGTTAAATCCCGTGAAGGTTCAAGTCCTTTCCGCAGCAACAACTGTCGTGAACGAATCGGTAGCGTGCCTGAGGTGAGTCAGGACACGGGCACCGTTGTCGCGCCGCTGCTTTCGGTGCGCGACCTGCGCACCTACTTCCACACCGAGGATGGCGTGGTGCCGGCGGTGGACGGGGTGAGCTTCGACCTGCCGGCCGGCGGGACGCTCGGCATCGTCGGCGAGTCCGGCTGCGGCAAGAGCGTCACGGCGCTGACGGTGCTGCGGCTGGTGGCCTCGCCTCCCGGCCGCATCGAGAGCGGGCGCATCCTGTTCGAGGGGCAGGACCTGCTGCGCTTCCCGGAGGCGCGCATGCGCGAGATCCGCGGCAACGAGATCTCGATGATCTTCCAGGAGCCGATGTCGAGCCTGAACCCGGTGTTCAGCGTCGGTTTCCAGATCGCCGAGAACATCATCCAGCACCAGCGGCTGCGCAAGCGCGAGGCCTACGGCCGCGCCGTCGAGATGCTGGAGCTGGTCGGCATACCCGCCCCCGAGAAGCGGGTGCGCGACTACCCGCACGAGATGAGCGGCGGCATGCGGCAGCGGGTGATGATCGCCATGGCGCTGTCGTGCCACCCGAAGATACTGATCGCGGACGAGCCGTCGACCGCGCTGGACACCACGATCCAGGCGCAGATCCTGGACCTGATGCGCCAGCTCCGCGCGGAGCTCGGCATGGCGATCGTCCTGATCACCCACGATCTGGGGGTGGTCGCCGAGATGGTGCAGCAGGTGGTGGTGATGTACGCCGGCAAGATCGTCGAGCGGGCCGACGTGGTCACCTTGTTCCGCGAGGGCCGCCACCCGTACACGGAGGGCCTCCTGGGATCGCTGCCGAATCCCGCCGAAGAGCGCGACGAGCTGGTGGCGATCGAGGGCGTGGTGCCGAGCCCGCACGCGATGCCTGCGGGGTGCCGGTTCCATCCGCGCTGTCCGTACGCGCAGGAGATCTGCGGGACCAAGGAGCCGCCGCTGCACGCGTTCTGGCCCGGGCACGAGGCGGCATGTTACCGCTACTCGGACTTCCGGCCGATGCGCGAAGCCACCGCGGCCCGCGACAAGGCCGGGTCTTGATGGCGACGCCGGCCGCGACACCCAGGGCGCCGCTGGTGGAGGTGCGCGACCTGTACAAGCACTTCCCCGTGCGCGGCGGCCTGCTGTCGCGACGCACGGGCGCCGTGCACGCGGTCGACGGGGTGAGCTTCACCTTGCAGCGCGGCGAATGCATGGGCCTGGTCGGGGAGAGCGGCTCCGGCAAGACCACCGTCGGCCGCCTACTGCTGCGGCTGCTGGAGCCGACCGGGGGCCGGGTCCTGTTCGAGGGCAGGGACGTTGCGCGCGCCGATGGCGAGGAGTTGCGGGCGCTGCGGCGCCAGATGCAGATGATCTTCCAGGACCCGTATTCCTCGCTGAATCCGCGCATGACGGTGGAGCAGATGGTTCGCGAGCCGCTGGCCATCCATCGCCTGGCGCAGGGGAGCGAGCGGGCGCGTCGCGTCGCGGAGCTGTTGGACGTGGTCGGCCTCAGAGCCGAGCACGCACGCCGCTACCCGCACGAGTTCTCCGGCGGCCAGCGGCAGCGCATCGGTATCGCCCGCGCGCTGGCGGTCAACCCCAAGCTGCTGGTCTGCGACGAGCCGGTATCGGCGCTCGACGTATCGATCCAGGCGCAGGTCATCAACCTGCTGCGCGCGCTCCAGCGGGAGTTCCGCCTCACCTACCTGTTCATCGCCCACGACCTGGGCGTCGTGCGTCATATCGCCGACCGGGTGGCGGTGATGTACCTGGGCAAGGTGGTGGAGATGGCCGCCAAGCCGGCGCTGTTCGCCCGCCCGCTGCACCCCTACACGCAGGCGCTGTTCTCGGCGATACCGATCCCGGATCCCGAGGCCGCGCGCGAGCGCATCATCCTGCAGGGCGACGTGCCGACCCCGATCGACCCGCCGTCAGGCTGCCGCTTCCACACCCGTTGCCCGTTCGCGGAGGAGGTCTGCCGCAAGCGCGAACCGCCGCTGGCGGAGGTCGCACCGGGATATCGCGTCGCCTGCCACCTGGTGACCCCGGAGCGGCTGGCCGCCGGCGACGTGCCCACCGCGAGCGCCGCCGCGCGGGCGGCAACGAGCGTCAGTGGAACCGAAATCCGTAGAGCCTGAACTACCGTGCGGACGAGGCTTCAAGCGCCCTGGAACAACTCAAGGCGACGTGGCGTCCGCAAGTATGCCGTCGAGCATCGCATCCGCGCCGGCTTGCAGCGCGGTACCGGCCTGTTGGGCTACCTCAAGCAGTCCGTTCTCGAACGCAATCAGAGGCAATCTGTGCCGCAGCGAGTCGAAGACGTTCGACTCCCCGTTTCCGAAGGAAACGAACTGGCGGGCCAGCGCGACCAGATTCGGCGCCAATTCGGGGCCTTCCGTTTCTTCCAGAGCCTCGATGCTCCTCTCAAGCCGATGAGACGCCGTGATGAAGCGTTCTTCGCCTTCCCCGATCAGCGTGGGCTCCGTCATGATGATGGCGATGATCAACCCTGAGAACGTGCGAAACAGCGAGTTGTAGGCCGACGCCAAGTGCCAGTAGCGCAAGAACTCCACGTGTGACAACGGGTCCGAACCGGCATCGCCCGCGTTCCGGAACTCGCTCCTGCCGGTCAGCATGTAGTACAACTGGTTGTCCAGGCTGGAGACCACGGCGGGATCCAGTTGGTAATCCACGAAGGCCCTCAGCTCCGCCCGCTGTTGCCCGGCCGATCGCAGGGCCGCGGCCAGCTCGGGACGGCCGTTCAGAATTCGCTCGGTCACGGAATCCAGTCGGTCGATCTCCGGGTACAGGCGCGCCACAGCGGCGCCGTAGCCCAGGTCCTCTAACGTGTCCAACGCTTGGCGCATGCCGGAAAGGTGGTCCGCGAGCGCCTCGCGAACCCCCGGAAGATCGGCCAACGGCGTTCTGGCGGTGGTTTGGCCGGTCGCGAGGGGTGCGGCGGCGGACGCATGCTGCTTTACCGCCAAGGCGGCCCGTAGAGCCCTGGCTGTCCCGGCGGTGGCATCCATGAGTTCCATTGCGCCGATCGCCTGTTCAAGCGCCGCGTCCGCCTCGTTTCGCAGGGAGGCCGAGACGCTAGCGACCGCGGCGGCAAGTCTCTCTTCCTGGTCCGTTAGCCGAAAGCGAGTCTTCATGAGATCGATGAGGTTCGCTTCTCCGTATGCGGCATCTACGAGGTCACGGGCAAGGGAGAGCAGCGCGGGATCCAGGTGGTCGTGAGCGACGTTGGCGAGGCTCTCGATGTTCTCCCGGAGCTGGTACATTGCCATGTTCGCGTTTTCTTCCAGGGTGGCCATGAACTCGCTGTCGGGGAGCCGCGTGGTGATTTCCAGCGCGATGTAGCCCTGGTCCACCTGCTGAGTCAATAGCGCCAGACGCGCATAGAGCAGCAGGTCCTCGACCGAGATGGCGCGGGCAGTCCGGGACGCCTGAGCCTCGGCGTCACCGGCGCCGGAAACCATGCGGTAGAACAGATCGTCCTCGCTGACGACAACGGCGGGCAGCAGTTGCCAATTGGCTGCGGCGATGAGCTCCAGGCGGCGGCTCTGCGACTCCTGCAGGACCTGCGCGACCCCCGGCCTACCGTCTTCGATCCACCGGGCATTGAGCGTCAGGTCGTCGAGCAACCCGCGCATGCGGCCCGCGACCTCCTCATGACCGGCGCTTGCGAGCAGATCGATTTGCCGTTGGATCTCCGTCGCATGGGCGTCGATGGACGCATTCGACTCCGCCATCGCTTCGGAGGTCGTTCCGGCACGAGTACGCACGGAGGCCGTGGTGGCCAACGATTCCGCGCCGCGCGCCACGGCCAGCGCGGCGGCAGTCGCACGGATGTGGGAAGACGCGTCGTCCGCGGAATCCGAATTCGCGCCCTCCTGCCCGTTCGCCACGACGCCGCCAAGCACGAGCAGGGCAACCGTCGCGACAGCCGCCCATCTGGCCGACACAGGCAAGCGTTCCATTACAGCGTCTCGTCGAGACGGGCCACCTGCACAAGTCTGCCCTGTTCGTCGATCATCGTCAGGATCACTTCGTCAGAGCCCTGGTTGTCGCCCGGCCCGTATTGCAGTCTTATGCCGGAAAGATCGATCAACTGCGACTCTAGAAGGGCAGCCAGGAAACAGCCGCGAGTCAAATGTTCACAGGATTCAAGTCCGAAGATCGCTAGCCGCCCGGCCAGGTAGCCCTCAAGGGAGACGAATCCGGGTTCGGCATCGGCGTCGAACGAGTCGAGCGCGGCGAGATACTCGGCCACTACCGGCGTGCCGCCATCGTCAGGCGCCGGGACCACCTGAGTAACGAAGACACCGGGCGCTTCATCCCCCAGTTCGCGCGCCAGAGCGTTGCTGCCGACGAACGAGACAGCGAGGAAGATGGGGTCGATGTCGACTCGAAGCAGAGAAATGGCCCGGGCGACCGGCTGGTAGGCGCCGATCATGATGACGGCCTCGGGATTGGCCGCCGCGATGTGGTACACCGCAGCCTTGACCGCGCTTGAGTTGCGTTCGTAGTACCAGGTTGCAACGGGTTCGAGTCCGCGCCGACCCAGGGCCTCGAGAACACCGGTCAAACCCGACTGGCCGTAGGAGTCGTTCTGGTACATGACGGCGACTCTGGTCACGTCCAGATCCGCCGTCAGCCGTTCGATCATGTGCTCGGTCTCCTGCGCGTACGACGCGCGCAGGTTCACCACCGAGCCTTTTGCAAAACCACCGAGATAGCCGGATTACTGAGAGGATAGAGGCCA
>JAPPNY010000203.1 GCA_028818385.1 Spirochaetaceae bacterium
CTGACCGCCGCGGCGGACGGAGTGGACGGCATCGTCCACCTGGGGGCCGTCGTGGGCGGTGCGCACGGCTGGGAGGCCGTGCTTCAGGCCAACATCGTCGGCATGCGCAACGCGCTGGAGGCGTCGCGTCGCGCCGGTGTGCGTCGCTTCGTGTTCGCGAGCCGCGCCGGACTGGTCGAGCGCTATCCGCGCAAGCTGACGCGCACGGTGGACCTGCCGACGCGGCCGTTCGACGACTATTCGGTCAGCAAGGCGTTCGGGGAACAGCTCGGCCACCGCTACCACGACGAGTTCGGGATCGAGTTCGTGGCGGTGCGCATCGGCAGCTTCCGCGCGGACCGGACCGATACCCGGCATCCGCACGACCTCAGCCACGGCGACGCCGTGCGGGTGTTCGAGGCGGCCCTCACCCATCCCGGTGTGGGTTTCGAGATCGTCTTCGGCGTCTCCGACGCGGTGTGGCCGCTGTACGACCTGGACCACGGGCGCCGCGCCATCGGCTACCACCCGCAGGACCGCTGCGAGCTCACCGAGGCGGCGGACACCTCTCCCCGCTTCCGCGACTGAGGCGCCGGGCCTCAGAGAAGAAAGGGCGCCGCACGCGGAGTTGATCCGCGCCAGCGCCCTCCCGGTCTATCCGATGCGTGCGGCGCTACGCGGCGATCATCGAGTGCGGGTCGATCACGAACTTGGTCGCCGCGCCCTTGTCGAAGTCCTGGTAGCCGTTGGGGGCGTCGTCCAGGGAGATGACCTGCGCGTTGACCGCCTCAGCGATCTGCACCTTGTCGTAGACGATCGCCTGCATGAGCTGGCGGTGGTACCGCATCACCGGACATTGGCCGGTGGTGAAGTGATGGGACTTGGCCCAGCCCAGGCCGATGCGGATACCCAGGTTGCCGATCTTGGCGTTGTCGTCGACGCCGCCCGGATCGCCGGTCACGTACAGGCCGGGAATGCCGATGCCGCCGCCGGCGCGGGTCACTTCCATCACCGAGTTGAGCACCGTGGCCGGCTGCTCCACCGCGGAGTCCTTGCCGTGGCCGCGCGCCTCGAAGCCCACGCAGTCGACCGCCTGGTCGACCTCCGGCTCGCCGACGATCTCGGCGATCTGCTCTCCCAGGGTAGCCTCCTGGGTCAGGTCGACGGTCTCGCAGCCGAAGCTGCGCGCCTGCGCCAGCCGCTCGGCGATCAGGTCGCCGACGATCACCACGGCGGCGCCAAGAAGTTGGCAGGAGTGCGCGCACGCCAGGCCGACCGGCCCGCCGCCGGCCACGTAGACGATCGAGCCGGGCCCGACGCCGGCCGAGAACGCGCCGTGGAAGCCGGTGGGGAAGATGTCCGACAGCAGCGTCAGGTCCTTGATCTTGGCCATCGCCACGTCACGCTCAGGCAGCTTCAGCAGGTTGAAGTCCGCGTACGGCACCATCACGTACTCGGCCTGCCCGCCGACCCAGCCGCCCATGTCGACGTAGCCGTAGGCGGCGCCGGGACGGGCCGGATTCACGTTCAGGCAGATGCCGGTCTTGGTCTCCTTGCAGTTGCGGCAGCGGCCGCAGGCGATGTTGAAGGGGACGCTGACGATGTCGCCAACGTCGACGAACTCGACGTCGTGGCCGGCCTCGATCACCTCACCGGTGATCTCGTGGCCCAGGATCAGCCCCTCGGGCGCGGTCGTGCGGCCGCGCACCATGTGCTGGTCGCTGCCGCAGATGTTGGTCGAAACGATCTTGAGGATCACGCCGTGGTCGCACTTGCGATCGCCGAGCGCCAGCTCGGGAAAGTCGATCGACTGGATCTCGACCACGCCGGGCTTGATGTAGGCTACGCCTCGATTGCTTGCCATCTGAATCCCTCCGGGAATTGGTCGTCGTGAACGGCCCGACTCTACGCCGAGGGAGCCCGACGGGCAACTCCCCAAGACGTTCGCTCCGGGCGTGATGTGTATCGTTGCGCCGAAAGATCGGCAACGATCCCCGGGTGGTCGGACAGTGTTCGGTCCCCGTGGTACCGGTCGATCAGCGTCAGCGACCGGGCCGACAGATCCTCGCTCAGCGCAACGTGGTCGATGATTCTCCGTCCGCCGAAGCCAAGCGTCGAGGTGGCGATCGTCAGGTGCGGCGGGATGGCGGCCCGCAGAGCGTCGCGCTGAGCGCCCGGCGCGTAGCCGGGCTGCCCTACCTGCTGGTTGAAATCTCCCGTCACGATCAAGCGCTTCGGCGACGTTCGTTCGAGCACCTCCGACAGGCCGGTCAGATACTGTTCGTGATCTTCCCATGCCTTGCGTACCACCCCGTCGTTGGTCCACCGCGTCCGCGCTCCGTGAAAGGGGATGCAGACTCCGATCACGGTCACCCTGCCCAGAGGCGTCCGTGTAACGCCGGATACGAACTTCCCGGGAGGCAGCGAGGCGCTCCCACGGTCATCGACCTGCTCCCAGGGCTCTCTGGACCAGAGAACCACCTTCCTGAGTTCGCCGGTCGCCTTCACTCCGTCCGGTTGTGAGTGGATCGTGTGGCCGGCTTGGTCGGACAGAAGCCTGACGTCCGTCTCCGTGAGACAGACTATGTCGGGCACGTGTCGTTCGATGCGGCGCAGGATCTCGTCACGGCGGCTCCAGGAACGAGGCGTGGCCCACTCGACGTTCCAGGTCACCAACGTAGCGGCATGGTGTTGCAGCATCCGTTTCGCCCCTTTTCGCCCGCAGCGCTACTGAGCACCGATCCGGTCAATCGACTCCCGGATAGATGGTATGTGATCCGGATCCAGCCACGCGAGAAGATCTCCGGCAGTGAGCAGGACGCGCTGCAGGTCAGCGCCGGCTGACGGGTGGGTGGGCATGGTCAGCTCAGTATGAATCCACGCCGGGTGCCGGGGAAGGTGACGTGCGCTCCGGCAACAGGCAACTTCGCTGATAGCGACCTGCGCCCCCTCCAGTTCGAAGTTCGATGCTGCCCTTGACACCGTCGTTTAGCCGGGTCGCGGCCCTCTGCACGCGGGTCCCGATCCATCAGAGCGAGAACCCTGAGGTGGCGGACCGAGACCTGACACCCATACCTTACGAGGACCCAAGCTTGGAGCGCTCTGCTGATCTGCCGTTCCGGGGAATCAGGTATGACGGGGACGGGAACGTGGCCGACCCTCTTCCCGGGCCGGCTCGTGTCCGGGCTGTCGCCCTGCAGAAGGCGTGGAGAGCGTACTGCTGCCGCGACCACGAACCGGACGTCGTCTGTCTCACCGAGGCGGACGTGAGGTTGCTCGCCGACCGGTTTACCGGCCGCGTTGCGACACCCTCGGACATGCTGGTGTGATCAGGAAGCCGCCAGTCAGGAGGAAGTTGTTGGCAGCGGCATTCGCGATCCCCGGCCCCGTCACCGAAACGTGCTCTTTCGGCGACGGGCCTGCCAACTTGGCGATCCCTAATCCTCGCCTTGGGCGTCGCTCCATGTGAAGAGTGCTCGGCGGACAAAGGATTTGAGGCGTTGAGGGGTTGGCGTCGTTCTATACCAAATCTATGCTGTCGGGTG
>JAPPNY010000023.1 GCA_028818385.1 Spirochaetaceae bacterium
GTGTTTCTCCCATGCCAACGCCGGTCCGACCCGGCCGGTGAGGAAGCTTGACAATCAAGATCGGACCCCCGGCTCCGTACACTGGACGCTGCGTCGAGGCGGGCTCCGCATGCGATGATCGGCGCGTGCGCCGTTCCGTCGCTCGATCGTACCTGGTCGTCGCAGCCGCCGCCCTGTTCGGCGTCCTGCTGCCCTCCTCCGCCGCCGCCGGAGGCGACACCGAGCGGCTCCGGCTGAACGTGTACGCCGCCTCCTCGCTCACGGACGCCTTTACGGAGATCGAGCAAACGTTCGAGGCAGCCAACGACGACGTGGACGCAGCGCTCGTGTTCTCCGGGAGCCAGGTGCTGCGCCTGCAGATCGAGCAAGGCGCGCCGGCCGGCCTGTTCGCCTCGGCCGATCCCGAGCACGCGCGGGCACTGAGGCAGGCGGGGCTCCTGCGCGGCGTCCGATCCTTTGCGGTCAACGAGCTCGCGGTGATCGTGCCTCTGGACAATCCCGCCGGCATCGAGTCCTTCGGCGACCTGGCCGCCGCCGAACGGCTGGTCATCGGCACCGCGAGCGTCCCGGTCGGCCGCTACACCCGTGTGGCGCTGCGCCGCTCCGCTGCGGCTCTGGGCGCGGAGTTCGAGGCGACCGTGCTGGCGCACGTGGTCTCCCTGGAGAACAACGTGCGGCTGGTGCGGGCCAAGGTGGAGCTGGGCGAGGCGGACGCCGGCATCGTCTACCGCACCGACGCGGCGGCGTCCACGCGTGTGCGCACGATCCCGATTCCCGCCGCCTTCAACGAACGGGCCGAGTACGTCATCGGCATCGTCCCCAACGGCGGCGGTGCGGAGCCGGCCGAACGATGGATCGCCTTCCTGCTCTCCCCGGAGGGCCAGGCGATCCTGCACGCGCACGGGTTTCTGGCCCCCTTTTGACATCACGCGACCGGTGGGATGTACAATCTGCGATGAAGACCACGAGGCGGCGCGGGTTGCCGCCATGGCTCGGGTTCTCCATCTCCGAGGAAAGATCGATGCGCATGACCCTGTTGATTGCCGCGCTGCTTGCGCTGTCGTTCGGGCTCGTCCCGCTGGCGGCGCAGGTAACTTCCTGTAGTGCCTATTGCGATGGTTCCGAAAGGAACTGCGTTTACAAGGACGCCGGAGAGTTGGAAGACACCCACATCGTGAACAGATTCATCCGCTCCGTCGCGGCCGGGGACCAAGGCGGATTGGCCGAAATCGTCTCGTTTCCGCTACCGAGAAACTATCCGCTTCCAAGCATTCAGACAGCGCAGGAGTTCGTGCAGCTCTATGACGAGATGATCGATGAGGAGTTCACCCGGACGATCGCGGCGTCAGATCAATACGACTGCGGCCGGCAAGGATGGCGCCCACTCTCCATCGTACGCAGCGATGCGAACGAACCCGAGCGGGGTGGAGTCCCACTCGTATGGTTCGATGCCGGTGGCAACGTTGCGAGGATCTGGCATGAGACCGAGATCGCGAGCCGAAGGCGCACGCAGCTCGTTGAAGTAGAGCGAAACCAGTTGCATCCCAGCCTGAGCGAGTATGTCTATCCGGTCCTGGAGTGGGAGACGTGCACGCACCGCGTCCGAATAGACGATCTTGGCAATGCGTTCAGATATGCTGCCTGGAGGGTGGATCGATTCCGGAACGACGAGCCGGATATCGTGATGAAGAACGGTGAGCTTGTCTCGGAAGGCACCGAAGGACATCGCTATTTCATTTTTCAGAACAGTGAGTACAAATACCTCGTCTATGCCGGTTCCCCGTACTACCGCGACTTTGCGGGATTCGTCCAGGTCTTCAGGACCGCCGCCGAACCGCTATTGGACGAGACGGGAGACAGGAGAACGACGGTCGAAGACTGGCACGTTCGCGTCCAGGAAGTAACGAGAGGGCTGTTTCATGAAGAACCAATACTGGATGAGCCCGTTGTGAATAGAGAGGACAGAGGGACAAGAGGCACTTACACGCGGATTTCCTCATGCGGTGAGTGAGAGAACTGACCATCTTCCCAGCCCCGTGAGACGACGCATGCGTCCGCGAGCCGCGTCCCACGTCGGCGCCGGCACTGCGCCGTTCCTGCTGGCGGTGCCGATGCTGGGCCTGCTGGTGCTGCCGGTGCTGGCCCTGGTCCTGGCCACCTCGCCGGCCGATCTGGCGGCCGGCCTGCGCCATCCGCTGTTCTCACCGGCGCTGTGGCTCAGCGCACGCACCAGCGTCATCGCGTTGGTCGTGGTCCTGGCCGCCGGCACGCCCCTGGCATGGTGGCTTGCAGCCGCCCGCGCCGGCCCTACGCGCGCGGTCGAGCTGCTGATGAGGCTGCCGATCGTGATCCCGCCCGCCGTCGTGGGCATCGGCCTGCTGGCCACGTTCGGGCGGTCAGGCGTGCTCGGCCCGCTGTTGCAGGCGCTGGGTCTGCAGGTGCCGTTCTCGGCCGCCGCCGTGGTGCTGGCGCAAGTCGTGGTGGCAGCGCCGTTCTACGTCCAGTCGGCAGCCGCGGCGTTCCGGCGGGTCGACGCCGACCTGCTGATCGTCGCCCGGACGCTCGGCCAGCGGCCGGCCGGCGCGTTCCTGCGCGTGACGCTGCCGCTGGCCATGCCCGGCCTGATCGGCGGCGCGTCGCTGGCGTGGGCACGCGCGCTGGGCGAGTTCGGCGCCACGCTCCTGTTTGCCGGCAACCTTCCGGGGGTGACGCAGACCATGCCGCTGGCGATCTATACGGCGCTGGAATCCGACGTGCGCGTGGCGCGCGCACTGTCTCTGGCGCTGGCCGTGCTGGGATTGGGGCTGCTGCTGGCCCTCCGCCTGCTGCCGGAGATCTGGACCCGGCGCGGCAAAGCGGCGCGTGCACAACGCGGCGCCGCGGCCGTGTCGGCCACGCCCCGCCAGGAGCGGCGCCCTGGCCGGCCCGAAGCCGCCGCGGAAGGCGCTGCCGATTGGCAGGTGCGGATCTCCGCCCGTCTGGGCTCCTTCCAGTTGGACGTCGACCTGCGCGGTGGCGCCGCCCCGGTCGCTCTCATCGGCCCGAACGGCGCCGGCAAGACCACCCTGCTGCGGCTGATCGCCGGCGTCCACCGTCCGGACGCCGGGCTGATCAGCGTCGGCGGCGAGGTGCTCTACGACTCCGGGCGCTCCCTCACTCGGTCCCCGGAGGAACGCCGCGTGGCCTACGTGCCGCAGGGCTTCGGGCTGTTCCCGCACCTGAGCGTGGCGGACAACGTCGCCTTCGCCCTGCACGCCGCCCGCCCCCGCCTGCCCCGCGCGGAGCGCCGCCGCGCCGCCGCCGAGCTGCTGGCCGGCATGGGCGCTGCCCACCTCCTGGATCGCCTCCCGGAGTCTCTCTCCGGTGGCGAACGGCAACGCGTCGCCCTGACGCGCGCGCTGCTGGTCGACCCGCTGCTACTGCTGCTCGACGAGCCCCTCTCCTCACTGGACGCGCAGGCGCGCCAGACGCTGCGCGCCCACCTGGCCGATCACCTGGCCAAGCGGGCTCGGCCGGCGATCGTCGTCTCCCACGACGCCCGCGACGTGCTGGCCCTGAACGCCGACGTCTACGCCATCGAGGGCGGCCGCATCGTCCAGCACGGACCGGCCGCGCGGATCGCCGCCGATCCGGCCACCCCGTTCCTGGCCGAGTTCTTCGCGGGCTGACCGGCGGCCTCCTTTCGGCCCGGCTCCGCCGGCGCTTGATTCACCCCGTCCCCGGCGCGCAAGGTTCCGGCCAATGGCCCGCACCACGCTTCGCATCAGCGAACCGATGCCGGCGCCGCACTGGGCGCTGCTCGAACGGCAACTGCTCGACGCGATCACGGACGCCTACCTGGAGTTCTACGACCGCTACTTCGACCCGCGCGGATACCTGCTGTGCGTGCCGCGCTGGGGCGCGCTGGACGGCGCCGACGACGCGGCAGAGAACGTCGACGGCCTGACCGACCTGTACGCGCTGGGCGCGCCGCAGGTACTGCTGGACCGCTACCGCACCGGCATCAACGGGCACATCCGGCAGTACACGGAGGCTCGCTCGCCGTCCACGGAGTTGGCGAAGGACGGCATGTACTTCCGCGAGTTCCCGACCAGCATGGACTGGCTGCACAACGGCGAGGGCTACCATCCGCTGTTCCAGGAGGGGTTGTGCGACCCCGACGACCCCACGTGGCAGGCGCGCATGCGCCGCTTCGCCGGCTTCTACCTGGGCGACGACCCGCTGGCCCCCAACTACGACCCCGAGCACCGCGTCATCCGCAGCCTCATGAACGGCAGTCGGGGGCCGGTGACGCGCCGCGCGGAGCTGGCCGACTGGGCGGGCGAGCCGTTCGAGCCCGGCCGCTTCAGGCCCAACCGCTGGCACCGAACCTACGAGGACTACCTCGAGCACTTCTCCACCTACCGCAATGTCGTCGGCGACAACCCGTGCAACCTGAGCGCCACGGCGATGGCCTTCCAGACCTACCTGTTCTCGGGCGAGGAGCGCTATCGCGACTGGATCCTGGGCTACGTGGACGCCTGGGTGGAGCGCATGGCCGCCAACGACGGCATCATCCCCTCCAACGTTGGGCTGGACGGCATCATCGGATCCGCGGCCGGCGGGCGCTGGTGGGGCGGCACCTACGGATGGAGCCACACGCTCACCGGCGGCCCGGTGGTGCGCCACACGCCGCGCCACCTGGGCCGCAGCATCCACGGCTTCGCCATGGCGATGATGCTCACCGGCGACCGCGGCTACCTCGAGCCGTGGCGGACCATGGTCGATCGGATCAACGGCATCGCCCGCACCGAGGACGGCAGGACCGTCTACCCGCAGATGCACGGCGACGACGGTTGGTACGCCTGGTCGCCCGAGCCGTTTCAGCACGCGGCGAGCGAGCTGCGCTACTGGAGCCGCCCGGTCGGCGACCTGGGACGCACGCCGTGGCTGACTTACCTTGCAGGCGAGGATACCGACTACCCGGTGCGGGCGCTGCAGGACGAGCTGGCGCGCGTGCGCCGGCAGCTCCGGGAGATGGACGAGGATCCCACCACGCCCGACACACGCATGTCCGAGAACCCCAACGGCCTGAACCCCGCGAACGCGCAGGCGCTGGTGGAATTGATGGCCGGCGGGCTCGGCGACGGCCTTGCCTCAGGCATGCCGCTGCACGCCTGCGTCCGCTACTTCGACCGCGGCGCCCGCCGGCCCGGGCTGCCTCCGCAGGCGGCGGCGCTGGTGGAGGGGATGACGGACGGCTCGGTGGACCTCACCCTGGTCAACCTGGACCCCGGACGGCCATGCTCGATCGTGGTGCAGGCGGGAACCTACGGCGAGCATCGGTTCGGGCAGGCCGAGACCGGCGGCGCGACGCTGCCGGTCGGCGGGTCGGCGGTCGACGTGCACCTCGATCCGGGCGCCGGCGCGCGCATCTCGTTCACGCTGGAGCGGTTCGCGGCGCGCCCTACCCTCGCCCGGCCCTGGTGAATAACCTGCCCTGGTGAAGCACATGCAACGAACGGCGGACGCGGTGATTATCGGCGGCGGCATCATGGGTGCTGCCTGCGGCCACTTCCTGGCCAAGGCCGGCATCGGCTCGGTGGTGCTGCTGGAGCGGCGCACCCTCGCTGCGGTCTCCACCGGCCACTCGGCGGCCAACGTGCGCTGCTCCTACTCCAACAAGGTGACCGTGGAGCTGGCGCTGCGGGCCATGGACATGTTCGAGAACGACCGGGAGGAACTGGGCGGGCCCACCGGGTTCCGGCGCACCGGCCAGCTCATCCTGTACGGACCCGAGCACGTGGAAATCGGCCGGCAGGTGCTGGCCAACGAGGACCGGTTCGGCACCGGCACTCGCGAGATATCGGTCGACGACGTGGCGGAGATCGCGCCGCAGCTCTCCACGCACGGGATCGCCATCGCCTGCCATCAACCCAGGGCCGGCTACGCCGACCCGGTCCGGACCACGCGCACCCTGGTCGAGGCGGCGGAGCCGGCCGGGCTGAGCGCGCACGAGGGGGTCGGCGCACGCGGCATCGTGACGGCCGGCGGACACGTCACCGCAGTGGAAACCGATCAGGGCCGCATCGACACGCCGCTCGTGGTCAACGCCGCGGGGCCGTGGGGCGGCCCGGTCGGAGCCACCTCGGGCTTGGCGTACTCCATCCGCTGGAGCCGCGAGTCCGACCTGGTGATGGAACTTCCGGCCGGCTTCGGCGCGCTCCCGATCGTTGCCGACCCGATCTGTCACATCTACTTCCGGCCGCACGGCGAGGACGGGCTGCTGGTGGGACTCGACTATCCCAAGGAGCTGGAGCCGCTTGACATCGACGACTACGACACCGGCCTGGATGATAGCACGCGCGAACGGATCGAGACCGGCCTGTTTCTCAGGCTGCCGCAGCTCCGCGGCGCGCGGCTGGTGAAGGGATGGGCGTCGATCTATACGATCACCGACGACTGGCACCCCGTGGTGGGCGCGGAGCCGGAGCTTGCCGGCTACTACGCCTGCTTCGGCGGAAGTGGGCACGGCTTCAAGCTGGGCGCCCCGATCGGCGAGTCGCTGGCGGCCGAGATCACCGGCGGGACGCCGCGCATCGACCTCCGCGCGCTGCGGCCGACCCGATTCGCCGAGGGCCAGCCGATCACCTCCGCCTGGGGGTCGGGCAACCGGGCATGAGCGACCGCGCTCGGCCAGAGTACGATCCCGAGGTCCGCGAGGGCCCGAGCCGGCACCCGACCGGCTCACGGGGAGCCCCGCCGGTGGCGCCGCCCCGTTCGACGATCCGGCTGGGCGTCATCGGCTACATGGGCCCGGAGAACGCCCACCCCTTCTCGTGGTCGGCGATCGTCAACGGCAGCTACAACGCGGACGTGATGCCGCTCTACGCCAACAAGCGGATCGCGACCTACCTGGATGCCAACCGCGACTCGCTCGGCATCGACGGAGCCCGGGTGACCCATGTCTGGACGCAGGACCGGGTGATCTCCGAGCGGATCGTCGCCGCCAGCCGCGTGCCGCACATCGCGCCCGAGCCGCGGGCCATGGTGGATGCGGTGGACGCCGTTCTGATCGCGCGTGACGATCCGGAGAGTCACGCCGCTCTGGCGCAGCCGTTCCTGGATGCGGGCATGCCGGTGCTGGTCGACAAGCCGCTGGCTGCCACCGAGTCCGACCTGGCCTTCTTCGCCGATCAGGCGCGCGCCGGCCGCCTGATCATGTCCTGTTCGTCGATGCGCTACGCCCCCGAGGTGCGCGTGCTCAAGGAGGCGGCGGCAACGCTCGGCCCGGTGCGCCTGGTGGCGGCCGTCGGCGTCAAGGATTGGGTGAGCTACGGCGTGCACGTCCTGGAGGCGATCTGCACGGTGCTCGACGACCCGCGCGCGCTACGCGTCCGCCTCGACTCGTTCGGGCACGGCGAGGTCGCGGAGATCGAGTTCGACGGCGGCGCCATCGCGACCATCCATCAGCTCCGCAACACCGCGCCGACGATGCAACTGCACCTGTACGGCGAAGGTGGCTCCCGTTCCGAGGAGCTGGACGGGCTGTTCGCCGCCCATCGCGGCATGCTCCAGCAGTTCATCCGCTCGGTCACCGAGGGCAAGGCCAGACTGCCGTTCGAAGTGACCCGCAACGTGATCGGCATCCTGCTGGCCGGCCTGCAGAGCAAGGACCGGGACGGAGCCTGGGTCAAGCCGGCCTGATCAGGTTCGGACGGCGGCCTCCACGCGGGGCCTGACCCTGGTCGGATCGGTGAGGCGGGCGAAGCCGGGGCTGGCCACCAGCCCCTCAATCCGATCGGTCACGTCGCCGGCGCGCAGGGCGTCGGCGATCTCGGCGAACACCGGGTCCATCGCCTCCGCGTACTCGTCGATCACCTCTTCCGTGTGCGGCAGCGACACGAACATGCCGCCGGTGGACAGGAAGCCGCGCTGCAGCATCAGCCGGATGTAGAGCGTCACCAGCTCCTGTGACTGCTCGTGCTCGAAGCGCACGTGCGGGTGCTCGTCGATGTCGCCCTCGCGGACCAGCGGCACGCCGTGCCGCTCCGCGGCGCCCAGCACTGCCGCCAGGTAGCGGCGGCCGATATGCCCGCAGTGCGCCGGCAGATCGATGCGCATCATCTTCTGGAGCACCGCCTTGGCGGCCACGAAGCCGACCCCCTCGGTCCAGTAGGTGCTGGAAATGAACGACCGGTGCGCGCCCTCCATGCCGGCGGCGGAGCCGATCACGGCGGCCATCGGATGGCCGTTGCCGAGCGACTTGGCGAAGATCGCCAGGTCCGGCTCCACGCCGTAGCGCAGGTGGGCGCCGCCGCGCGCCAGGCGCCAGCCCAGCGAAACCTCGTCGAACACCAGCAGGGCGCCGACGCGCCGGGTCTCGGCGCGCACGTGCTCCAGAAAGCCGGGCGGCGGGTGATGCATCCGGCACGGCTCCATGACCACGCCCGCCAGGCGGTCGCCGTGTTCGGCGATCAGCCGGTCGAAGGCCTCGACGTCGCCGTAGTGGAAGGTCAGGTTGGTGCCGCGCAGCTCGGGCGGCACGCCGACCGGCTCCAGGCCGGTGGCCAGGTGTCCCTCCAGCGCGTCGTCGCCGCCCACGTTGGCGGCCAGGTACCAATCGTGCCAGCCGTGGTAGCCGCAGATCGCCAGCAGCGAACGGCCCGTGGTGGAGCGCGCGATGCGGGCGCCGATCGAGCAGATCTCGCCACCCGACCGCGCGTAGCGCACCTTCTCCGCCCAGGGATGGAGCTCGCACAGGAGCTCGGCGACCTCCATCTCCTCGCGCGAGTTGAGCATCGAGTAGCTGCCGAGCGCCACGCGCCGCATGACCGCGCGCGTCACGTCGGGGTCGCGGTAGCCGAGCGCGGCGGCGCCGATGCCGTGATGGCCCACGTCCCGGAACCGCCGGCCGGACTCGTCCCAGACGTCGATGCCGCGCGCTTCGCGGAAGTACGGCGGCCATGCCCCCGGCGCCATGTTGTCCGGGTTCTTGGACTGGAGCTGCGTGCCGCCGGGGATGAGCTCCTTGGCGCGGGTGAACAGGCGCTGGCCGAGCTCGGGATCGTCCTCCTGGAAACCCAGCAGGCGCATGGTGTTGTCGTGGAAGATGTCGGCGAGATCGCGCTCGTCGAGGTTCATCAGGTCGGCGGCGGTCAGCACGGCGCGGATCCCCTCGATGCCGACCTGCGCGGGCGTCTCGTCCGGGAAATCCCACCGCTCGACCCGGTCGGTGACCACCCAGGCGAAGTTGGTCCCCAGGCTGATCGGGCGGCCACGCTGATGGGAGATCGGGTAATCGGTGCCGAACAGCAGCCGGCGCGGACCGAGCTCGCGCAGAACCGCCACCAGCGCCTCCGGCTCGCAGATGGCCGAGGTGTCGAACCAGACGTTCTCCAGGCCGCTCAGGGAGCCGATGCCGGCGACGGTGTTGGGCGCGTAGAAGCCGCGCGCCGCGTGCGCCAGGACCAGGCGTGCGTTGGGGTAGCGTTCGCAGTGCTCGCGCACCTCCCGCTGGTTGCCCGGATCGGCCAGCGCCGCATCGCGCATCAGGTGCAGGGTGATGAACCAGCCGCGCTCGTGCGCCTGCTGCCACACCCATTCGGGCAGGAACTGCGACGGCGCCGCCTGCTGCGGGTCGCCGGGGCCGGTGGCGTAGCACCAGTAGACCTTGAAGCCGCCGATCGCCGGCTCCGCCAGCGCGTCGATCCCGTCCGGGTCGCACTCCGGCGTGGCCAGCAAGGCGGCGCGGATGCCGTCGTGGCCGCGGGTGGCCTCCACGACGAAGCGGTTGACCTCCGCCGTGTCCGACGAGCGGTTGGGATACGGCAGGATCAGCGCGCCGTGCAGACGGTCTGCGCCGCCGACGAGGGTGCCGACGTGCGACCGCCACTCCTCGATGCCGCTGTCGGCCGGGCCGGGCGCGATGAAATCCGGGACCGGATCCAGGTGCGCGGTGCGGTAGATGTGCGCGTGTCCGTCGGCGATGCGATCCGGCAGCCGGCCGACCAGCTCGGCCAGCAGCGAGCGGTCGGCGTCGGTCTGGTGCCAGCCGTGCCGTGGGGGTGTGCTGTTCATGAGGTATCTCACGCCCGAAACCCGCCAGGCGTCAACGGGAGCCGCCCGCGCGGGCGCCGCCGGCCACCGTTGACCCTGCACCGCCGGCCACGGGAAGCTGACCGCATGAGCGAGCGGCGGATCGACCGCGACCGGTTCCTGGAGGAGGGATACCTGGTCGTGCGCGAGGTGGTCCCGCCCGGCGACCTGGAGGCGGTCCGGGAGGCCTACGAGCGGCTGGTGGACGTGCAGCGCGGGATCTGGGCGGAGACACGCGCGGACGGAGACCCGCCCGGGGGCATGTGGGAGACCCACCGCCAGCCGAGGCTGCACCTGAGCCGCCGGCCGCTCTCGCAGCGGATCGACCGC
Source organism: Spirochaetaceae bacterium (assembly GCA_028818385.1). Next base: position 10,408 of record JAPPNY010000023.1, read on the forward strand.
AGCACGGCACGGGCCGTGGAGGTGTGGCTGAACGAGGGCGCACACGGCGTCTCCAGCGCCCTGCTCGACCTGCCGGACGCCGCGGTCACCGAGATGATGATGATGTGCAACCCGGTCGCAGACCACGGGCCGGCCGAGTGGCACCGCGACATGTACCCGCCGATCACGGCGCCGCTCGCCAACTACAACGAGGACATCCTGGAGAACGGGCCGCGCTACGTGCAGTGGAACATCTCCCTGTACGCGGACGACGTGCTGTGGGTGGTGCCCGGCAGCCACGTGCGGAGGAATACCGCGGAGGAGAACGCACAACTGCGCGCCGACCCGCGAGTGCCGCTGCCGAACGCCGTGCAGACCCGGCTGCAGCCGGGCGACGGCGTGGTCTACATCCTGCCGATCCTGCATTGGGGCAGCGCCTATCTGGCCAGGCGGCGGCGCTGCATCCACGGCGGCTTCGCGCGCTACGCGCAGGACCGCGACCAGTCCTTCCTGCCTCACCTGTCGCCGTCTGCGCGCGAGGCGTTCGAGCGCTGGACGGAACGCACCGACCGGGCGTTCGAGCACACCGAGGCGGCGCTCCGCGCCGCGATGGCCGGGGACGCGGCGGCGTACCGGACGGCGCTCGATGGAATCCATCCCGGCCGCGGCCCGCAGGGGCAATTGCTCTTCTCCATCTACCTGAGCAAGCAGGCCAAGTACGTGCTGGGCAGCAAGCGCCCCGCCGCCGTGCGCTGGTCGGACACGGAGCGGGACTTCGCGACGAACGCCCACCCTATGACCCTGCACTGGGGCACGCGCATGGCGGACCGCTTCACCACCGAGGAAGCGGAGCGGATGTTCACAGCGTTCGAGCCGCTCGACGCGGCCCTGCAGGCGGACACCGAGCAACTCACGCCCGGCTTCCAGGGCGCCGCCTCCACCTACCGGTTCGACGAGCTCCCGGACTTCACCCTGGACGACTTCTACCGAAGCTGGCGAGCGGCGTAACGCCCGCGATCGGAACGCTCGATGCTGAAGGCCGGTGACCACGTCAGGGTGGTGGTGTCCAACATCGACGGGACCCCACGGCGTTCATGGACCGCCGAGATCGAGGCGGTGGACGAGAACTCCGTGCGCACGATCACCCGCATCGGCAATCCGGTCAGCGGCCCCAAGGGCGGCTGGGCCGACAAGTCCAACAGCCGGGCGTTCTACTGGTTCTCCCGGCCCTACAATCTGGTGGAGATGTACAACGAGGCCGGAGCCCTGACCCAGATCTACGTCCATATCGCGAGTCCCGCACGGCTCGTCGACGGCGAGCTGCGCTACACCGACCACGAGGTGGACGTGGTGCGCCGCCGGGGCAGGGCGCCGTTCACGATCGACGCGGACGAGCTGGAGCAGGCGCTGGCCGGCCACGGCGCCGCGGCAGAGTTGCGCGCCAACTGCTACCGGGCCGTGGACGAGGTCACCCACCTGCTCTGGTCCTGGGACCCGCGCGGGCCGTTCGCGCCCGTGCGCTGACCGTGGCGTGAGAGTTGGCGACCGCATCAGGGTCGTGGTGTCCAACATCGACGGCACGCCGCGGCGCTCATGGACCACCGAGATCGAAGCGGCGGACGACGAGAGCATGCGCACCCTGTCCCGCATCGGCAACCCGGTCACCGGGCCGAAGGGCGGATGGGCCAGCAAATCCAACACCAGGGCGATCTACTGGTACTCCCGGCCCTACAACCTGCTGGAGCTGTACGACGAGGCCGGAGCCCTCACCGAACTCTACGTCCACATCGCGAGTCCGGCGCGGATCGTCGACGATGAGCTGCACTACACCGACTACGAGCTGGACGTGGTGCGGATTTGGGGCAGGCCTCCGTTCACCGTCGACGCGGACGAGCTCGAGCAGGCGCTGATCGGCCACGACTCGGCGGACGAGCTGCGCGCCGCATGCCATCGGGCGGTTGCGGAGGTCACCGACCTGCTCGGCAACTGGAACCCGCGCGGGCCGTTCGCGCCCGCAGCCTCCCGCGACCTGGGCGGGGAGACACGCGTCCTGGAGTTCGGGACGCGAGAACCGGGGAGAGCATACGTCGTCCGACCCGGAGCATACGCGGTGATCGCCGACGGGAGTGGACGAGTGGGCGTGATGACAACGCCAACCGGATTCCACCTTCCCGGCGGGGGAATCGATGCCGGCGAAACACCCGAAGCGGCGCTCGCCAGGGAGGTGCGTGAGGAGTGTGGACGACGCATCGTCGCCGGACCGCGGATCGGAGAGGCGATCGAACACGTACACCCGGTTGGCGAGGGCTATTTCTCAAAGCACTGCCAGTTCTTTCGCGCATGGCCTGGCGGCGATGTCTCGAAGCCGGTGGAAACCGATCACATTCTTCGCTTCGTCGCGCCAAGCCAAGCCCGCACTCTCTTGAGCCACGCGAGTCATCGATGGGCGGTGGACGCGGCCGTCAACACCGTTCCGTAGCCTCTTGCCCATCGTCGTTCCCGTCCCCGGACTGCTTCGGCCATGCCAGATCGACGGCGAACCGGGCGATCGGCACGAGCGGCAGCCTCCGAGCCTGGTCCTCGGTGAACCACTCGCAGCGGTCGGTCGATCCGTCCCGCTCGGCACGGACGTCGAAGCTGCCGGGCGTCACCTCGTAGATCAGGCCGACGACGTGGAACGGGTCGTACGGACGCTCGGAGGTCCGTTCGAAGACATGGGAGAAGACCGCGGCGACGCGGGCATCCCGGACGTCCGTGATGCCGTTCTCTTCCTCGAGCTCGCGGAGGACCGCGTCGTCGGGGTCCTCCCCCCACTCGACGCCGCCGCCGGGCATCGTCCAGAGACCCTCGTCCAGCAGACCGGGACCCAGGCGGGCCAGGAGCAGCCGGCCCGACGGGTCACGGCACAGCGCATACGCCCCGAGATACCTGCCCCGCCCCTCGTCGTCGGCCATGGACGCGGTCCCGGATCAGTCCCAGTCGATGCCGGCCGAGCGCGAGATCGCCGTCACCGCGGCCACCGCGGCGCCGAACCGGTCGGTGGGGAGGTGCTCGATGTAGGCGTGGACGCCCGGCCGGGACGCCTGCAGCCGGGTCAGGTAGGCCGCCTGGTCCAGCATGCCCACGCCGATCTCGGCCTCCTCGAAATGCGGCAGCAGCGCCTCCACCAGCGTGAAGTCCTTGACGTGCGCGCTGACCGTCCAGCGTCCCAGGCGATCAAAGCTGTCGGCGATCAGCGCGCCGGTGTCGTAGGCCTGCTCCAGGCTGCCGATCAGGTTGACCGGGTCCTGGTTGAAGCCGAGCGCGGGCGAGTCGACGGCCGTGATGAACGCCTCGATCCGCTCGGGCGAGTACAGCGGCGACACCACGCCACCCTCGACCGCCACCAGCACCCCCTCGCCCTCGGCCACCGCACACACCTGCCGGGCGCTGTCCACCAGCCGGTCGAACACTTCCCGCGACCGGTTGCGCGGATGAGGCAGCCAGGCGCCGCGCGGGTTCAGGCTGCCCGGCCGCAGGTAGGTGGTCGGAGAGCCGAGCAGCCGCGTCAGCCGGCACATCTCCTGAACGAACCGCACCGTGCGCTCCCGCTCGGCGCCGTCCTCGCTGACCAGACCGCCGCCGTAGTTGCCGGCGGTCTGGCCGGCGGCAATGCCGTGGCGGTCCAGGATCTCCCGGAAACGGGCCGCCTCCCCCGGTGTCACGGAGTCCGGGTCGTCCGTGCGCGCGTTCAGCGTACGCAGCCCCAACGCCGCGGCGGCAGCGGCGGTTTCGTCGGTCAGGGCGCGAAAGTCGCCCGCGTGATAGCCCGCGGCACCCAGAAGCATGGTCCCTACGGTACAATGCAAACGGCGCGGCGAGCGCGACCGAGGAGGTGTGCCGATGTCGTCGTTACCGATCTGGCCGGGGCAGGGACGCGTGCCGTACGTTCCGTTGCCGCGGCGGGACCCGGCCTACACCGGCAAGATCGTCGTCACCCAGGAGGACGGCATCGTCGAGGACCTGCCGTACGGCCGATTCGTGAAGCTGCTGTGCGAACAGACCACCGGCGACGAGCGGTTCACGGTGGGTGAACGGATCCTCGCGCCGGGAGCGAGCAGTGACCGGCTGGAGGCCGACAGCGAGGCCGTGCACGTGACCGAAGGGACCGGCACGCTCCGGGTCTGGCTGGACAAGCCGCCGGGGCGGCAGATGGACATACCCCTGCAGCCGGGGCTGGAGGTGGTGATCACCGAGGGCACGCGGCACCAGTGGGTCAACGACCCCGGCGCCGAGATGCTCACGGTGGTGACGATCTCGCACGAGCCGTTCCCGGCCTATCCGCACCACTACCCGGCGATCTTCCAGGCCGGCGAGGGCAACGAGATCCACCAGCACGACAACCGCGTCGAGGGCTTCTACGTGGTGTCCGGCCCCGGTTCGATGGTGATCGCCAACCCGGACAACACCGACGTGCAGACAGTGGTGGTGCCGCCGCGCGCGGTCGGCTTCAAGCCGCTGTACGTCTACCACCGGCAGTTCAACCACGCGCCGCCCGGCGGGGACCCCTGCTACTGGATACACAGCATGGTCGTATTCACCCACCGCGGCTCGCGCATGCCGCAGATCCACGTCCGCCAGCACGAGCTGGACGGCATGACGCCGCGCTGGGAGCACCCGACCACCTGATGTGCCAACCATCGGCCGGCGGAGCTCGAGAACGCCGGTACGCACGAAGGCGTGGATCTCGCTGAATGGCGGCCATCGAGATCGAGCATCTGGTCAAGACCTTCACGGTCACAAGACGCAAGCCGGGAATCCGCGGTGCTCTGCAGGCGTTGGCGCGCCCCGATCGCCGCGAGGTGCGCGCCGTCGATGACGTCTGCCTGTCGATCGATCGCGGCGAGATCCTGGGCTACGTGGGACCCAACGGCGCGGGCAAGTCCACCACGGTGAAAGTATTGACCGGCATCCTCACCCCTACCTCCGGCCGGGCAACCGTGGGCGGCATCATCCCCTACGAGGACCCGCAGGCCAACGCGCGGCAGATCGGATCGGTGTTCGGGCAGCGCTCGCGACTATGGTGGTCGCTGCCCTGCTACGACTCGTTCGAGTACACGCGGGCGCTGTACTCGATCGAAGCGGGGCGCTATCGCGAGAACCTCGCCTACTTCAGCGAGCGCCTTGCCCTGGGACCGCTCATGGACCGGCAGGCCCGGACCCTCAGCTTGGGCGAGCGCATGCGCGTCGAGCTGGCGGTGGCGATGCTGCACGAACCGCAGATCGTGTTCCTGGACGAGCCCACCGTGGGGCTGGACGTGGTCGCCAAGGGCGAGCTGCGCGACATGATCCAGGCGCTGAACCGCGACCGCGGCGTCACGATCCTTCTGGTGACGCACGACGTGATCGACATCGAGAAGCTCTCCAGCCGGGCGGTGATCATGGACAAGGGGCGCCTGATCTGGGAGGGCACAGTGCGCGAGCTCAAGGACTTCCACGGCCGCCGGCGTATCGTCAGCGTCGAATTCGCAGACCCGGTTGCACCGCTGCCGATCGCCGGAGCCGAGCTGATCGAGGATCAGGGCACGCGCCATCGCTACGCGGTCGAGATGGCACGCATCGCGGTGGATCGCGTCGTCGCCGAGCTGTCCCGCCGATCTCCGGTCGCAGATCTGACCGTGGCAGAGCCGGAGATCGAGGAGGTGATCCGCGACATGTACGGAGACGCCCGCCCTCAATGAGGAGATACGTCACTTACTTGGCAGTCGCCTGGGGCGTGGCATTGAAGAACGCGATCGTCTTCAGGGCCAACGTCTTCGCCCAAGTCAGCGGGGCGGCGTTCACGGTGTTCCTGCTGGTGGCGTTCTGGACCGCGCTGTTTCGCGAGCGGGCGCAGGTCGCCGGCATCGAGCTGCCCGGCATGCTGCTGTATGCGGTCGGAAGCACGCTGCTTGCGGTGCTCTACGAGCTTGAGACCGGAGCCGACCTCGGCCGCAAGATCCACAGTGGCGAGATAGCGCTCACCATCTCACGGCCGCTGCGCTATCCGTCGACGCTCCTTCTGGACGCGGTCGCCGGCGCGGGGGTACGGGTGGTCCTCCGCGTCATCCCCTACGCGATTGCCGCGCTGCTTCTGCTGACGCTTGCCTTCGGCGCATCAGGATTCGCCGGACCACTCTCCGCTGGTGCGGAGCGGATCATTCCGCGTGCGACCATGGTGACCGCGAGCGTCGGCCTCGGATTCCTGATTACCTTCTACTACCAGCGGATCTTCGGAACGCTGTCGGTCTGGACCTTCGGCCAGGTGTCGGGGTTGGCCATCGCACGGCGCGAGGCGGCGCGGTTGCTGTCCGGCTCCTTTATCCCGCTGTGGTTCTTTCCGCCCTGGGCGTTCGACATCGCCGGTCTGCTGCCGTTTCAGGCGATGTACCACACGCCGCTGTCGATCCTGATCGGCAAACTCGACGGTGGGGAGGCGTTGCGCGCCATCGTGGTACAGGCGGTCTGGATCGCCGGCTTCGCGCTGCTCGCCCATGTCATCTGGCGGCGTGGCGTGCGCAAGCTGGTCGTGCACGGCGGATGAAGCGGCTCGCGGACTCGGCGCGGTTCTACGTGCTGTGCACGCGGCTGCAACTCCGCACCAGGATGACCTCGCGCGTGGATTTCCTGTCTCAGGTAATCACCGTGTTCGTGAAAGAGGGTGCGCAGATCGCTCTGATCTGGCTGGTGCTGCAACGGTTTCAGGCGCTCGCCGGATGGGGCGTATGGGAGGTCGGCGTGCTGTACTCGCTGTTGGCGATCGCGCGCCGGTTCATGGAGGCGTTCATCGGCGGGGCGACGCGCCTTTCGTTTCTGGTGCTCTACGGCCGGTTCGATGAGATCGCCATGGCTCCGAGATCGCCGCTGTTCGTCCTGAACGCGCGGAGCGCTCCGTGGCGGTTCTTCTACAACCTGAGCATTGTCGTCATCTTCGTCTTCTGCGCTACGCAGGCGAACGTGCCGTTGTCCGCGGTGACGGTCGCGCTGGTGCTGCTGTCCGTGCTTAGCGGCGCGCTCGTGCTCTATGCGCTCAGCCTGATCGTCGGCTCGCTCGCGTTCTGGCTGACCGACACCGCCGAGATCCGTCGCCTGCTGGAGGAGATCGTCCAGTACACCCGCTACCCGGTGCACATCTACGGGGCGATCATCGGCACGATTCTGACAGTCGTCATCCCGGTAGCGTTCGTCAGCTACTACCCGAGCGCCGTGCTGCTGGGCAAGGTCGAGGACGTGCTGTTCACCCCGGCTCTGGGCTACGCGGCGCCGGCGGTCGCCGCCGTCCTGCTCGCGCTTGCGCTCCAAGTCTGGCGGGCGGGCATCCGCCGCTACAGCTCGACCGGATTCTCGCTTGCCGGCACCGGGCCGGAGGAGGAATAGTGATCGTCGCCATGAGCGATTGCGCAGAACCGATGCTGCTCGACGACGCGCGGATGCAGCACTTCATCGACCGGGGCTACGTCACGCTGCAGTCCGCGCTGGCGCGCCCGTACCACGACGAGCTGTGCGCGACGCTGGAGCAGGTGATCGCCGCTGAGGGCAATCCCGGCAACAACCTCCTGCCGCGCATCCCCGAGATCGCGCTGATCCTGGAGGATCCGCACGTGACCGGAGCCCTCGCCAGCATCCTGGGGCCCGGCTACACCATGCACGCGCACCGCTACTGCCACGTGAACCCGCCGGGCCGGCAGCCAACCCGCATCCATACCGACAGCCCGCAGGACTTCTTTCACCGCGACCGCTGGGCGTTGATGTTCTACTACCCCCAGGACACGCCGCCCGAGCTGGGGCCGACCGGCGTCCTGCCGGGCAGCCAGTTCCACGCGGAGCGGCCGGACGAGCTCCCCATGCTGAAGCTCGCCGGGGAGGCCGGCACCTTCGTCATCGTCCACCACAACATCTGGCATCAGTCGACTCTGAACGAGTGCGAGCGCAACCGCTTCATGCTCAAGTTCCTGTTCCGGCGCACCGCTGAGCCGGCCGGCCCGGCCTGGCACTGCGCGGACCGAAACTGGGACGCGCCGGACCCAATCCGGCAGGTGATGTGGGCGTGGCACAACCACGGTGAGGCGCCGCGCCTCGGCAACGGGGGCACGCCGGCGCTCGCCGCACGGCTGCATGACGACTGCGAGAGCGAGCGGCTGCAGGCTGCCTATCGGCTGGCCCTGAACAGCAGCGGCCTGCCGGCTCTGGCCGCGGCGCTGAGCGGGAAGGACGACGCCGCGCGCCATGCGGCCGCCACTGGCTTGGCCGCCGCCGGAGCCGCCGCGGTTGACGTGCTGCATGCGGCCCTCGACGACGAGCGCTCGGAGGTGCGCCGGATTGCCGCCGCTGCTCTTGGTGAGATCGGTCCCGGCGCGATCGACGCAGCGGCCGGCCTGGAGGGACGCCTCGCCGACGACGACGGCGAGGTGCGGCAACGGGCGGCGCGAGCTCTCGGCCTGGTCGGCGCCGGCGGTTCGGTGCCCGTGCTGGAAGACGCCCTGCAGGACCGGGACGAGCACGTCCGCGAGCACGCGGCGGAGGCGCTCGGCTTCCTCACCCGCGGCACGGATCGTGCGGTCGCTCGCTTGGCAGAGACGCTCCACGATTCCGCTCGCTACGTGCGCGGTGCCGCCGCCGAGGCGCTCCGCTTCATCGGCACCGCCGGCGCTGCCGAGCTGCTGCTCGACTACCTGGCGGTGTCCCGCTGGTGCCCGATCACCACCAGAGACAGCCCGTATTGAGTCGGGCAACGGCGTGGGTGTAGCGCAGGGACATCAAGCGCTCGCCGAGGCGCAAGCCTGCGTGATCCCGCGGCGACCGAGGCCGACGGTTGAAGCGGTAGCGCCGCTGGGCCCGTTACCGGGTTATGGTAGGAGGTGAGCGATGACGGAGACCATGACCCTGAGAGATGAAGACGTCGGTCGCATCGGAGAGTACGTCAAGCCGTGGCTGCGGGAGTTGGTGGTCGAGATGGTCCCGCAGGCGGAGCCTGGCGGTATCGGCACTCAACTTCTCGAACGGATGGTCAGAGTCGAGGAGGAGCTCAAGGCGCAACGCACCTTGATGGACGAACGCTTCGGATTCATGGAGCGCCGCTTCGAGGGGATCGACAAACGCTTCGAGGCGATGGACAACCGTTTCGACGCGGTCGACAAGCGTTTCGAGGACTTGATCGGCCAGATGAACGCACGATTCGAGACGGCAGACAGGCGTTTCGAAGAGTCGAACGCGCACACCGACAGCCGCTTCAGGACGTTGACCTGGATGATCGGTGTCGGGTTCGCCGTCGTCACTTCACTGACGACACTGTTCGCCCTGCTCTCCTGAGCTGCGACCGTAGCCAAGCGCCCGACCCTGCAACAGCCACGCCGCCGGTAGTGCATCACTTTGCTTTCAGATTCCCGCCCGGGGCTCCCGGGGCTTGTACTTCCGGGCGTAGCGCACCGCCGGCGCGCGGGCGTCGATGAGCTCGACCAGGCCCTCCAGAGTGGCGGGTCGGTCCGCGATCCCCGCGGCCATCGCGGGCGTGATCTGGTTGTTCGCCTTCGTCCGCACGGCGCCGTGCGGCTTCACGTGGTTGTAGTGGTAGATGTAGAGCGCCAGCGAGGCGCAGTGCTTCTCCAGCTTCTTCGAGAAGGCGTTGGTGAGCCGCGTGAAGCGCCGCATCGACATCCGCATGTTCAGGTTGTGCCGCTCGACGTATGAGGTGTTCGCCTTGGCCACGTCCGGCGATCCCTGCACCACGATCTTCTCCATGCCGCTGCACTTCGCCGGGCTGTACTTCCGCTCGTCCGCGCGTTCGTCCTTGCCATACGTCTTGATGATCTGAACGAAGTCGACGTCGCCGCCGAACGCTTCATCAACGGCCTCCCGGTATGCCTTCAGGCCGTCGGTGGAAAGCTGGGGCCGGTCCTCGATCCGCTTCTGGAGATCGTCCATGAACTCCAGCGCGGACTGGCCGTCGCGCGGGCCGGTCAGGTAGCTGATGATCAGCTTGCTCTCGGCATCCAGAGCGGTGAACGTCCAGGCGTCACCCGCCTCCGGCGGGGGCGACTTCGCCGACTCGACGTTCGCCTGCTTGCAGTGGACGTAGGACCAGATCTCGTCGCATTCAATGCGGCGCCGGCCGCGGATGCCCCGCACCGTCGCGTCGTGGTACGCCTCCGCTGCGGCGGCCGCGTCGGAGAGCAGCTTCGTCACCGTGTTGATGCTGACCCCCGCGATGCGGGTGATGGACCGCATCGACATGCCTTCGGCCAGCATCCCGAGGATCATCGCTCGCTTCGCGGTGGGCAGCTTGTTCATGCGCCCATCGTGACAGACCTACGTGATATTGTCAAGTGATTGCGTCACTTTTCTTTCAAGGGAAAGAAGGTAGGCTATGACCATGGGCACTGTCGTCAAGGATGGAACTCAGGAGGCTTCGGTGCGCGTCTCCGCGGATTCACGCTCGCCTCAAACTGATCCCAAAGAGCGAGCGCGATCCTCCCTTCGGAGTCTAGCCCTGACGCTTCGAGGACTTCGTCGTATTGATCGCGAATACGTCGGACGATCGGTTCTGCGGAGGATTCGTCCAGAGTACCACTCAGAATTTCGCCAGCTGCTCGGATTAGATGAATAGCGGCGAGGACCCAATCGCCAATCACGTCGTCTTCGATCCTTCTCACGATCGCTCCCTTTGAGTTTGACACGCGGAGAGCGGTTCGTTACCGTGGCGGTGCTTGTTTCGCCGTGGCTCTCCGCTGAAGCGATAGAAGAAGCCGCCCTGGCTGGGGCGGCTTCTTCTATTTTAACTGATCACTGATCACATCATTGCTTCTCAGCCCGAGCAGTGCTCGGCCTCCCACGCGGGATCCATGTTCGGGTGGTCGGAGTCGCAGGGCGAGTCGGCCATCGTGTAGTCGATCTCGTACCCCATATCCTCGAATGCCCCGAGAGTCACCCTCGTGGCGACCGACCCGAGCCTGTTCAGCGCGGGGATGCTGGAACGCGACGACAGGACGATGGACTGGTACATCACCTCACCCCATAGCCAGACCGACCAGTGATCGCCCACCACCGGGACGCCAGGCAGATCCTTGATGGCAACGCCATCAAGCCACGTCGTAGCCCAGTAGCCAGCGGTCGCGCGCGGTCCCGTGAAGACGCGCACATCGGGTCGATCGGGAACGGGGAGACCTTCAGGTGAAGGCGAGACGGCCAGCCGCTCGGACGGCAGCATTTCTCTGGTCAGCGCCTCGAAGGCCGTCGACCCCGAGAATCCCAGCACATGGGCGATCTCATGGCGAGCGAGATCGAAGAAGTTATCCAGGTGCACTTCGACGAAGGTTCTACTCCAATGGACGTTTGGGGGAGGATCGACTGCTTGGCGGGGAATTCCGTATCGGGGATTGCTACGAGAGAACGCGATGCGGCCGTAGAATGGAAGCCTAGTATCGGGCCGTTCCTCGCAAGCCCATGCGGTCGCCGATGGCGTCTGACTTCTGAAGTGCACGGCGATCCGCATGTCGTCGACCATGCGGCCCACGAAGTGAGCATCCAGCCCTTGGCATCCGAGTTGCGCCGAAGCTATCTGCTGCGGCGGGCCGGTGTCGGCCGTGATGGCGTGCTCCCAGTAGGCGGCCGCGCACTCGATCTCATCCTTGAGCCACTGATCCATGTGCCCCGCAAAGACGAGGTCAATGCTGAAGGTGTCGGATGCCGATGCCACGCGCGGGTACGGGCAGGTCCGAAGGACTCCCGCCTTACCTGTGGTGGGCGGCGGGTCGGGATCCGGCGGCGGATCAGGATCGGGCGGAGGTTCCGGGTTCGTCGGTGGTCTCGCTGGAGGATCGTCTGCTGGCGGCGGAAACAGGGCTTCGCAGCCCACCAGCGTCATTATCGCAACCAGGACGAGCGTCGCGCCTCGGAGTGTGATCTTCATGATCTCCCCTCCCCGATCGGACGCATTCGGCGTCTGGCGAACGTCTCGCCGGCGCGTTGGTTCGCGCGGCGGGTCGCGGCTGCCGTAGCAGCCAGCAGCCGTAGAACGTGGTGGAGATCCATTGGTCCACCCCCTGGTGTCGCCCGGCATAGGTGCCGGGCCGTTTTCGCAGCACCCGTGGACAGGGCTCCTGCGTATTCGTCCCAGGGGCTGGGTAGCTACTCCCGGCCCACCGCGGGGCTGTTGTATTCCGCAGGGCGACCCGGCATCAGCCGAGCCCTGCCCAACGGGTGCTGCAGGGGGGACTGTACCACCCCACGTCCGCTCTTCAAGTGCGGCGGTTTCAGCTCAGCAACTCGGGCTTCCAGCCCTCGCTGCCCCGCGGGGGATCAATGCCGAGCTTCTCCTCGATCACGGAGAAGCGCCGATTGTGCCCCTCGGCCATCTTCTCGACCACCGTCGCGAGGTCGTCGATCTTCTTGTTGAGGCGCTTCTCCATCTCGCGCGCCCATCCAGGCGGTTGCTTCTCCATCCGCTCTACAAGGCGACGCTCCATCTCGCGCGCCCATTCTGGTTGCGCTTCCATCACTTCGTCTGGCGCGCCTCAACGCCCTTCCGGGCGATCTCCTTGCGCTGCTCAGGCGTCAGCGCCTGGGCGCGCGCCTGGCCGCCCTTCCTGCCGCCCGGCTGCTTCGAGGCGTCGACGTACTCCTCCTCGGCCTCGCCTGTGATCAGGCGACCGACATGTACGCCGCTGGCGACCGGGTCCGCCGGTCGCTTTTCCCCATGTGGTCCGATCATGGTCGTACCTCCTAGTCAATGTGGATCAATGATGGTCGGAAAATGGGTCCGGTGCCGTCAACCGTCGGACGGCACGGCTCGCATCGGACCGTGCTCCGCGCGGACTGTCAAGGCCCCTCCGAAGTAAACTGATACACTACCACGCCGCCGATTCCGCAGACTCCGGCACAAGCTTGTGGTAAGGTGCGTTCTCCCAAATAGGATGGATCGAACATGGCGCAAGAACAGAGCACCTCGCTGACCTTCGCGGAGGAGATCATGCTGCTCCTCCTGGACGACCAGAGTGGGCGCTTCGAGCACCTGTCAGGGTCGACGATACGGTATGCCTTGTCCGGCGCCGTGCTGATGGACCTGGCGCTGCTCAACCGGATCGACACCGACCTGAACGAGTTGGTGCTGCTGGACTCCACGCCGCTGGAGGACCCGTTGTTCGATCCCACCCTCGCGGCCATCAAGCACGCCGGGCAGCGGCACGACGCCCGGTACTGGGTCGAACGGATCGGCGACCTCTCCGACGACATTCGCGAGACCGCCCTCGACCGGCTCGTGGAGCGCGGAATCCTGGAGCGCAAGGAAGACCGGTTCCTGTGGGTGTTCCGGTCGCGGCGCTACCCGCTGATCGGCGGCAAGGCCGAGCGGGAAGTGAAGCAGCGGATCATGGGCGTGCTGTTCAGCGACGAGATCCCCGAGCCGCGCGACATCGTGATCATCTGCCTGGCCAACGCCTGCGGGATCTTCAAGAAGCTGCTGTCACCGCGCGAGCTGGAGCGCGCCTCCGAACGCATCCAGCAGGTGCGCAAGCTCGACCTGATCGGTCAGGCGGTATCCACCGCGATCTGGGAGATCGAGACCTCGCTGGCCACCGCCATCATCCCCTACATGTAGGCATCCCGTACCTGCAGGCCAGGCCGGCGGAGATCGTCAGCGCGTCATTACCTCGCCACGGACGTAGTCCCCCTCGTCCGACAGCAGGAACCGCGCCACCTTGGCCACTCCGGCCGGGTCCGCCAGGACCTGGTTGCGCGGTTTGCCGCTGGCGTCCATCGCCTCCTCGGCGCAGCGCTTGAGCGGGGTGTCGACGCTGCCCGGCATCAGCAGGTTGAGCCTGATGCCGTCCTCCGCCAGCCGCGGGGTCAGTGCCTTCGACAGTCCGTAGACGCCTCCCTTGCTGGTCGCGTAGGGCACCGATGAGCTGCCGGAAGCGATCCCGGCCCCCGACCCGAGCAGGATCACCACCCCGGAGTGCGACGCACGCAGCGCGGGCAGCGCGTGCTTGACGCAGAAGAACGAGCCGTAGACGTTCACTTCCACCGTGCGCGTCCAGTCGGCCGGGTCGATCTCTTCGACCGGCACGGCCGCCGCCTGCAGCACGCCGGCGGCGGTGACCAGAGCGTCGATGCCGCCGATCAGCTCCTCCGTGGTCCGAGTCAGCGCGCGCACCTCTTCCTCGCTGGTGACGTCGCAGCGTACGAAGTGGGCGATGCCGCCCGACGCACGAACCGACTCGACCGTGCGTTCGGCATCCTCGACGTTGACGTCGGCCACGACCACCGCAGCCGGCGGCGCGCAGGCGATGGCGATGGCGCGGCCGATGCCCGTCGCACCGCCGGTGAGGAGCAGGCGCTTGCGGATCTCCATCGGTCCTCTCCCGCCCTACGCGGGCACGCGGGCGTACGCGGTGACGTGCGGCGGCAGCACGATCAGGCGCCCGGACGCGGCGGCCTCCTGCCGAAGCCGCTCGGCCACGGTGTCCACTCCCACCTCCGCGGCGGTGGCGATGCCGAAGGACTCGATCAGCGGCAGCAGGCTGGCGAAACCCTGTTGCAGGTACTCGTAGCCGACCCAGTCCGGTCCCCCGCCGGCCGGTGCCTCCAGGTTGGCCACCGGCGACGGCAGGCCCGCGTCCGCGAAAGCGCCCTGCAGCTCCAGCCCCATGCCGATGTTGGCCCCCGAGCGGCGGAACACCTCCAGTCCCCACTCCACGAGCTTGTTGACGACCGGCGTTTCCGGGTGCGCGATGGTCTCGTACAGCGTCATCTCGGCCTCCTGAAAGGCGACGATGCCGCCCCCGCGCACGTGCGCGGCGAACCCCCTGAGCGCCTCCGCGGGATCGCCCAGGTACATCAGCACCAGGCGACCGATCACGGCGTCGAAGTCGTCCGGGAGATCCAGCGTGCGCGCATCACCCGCGATGAACTCGACCTGGGCGTGGCCGGCCTGCTCCGCCCGCGCCCGCGCGGTGTCCAGGATCTCCGGGTTGACGTCCACCCCCGTCACGGAGCCGTCGGGTCCGACGAGCTGCGCCGCCGCGAAGGCCACGTCGCCGGCGCCGCTGCCGACGTCGAGCACCTTCATGCCGGCGCCGACACCCGCGTCGCGCAGCATCCGGAGCGTCATCTTCTCGTACAGGTGTGACTGCTCGATCAGGCGCTCGGTCTCGCCTTCGCTCCGACCCATCGTGTAGGTCGCGTCCCGTCCTTCCGCTGCCATGGGTCCGGCAGTGTATTCGCCGCTCTGCGCCGATGGAAGGACCGGTATACTCGCGGCCATGGCCCCCTACCAGAACCGATGCCGCGCCAACCACGTCGCCGAGTGGAGCTTCCGGTCGGACGTCGAGCGCGCCGACCCGTTCAACGAGATCACCCTCGACCTGATGGTCACCGGCCCGGACGGGCACGAGCGGGCGGTCCCGGCCTTCTGGGCGGGCGGCTCCGCGTGGGGAGCGCGCTATGCCTCCCCCACGCCGGGCACGTACCGCTGGCGCACCCGCTGCTCCGACGCCGGCGATGCCGGCCTGCACGGTCTTGCCGGCGAGCTCGAAGTCACCGCGGGCGAAGACGAGCCCAATCCGCTGCTCCGGCACGGCCCGATCCGGGTTGCGGCCGACCGCCGCCACCTGGAGCATGCCGACGGCACCCCGTTCCTGTGGCTGGGCGACACGTGGTGGATGGGGCTCTGCCGGCGGCTGCGGTGGCCGGACGACGTACGCGAGCTGGCCGCGGACCGCTCCGCCAAGGGATTCAACGTCATCCACCTGGTGGCCGGGCTGTACCCGGACATGGACCCCTTCGACGAGCGCGGCGCCGGCGACGGCGGCTTCCCCTGGGCCGAGGACTTCTCCACGATCAACCCGGCGTACTTCGACGCCGCCGACGTGCGCATCGCCCACCTGGTCCGCTGCGGCATGGTGCCGTGCGTGGTCGGCTTCTGGGGGTACTTCCTGGACGTGGCCGGCGCCGACGTGCTCAAGGCGCACTGGCGCAACCTGATCGCCCGCTGGGGCGCCTACCCGGTCGCCTGGTGCGTGGCCGGCGAGGCGCTGATGCCCTTCTACACCAGCGAGGCCAACCGGGAGATGAAGCGCCGGATCTTCCGAGGCGAGCCGTGGCTGCCGGCCGACCGGCGCGCCGTCTGGTCCGACATGTCGCGCTACATCAAGGCGACCGACGGGCACGGCCGGCTGCTGACCATCCACCCGACGCGCGTCGGCACCGACCAGGTCGACGATCCCACCACCATGGACCTGCACTGGCTGCAGACCGGCCACAACGGCTATCCGGCCACCGCGCAGGCGGTCGACATGATGGAGAAGGCGCTGGCGGCCGAGCCGCGCATGCCGGTGCTGGACAGCGAAGGCAACTACGAGATGATCCGCGGCACCAACCGCGACGACATCCAGCGGTTCCAGTTCTGGTCCACCATGCTGGTGGGCGCGGCCGGCTACAGCTACGGCGCCAACGGCATCTGGCAGGTGGACCGCAGCGACCGCCCGTACGGCGCATCGCCGCACGGCACCACCTGGGGCGGACGCCCGTGGGACGAGGCGATGTCGTTCCCGGGATCCACGCAGGTCGGCGTCGGCAAGCGGATCCTGGAGCGCTTCGCGTGGTGGCGCTTCGAGCCGCACCCGGAGTGGGTCGATCCCGCGCAGGACGCGGAGGACCGTCACCAGCCCTACGCCGCCGGCATCGACGGCGGGGTGCGGGTGATCTACGTGCCGTGCGAGGTGATGAAGCCGGTGGCCGCGTGCCGGTTGGAACCGGGCCGGACGTACCGCGCGGAGTTGATCGACCCGTCCACCGGTGAGGCGCATGACCTGGGCGAGGTCCGTGGCGATGCCGAGGACCGCTGGGCGATGCCGCAGACGCCGGCCTTCCACGACTGGGTGCTGGTGCTGACCCCCTCGGGATCGTGAGCCTGCCCGCGTGACGGCCGAGGCCGTCGGCCGCAGCGCCGGCCTGCTCGACGCCCTCTACTACGGCCATCTGCACGGCGGCGCGCGCCTGCGGAGCATCTTCTCCGGCGACGGGCTGCTGCAGCGCTGGCTGGACGCGGAGGCGGCGCTGGCGCACGCACAGGCGCGGGTGGGGCTGATCCCGGAGGAGGCGGCCCGCGCGATCGAGCGCTGCGCGCGCGCCGACCGCTTCGATCAGCGCGAACTGGGTGACGAGATCGCACGCCGCGTGCACCCCCTGGTGCCGGTGGTCGAAGCGCTGGGCCGCGCGGCGGGCGCCGACGCCGGCGGTTACGTCCACTGGGGAGCCACCACCCAGGACATCATGGACACCGCCTCCGTGCTGCAGCTCCGCGACGCCGTCCCCGTCATCGAGGAAGCGGCCACGGCGGTCGAGTCGGCCTTGGCCGAGCTGGCGCGCGCGCACCGCGACACGCCGATGGCCGGCCGCACGCACGGGCAGCACGCCGTGCCGATCACCTTCGGGCTGAAGGTGGCGGTGTGGCTCGACGAGTGGCGGCGCAACCGCGACCGCTTCGGGCAGTGCCTGCCGCGCGTGCTGACCGGCCAGCTCGGCGGGGCCGCCGGCACGCTGGCGACCATGCCCGAGCACGGCCCGGAGGTGCGGCGGCTGATGATGGAGCGACTGGGGCTTGCCGACCCGTCCGTGGCGTGGCACACCGCCCGCGACCGGATTGCCGAGTGGTGCGCGGCGCTGGCGTTCCTGGCCGGCACCTGCGGGAAGATCGCGCGCGAGGTGATCGCACTGCAGAAGGACGAGGTGGGCGAACTGGCAGAGCCGCACGAGACCGGCAAGACCGGCAGCTCGACCATGCCGCACAAGCGCAACCCCATGCTCAGCGAGGCGGTGATGGCGCTGTGCCAGCTCGTCACCGGCGGCGTGGGTCAGGCGTTCACCGGCCTCCTGCACGAGCACGAGCGCGACATGGGGCCGTGGCAGGCGGAGTGGCGCTACGTGCCGGACCTGACCGGAGCGGCGGCCGGATGCCTGCAGCTCACCGCGCGCGTGCTGTCAGGGCTGACCGTGAACGCCGCGCGCATGCGGGCGAACCTGCACCGGTCCGCCGGCGCGATCTGCTCCGAGGCGGTCATGCTCCGCCTGGGCCGGTCGATCGGCCGGCAGCACGCGCACGCGCTGGTGCACGAGATCACCATGGACGCCTACGAGAGTGGGCAGGATGCCGGCGACGCCATGCGCGCCGACGCGCGCATCCGCCGCCACCTGGACGCGGACGAGCTGGAGCGGCTGCTCGACCCGGCGAACCACCTCGGACACGCCGCCGCGATGGTCGACGGCGTGCTCTCAGCCGGCTGAGCCGCCGGTCACCGCGCGCAACCCGTCGAGCACCTCGTCGACCGACATCACGTCGCCGAGCTCCAGGTCGATGTCCATGAGGTTCACCTCGTGGAACAGCTCGCAGCGGTCTCCCACCGCCTGCCGGGCGACGATCAGGTGGTAGCTGTCGGCGCCGTCGCGGCAGGTGGCGTACACGCAGTGGCTGGTGCTCACCCCGGTGATAATGAGTGTGTCGATACGTAGCGCGGCCAGCATCTCGTGCAGGTTGGTGCCCTTGAAGCAGGACGCGTAGCTCTTGCGGAATACCTTCTCGTTCGGCCTGGGGGCGAGCCGGGAATCGATGTCGAACACGGACAGGTCGCCCGGGTCGACCCGCAGGGTCAGCTTGCGCTTCTGCGGACCGTGCGGATCGGCAGGGTCCCAGGCGGCCGTGGAGAAGAACACCGGCACCGAACGGGCGCGAGCCTCGTCCACGATGCGGGCGGTCGACTCGACCACGGGATCCATCTCGCTTCCCATCTGGTGCGCGGGCTCCGTCCAGAACCGGGCCAGGTCGATGACCAGCACGGCCGGGCGGCTGCCGAATCCGGTGCGCCCGCCCCACCCCCGTGCCTCGTAGCGGGTTCGCAGATGATCCAGGTGGCGCAGCACGCCGGCGCGCAGCGATTCGGGCAGGCGCATGTCGTCGGCGCCCGCGTGCGGATCGTTCGGTCGAGCCTGGGACATGGGCGTGAGGCTCGCACGCGCACCCGGCGAGGACAACCGCGAGAGGCGGCGGAACACGCTTTCAGGCCCGGTTGACCGGCCCGTCATATAATCGCGATTATATTAGCGGACGTGCCATGCTCTCTTTCAAGGTGACGACCGTCGGCTCTTCCTCCGGCATCATCCTCAGCAAGGCGGCGCTGGCGCAGTTGCGGGTGCGCAAGGGAGACACGCTCTTTCTGACCGAAGCTCCGGACGGCGGCTTCAGGATCACCGCCTACGATCCCGACTTCGAGCGCCAGATGGCGCTCGCGGAGGACATCATGCACGACGACCGAGAGGTGTTGCGAGCGCTGGCAAAGTGAGCTCCGATGAGCCTGGCGCGTGGCGCTGGGTTCAGCCGGGCGTCGTGTTCGCCGTCCATGACCGTCAACTCGCCGAGCATGGCGGAATGGACGGAGTCCGCGACCCGGGAGCGATCGAGTCCGCTCTGGCCCGCCCGTTGAACCTGGCCGGCTACGGCGCGCCCGATGCGGCTGCGCTGGCAGCGGCGTACGCGTACGGCCTCGTAAGAAACCACGGCTTCCTCGACGGCAACAAGCGTACCGCCTGGGTCGTCGCGCGCCTGTTCCTGGCGGACAACGGCCTGAGCCTCGCCTTCGACCCGCCGGATGCGATCAGGACCATGGAAGGCGTCGCTGCCGGCGGCATTGACGAAGCCGCGCTCGCCGACTGGTTCCGCCGGCACATCAAGACGTAGAGTTCCCCGGTCGGGGCCGGGAAGGGATGACATCCCGCGCTCGGCCCGCGCCGATTACGGAGGAGTTGCCGATGGCTGGAGCGGTGGGCGAACGGACGATAGAGGCGCTGCGAGGGTTCGACAGCCCGACCGTCATGAACGCGGTCGAGCGCTTCGCGGTGCGCGACCGCACCGCCGGCTACGCGAACCTGGACCTGAAGTGCCTGTTCCCGGAGCGGCCGCCGCTGGTCGGCTACGCGCTCACGGCGATCGCGGACACCACCACGCCGGCCGATCCGCGCCCGGACCGGCTCACCGAGCTGTTCGAGCGGATCGCCGCCGCGCCGCAGCCGAGCGTGTACGTGGTCAAGCACGTCGGACAGGACCGGTTGCGCTCCTGCTTCGGGGGCGACATGACCGCGCGGGCGCTGCAGCACTTGGGCGCGGCCGGCATGGTCACCGACGGCGGCGTGCGTGACCGCGCCGGGATCGAGCGGCGCGTTCCCGGCTTCCAGCTCTTCGCTGCCGGGCTGGTCGTCTCTCACGGCATCCCGGCGATCATCGACTTCGACGTGCCCGTGGAGATCTGCGGCCTCACGATCAATCCGGGTGACCTGCTGCACGGAGACGAGAGCGGACTGCTGACCATCCCGGCCGAGATCGCCGACCGCGTCCCGGAACAGGCGCAGGCAGTGCTGGACGTGGAGGCGCCGCTGTTCGAGCTGCTGGAGCGCCAGGACGTGTCGCTGCAGGAGTTGCTCGACGCGTATCACGTGCACTGACCATGGACCACAGCACCCACGACTGCGCGCCCACACTGACCGACTCGCAGGTCCTGGAGTTCTGCAAGTACGGGCACCTGATGCTCGAAGGGGTCGTCCCGGAGGAGATCAACGCCCGTTGCCGCCGCTGGCTGGATGACCATCACGCCGGCGACGGGCCGGCCGAGCTGCAGGAGCTGCTCGAAGAGGAGTGGTTCTTCGAGGACGTGGTCCGCAACCCGGAGGGCGCCGGCGCCATGCGCTCTCTACTGGGCTCAGATTACGTGGAGCCGACCTGGCTGACCTACTTCAAGGGGATCGGCCCGGCCGAGGCCAACCAGTGGCACATCGACGGCGGCTCCCGCTTCGGTGCCGAGCTGGACGTGCTGAAGTGGTTCTACTACCCGGCCGACTCGCCCCTGGAATCGGGGCCGACCGAGTTCGTGCCGGGCTCGCACCACGTCTACAACCAGGTGCGCTTCATGGCCCACTACGGCGAGATCGGCGGCACCTGGAAAGCGGTCGCGCCGGCCGGCTCGATCTACCTCACCGCCTATTCGCTGTGGCACCGGCGGGCGCGCGCCACCTGGGACGGCGTGCGCTACATGGTCACCAGCTCCGCATGGCGCACCGGGTCTCCACAGCGTGACTGGGTGCAAGAGCCAGGATTCGACGTCAAGGCGGCCGACTACACCTCGACCGCGCCCCGGTTCGGGGAGCAGGTGCGCGCCGCGCACGACAACGCCCGCATGTTCCTGTGGCTGTGCGGCCGGGCCGAGGACTTCCAGCCCGCCGCCGGCCCCTCCTGGCCGCAGTCCACGCCGGGCAACCGCGCCCGCTACGGCGCCCCGGGGGACCGGCCGGCGTGAGGAGTGCCGGGCCGGCCGTCGCACGCGTTTGACTTCCCCGGCCTGGGACCGAACCTTGCAGGCATCGATGGAGGACACCATGCGACACCTACAACGAGTCTCGCACGTTCGATTCATCGCGTTCCTCGTGGCGGCGGCTCTCGTCGCCGGTTGCGGCAGAGGCTTCATCCCCGAGCCGACCTACCAGCCAACGGCGATTCCCGAGGACATCGCCGAGCTGTTCGAGCTGTCTGGGAACGTGACCTCCGACACGGTGTGGATCTTCGAACAGGGCGGGCCCCTGCACTTCCTCGACCCGAACACGTCCGACTATTTCCACAACTATAGTGATTACAATGACATACAGTTCGTGCACATGCACCAGACCCTTACCCTCAATCACGAGCTGGCCCCCCGCCATGAGGAGTTCACGCTAGCGGAGCTGCAGGCAGAGGTGGACGTGAGCGTCGAGATCCTGCATCGGGCGATCGAGCACTTCCGGGCTCAAGACAAGCGCGTGGTCGTCATTGGACACTCCTATGGGGCGTTCCTCATGGCCCGCTACCTGTCGCACCATGGTCCGGAAGCGGCAGATCGGTTTCTGATCATGGCCGGCCGGCTGGACATGCCGGAGGAGGTCGTCAACGGATTCCTGACGGGAATGCCGTACCTTTTTCAGGACGGCGTTACGCCGATTCAGGTTCCTTTTTCTTGCCGCCCACGGAACGGAACCGCGACCAGGCACTGATGGAGATGCGAATCGCCGGCGCCACGGGACACGACCGCTATACGGAACGGCTCGCCGAGACCGATCTGCAGAAGGTCATCTATGTGTATGGAACGCTGGACGATACGGTCGGGCGGCTGACCGAAGACGAGGTCGAGTTCCTGGAATCCGGAGGCGCCACGGTTATCCCCATCCCGGACGGAGGCCACGCGTCGACGTTCGAAGACGTGGATGCTGTGCAGGAAGTCTCCGAAGCCTTGCGGAACTAGGCCGGCCGGGCGACGTTGGCTTCCGAGGCCGGCATCAGGGTGACACCTCAGGAACACAGCGCGGACCGTCGGGGGCATCGCATGCTCGACGGCATCTCTGTCTGGGGCGAGCCGGACGCCGGGGCGGTGGAGCAGATGCGCCGCTGCGCCACGCGGGCCGAGCGAACGGCGCTCATGGCCGACCACCACCTGGGCTACGCCGTGCCGATCGGCGGGGTGGTCGCGTACGCGGGCCGGATCAGCCCGTCCGGGGTCGGGTTCGACATCTCGTGCGGGAACAAGGCCGTGCTGTTGGACGCCGACGCCGCGGAGATCCGGCGCAACATCCGCCCCATCATGGACGACCTGTGGCGGACCCTGTCGTTCGGCATCGGGCGCAAGAACCCGGAGCCGGTCGACGACGAGCTGTTCGACGACGACCCGGCCTGGGACATCCCCGCGGCCGCCACGCTCCGCGACCTGGCGCGCTCGCAGCTCGGCACGATCGGCTCCGGCAACCACTTCGTCGACCTGTTCGCCGACGAGCGGGACCGCGCCTGGGTCGGCGTCCACTTCGGCTCGCGCGGCCTCGGCCACAAGCTGGCCACCCACTTCATCAAGGCCGGCGGCGGCACCGACGGCATGAACGTCGACCCGGTGGTGCTGGACGCGGACAGCGACCTGGGGCGGGAATACCTCGCCTGCATGCATCTGGCCGGGCGCTACGCCTACGCCGGCCGCGACTGGGTGTGCGCGCGTGTCGCCCGCCTGCTCGGCGCGCGCATCGTCGAGGAGGTGCACAATCACCACAACTTCGCCTGGCAGGAGCGCCACTTCGGGCAGGACCTGTGGGTCGTGCGCAAGGGCGCCACCCCGGCATTCCCGGGCCAGCGCGGCTTCGTGGGCGGCACCATGGGCGACATCTCGGTAATCATCGAAGGGCTCGACGGACCCGAATCGGAGCTCGCCCTGCGCTCGACCGTCCACGGCGCCGGGCGCGTCATGTCGCGCACGCAGGCGGCCGGAAAGTCGCGGTTCAAGCGCGGGCGACGGATACAGCTCACCGAGGGCAGGATCAGCCGGAAGATGATGCAGAAGTGGCTGGACCGGCGCGGCGTCGAGCTACGCGGCGCCGGCACCGACGAGTCCCCGCACTGCTACAAGCGGATCGAGGAGGTGCTGCGCTACCACGACGGCACCATCCGCGTCGTCCACGTCCTGGAGCCGATCGGCGTCGCCATGGCATCGGCGGACGAGATCGATCCCTTTCGGGACTGACCCGCAGAGAGGACCCATGCGCATTCGCGACGTCACGATTTCCGCATTCGAGGTCGACACGGTCACGCCGCTGATCGACATGGCCCGGGTCGGACACGGCAGTACCGCCCGCTGGCACCCCCGCCACGGCTCGGGCGGCGCCACATGGTGGCGGCGCCACGCGGTGGCGAGCGGGGCCGGCCGCCGGAGCGAGCCCGTGCACGTCATGCATGTCCTCACCGACGACGGGCTGGAAGGCGTGTGCACGGTCGGAGACGTCCGCTACCGGGTCATGACCGAGCGGGAGCTGGCGCAGCTCCGCGAGCTGGTCGCAGGCGAGGATGCCGCCGACCGCGAGGGGCTGGACGCCAAGCTGCACCGGGCGGCGCGGTTCGCCTTCACCCGCCCCGGCTGGGCCGGCGCCTTCGACAACTGCCTGTGGGACATCGCCGGCAAGGCGGCCGGCGTGCCGGTGGCGGACCTGATCGGCCGCGCGCGCCCGGCCTGCCCCGCCTACTACAACAGCGCCGGGAACACCGCCGAGGAAGCGGTCGAGGACTCCCTGCGCGCCCTGGCGGCCGGGTTCACCGCGGTCAAGGACCACTTCGCGGCCGGCGCCGCGGAGAACTGCCGCTGGTTCGCCGCGGTGCGCCGCGCGGTGGGTCCCTACACCGCCCTCATGCACGACGCGGCCGAGAACGGCTACACCTACGCCGAGGCGCTGCGGGTCGGCCACGCGCTGGAGGAGCACGGCTTCCTGTGGTTCGAGGAGCCGCTGTCCGACCGCGACCACGCCGGCCTGCGGCGGTTGTGCCAAGAGCTGACCGTGCCCGTGCTGGCGCCGGAGACGCTCATGCACGACCGGGAGCTGTGCGCGCAGTGGCTCACCAGCGGGGCGGTCGACACGCTGCGCGGCAACGCCCGCCACGGCGTGACGCCGCTCCTGCGGCTCGCCCGCCTGGCACGCGAGCGCGGCACCACCGTGGAGCTCAACGGTCCCGGCGGCCTGTTCGGGATCGTGCACGCGCACCTCTGCTGCGCGATCGGCAACACCCGCTACTACGAGTACTTCCCCGGCGGCTCGCGCGACGAGGCGGGCAAGGAGATCGGGCTCCTCAACCCCGCCGTCCCCGCCGGCGGCAGCATCGCCCCGCCGGAAGGCCCCGGCTGGGGCGCCGAGTGGGACTGGCCGTATTTCCTGCGCCGGCGCGTGGCCGTGCTGTAGGATCGGCGCATGGAGATCGTCGGTTACAGCTATTCGTTCGGGCCCATCACCGGCCCCAGGCCGATCGACAACGCCAGGGCCATTCACTGGTTCCACGAACGCGGCATCACCTCGCTGGAGCTCTACGACCCCTGGATGGAGGACGAGGACGAGGTCCTCCGGGTCGAGGACGCCATCGCCGCGACCGGCATGAAGGTGCTGATGTGCGACGTCAACTGCCATGTCGGCTTCCGCGACGCGGGCGAGCGTGCGGCCGGCACCGACCGCTTCCACGAGCGGCTGCGCGTCGCCGCCCGCCTGGGCGCCGGCTCCATCCTGATCCTGCCGTCCATGCCGGGCTGGGACAGCGACCTGACCGCCGACGAGTTGCGGGAATGGCTGTACGAGGCCGTGGAGAACAGCATGCGGGTCGCGCGCGAGCTGGGCCTGATCCTGCTGGTCGCCAACCTGGGGTTCCGGGGCGACGTCTACGGCGGTCCCGAGTGGGTGATCGACGCCTGCGAGCGGCTGGGCGACCAAGTGCGCACCGTGTACGACGTGGGCAACTTCGTGATGGCCGGCTACGACCCGGTCGCGGCGCTCGACCGCGTGTTCCCGTACACCCATCACGTGCACGTCAAGGACTGGACGCCGCTGGATGCCGAGCTTCCGGGAGCCTCCTGGAAGGGAACCCGAGACGGTCCCTGGTTCAAGGCGGTCGACTTGGGCGAGGGCGTCGTGCCGCTGCCGGCGGCGGTCCAGCGCCTGCGCGAGCTCGGCTACGACGGCACCGTCTCCCCCGAATACGAAGGCCCGGAACAGCCCTACGCCGTCATGGACCGCGCCATCACCTACACCCGCGAGGCGTTCAAAGGCACCGAGAACGAGTGAGCCGGCTGCGCTACAGACGGAACCTTGTCATAACAGTCTACTGGGTCGCGACATGAGGAGGCGCGCAGTGCAACTTCGGTACGACTCTGACGCCGACGTCATCTTTCTCACTCTTCGCGCGGCCGAAGGAGGAGAAGCGGGAGGGCAGCGGCTCGACGACACCCGCATCGCGCACCTAGATCGTGCGGGCCACGTTTTCGCCTACGAATTTCTGGATGTCAGTCGGGGCGTCTCACTCGTGGGTATCGATATGGAGGACGCAAGCCGCATCCGCGAGGCCATTAAGCCAGTTACGCAACTCGCTGTCGCCTAAGCCTTTCGACTCTCTGGCTCGAAGGCTCAGTCAGCGTCGTTCCGGTGGCTCCTGAACCAGGGAATGGCAAAATCGACCAGCGGGCGCGCGCGCAGCAGCGTGCAGCGCGCCTGCCCGACACGTCCGGTGCGGGTAGTCGTGTCCTGGCGCTCAAACGCGGCGCCTGCGTCGTCGAAG
>JAPPNY010000012.1 GCA_028818385.1 Spirochaetaceae bacterium
CGACCACCAGCATCGACGCCAGCACGAATCCCGCCCGCAACAGCGAGCGCGCGCGGAAGGCACAAGCCCGCGACATGAATCCTCTCAAGGAGTCGCCCCCCCCCGGGTGTCCATAGCATCGACCGGCGCGCCGTACGCAGCGACGGCGAACAGTGGACCGACGAACCGAAGCCGCTGCGTACCTCTGACGGCCCTGCCACTATCGCCAACATCGCTGTCCACGTCAAGGTCTTGGCGCGGCGGCGGCGGCCGTGTGTAGTACGAGCGGCAGGATGACCGTCACCAGCACGGTGCCGGCCCACAGCGCTTCCGGCGTACCGGTATCGCGCTGTCGGCCCGGTTGCCATGCCGAGTCGTAGCGGGAGACCAGGTATTGCAGCAGCAGCCCCAGGCCGATGCCGTAGCACAGGTGCCCGATCAGGGAGGGGTAATTGGCCGAAACCGCCGCCAGCGACCAATCGACCGGTTGCCGCAACAGTGCCGGGAACAGCGTCAGCGCGCCGAGCAGCCACCACAGCACGCCATATGACAGTCCCCAGCTCATCCCTGCTCCGGGGCTGTATGCCTGGCGCTGGAACAGCAAGCCGAAGCTGCTGCCGATGAGGATCGAGATGGCAAAGTGCACCAGAACGCCGACAAGGGGCGAGCGCGAACCGACCAGGCTGGCGACGCTGGGCAGCGCGCCGACGCCGTACATGACGAAGGTGAAGAGTATCCCGCCCAGAATACCACCTGCCTGCCCGATCAGGACGCCGCGGACGCTGCGTGCCCCCGCACCTTCACGCGTGCGGCTGAGCGGGTCCGAGTCGACGAACAGGATCATCCACAGGCGATTGACGACTGCATAGACCCACCCGACGACAGCCCCGTAGAGGAGGTGCGCCACCAGCGACGAATAGTTCGCCCGCGCCGCTTCCACGGTCCAGAGAACGGGGCTGTGGGTGAACAGCGGCAGCAGCGTCAGCGGGCCGAGAATCCACCAGAGCACGCCGTAACCCATTCCCCAGATGAGAGCGGAGCCGGTGCCGCCTACGTCGCGGTGGAACAGAAGGGCGAAGGTCATGGCGATGACCAAGCCGATGAGATAGTGCAACAGGCCGCCCGCCGTGGGCGAGCCCATGCCGACCATGCCGGCGACGACGGGAAAGAAACCCGCTGTCTCGATGCCCCACAGGAACACCCATGCGCCGAGCAGTCCGCCCACTCCGCCCACGACGAGCGCCTGCACCAGCGGCGGCACCAGCTCGGGAACTCTCGGCTCCGCCGGCGGCTTGCAGGCGGCGGTAACGAACGGGAACAGACGGCCGAGGCCGTGCATCGCCAGGCCCAGCACCGCCCCGAAGCCGACCATGTGCGCCAGGAGGTGCGGAAAGCTGCCCTGTATCGCCGGCACCGTCCATTGCAGACCGCGCCCATCCACGAGCGGCAACAACGTCAGCGTACCCGCCAGCCACCACAGGATGCCGTACGCCTGACCCCACATGAGGCCCGAGCCGGCGGTTCGCACCCGCACGCCGAACCCGAGACCGAAAAGCACGCCCAGGACGCCGCTCATCGGCAGGTGCACCGGCCAGGGGGTGGCAGGCACTGCCAACAGCCCGGACACGCTGCCGCCCAGCACCCCGGCGATCGCCCCGGCCAGAAGACGATTGCGCGTCATGGCCGCACGTCCCGCTCCGATTCGGCGTCGAAGCTGATGGTCTGCACGATGTCAGGCGGGAAGAACACATCCAGAACCCAGTCCAGCAGGACGCGCAATCGCTTCTCCAGGTTGGGGAGCTTCGACAGGTAGATGGCCCGCCACATGATCCATGCCAGAAACCCGGAGAAGCGACGACCCAGCACTTCAGCCACCGCCAACTGGTGCCCCAGCGCGGCCAAGCTGCCCAGTGTCTTGAAGTCGAACGGTTGCAGCGGCGTGCCACGGATCGCGGCCGCTACGTTGTGGCCCGCGAGCCTCCCTTCGCGAAAGGCGTGCTGGGCCGTCGGCGGGTAGAAGGAGCCCGGGTCGTTGGGGATGGGTATCCGGGCACAGTCGCCCGCCGCCCACAAGGCCGGGTTTTCGACCGATCGCAGGTCGGACGAGACAGGAATCTGACCCCGCCGCGTCAGCTCGACGCCGAGTGCATGCACGATCGGATTTGGCTGATTGCCCGCCGTCCACACCACGGTGTCGGCAGCGAGTCTCTCGTCGCCGATGAGGATCATCCCCGGCGCGGCTCCGGTGACCCTGGTGTTGGCGATGAACTCGACGCCTCGCGCGGCCATCTTTTCCTGCGCGAACCGCCCCAGCGACTCACTCAACTCGGGCAATATGACGTCGCGGGGATGGACCAGCACGAACCGCACGTCGTCCGGCGCAATGTTCGGATAGTAGGGCAACATGCCCCGACCGAAGTCGTTGAGGCCGCCGATCAACTCGACGCCGGCAAAGCCACCCCCGACGACCACGAACGTCAGCAACCGGCGCTTCGTCCCAGGCTCCTGCTCGAAGTCGGCCCGCTCGAACCGGTCGATGATCTGATTGCGGAGTCGAACGCTGTCCTGCAACGACTTGAAGGTGAGCGTGTTGGCCTCGATGTCCCGGTTGCCGAAGAAGCTGGGAACGCATCCGGTCGTGATCAAAAGATGGTCGAATGCCAGGCTGGAGTCCGGCGAACGTACGCCGGGACTCAGATCGACGCGACCGCGTGCCCAGTCGACGCTCGCGACCTCGCCCTGGACCACGTGCACCCGTCGAAAGAAGGTGCGCAGAGGCGGACTGATGTGTTGCGGACTGACGGCGCTCGACGACACCTCCGACAGCATGGGCGTATGCACGAGATAGTTGGTCTTGCTGACCAGCCATACGTCCACGCGGGGGTCGTCGGCGAACGCCTTGTCGAGCGACGTGGCTGCGCTTACGCCGGCGTAGCCACCGCCGACGATGACGACGTTCGTCTTCACGGCCGGTTCCGGCGAGGGCGTTTCGGCCGGCGCCAGACGCAGGCGTTCGCACACCAGGCCGTAGAGGAACCCGGTCAGACTGCCGTGCAGCACGTAGGCGACCAGTTCCGGGACGATGCGGGCCGCCGCGTCCCCGTGCCACAGCGGAGCGCCCGCGTCGAGGATGGGAAAGAGGCTGAGGGCACAGACCACCCATGTCACCACCCCCATCACGACACCGCCCATGACGTTTTCCGGGTGACTCCCGGGCGTGGGACGGAACAGCAGCGCGAAGGCGACGCCCAGCGACGCACCTGCCACGAGCAGCCGAATCGCTCCTCCGGCGTTCCTGACAATCCCGCCGGGCGCCGCGGCCGGGAGTGTCGTCAGAATCACTTCCAACCCGGCGACGGCCAGGCCGATCAGCAGGCCGGCGATGAAACGGCGCGTCACGTCGCTGCCCGCACCGCGGGTGCCGGTCCGGCCGGCGGGAGTTGTCTCCAGGCGCACAGCACCTCGGCCACGCTCCATGCCTGCGCGACACAGCCGCCCGGAAGGTGCGGCGGGTCGCCGTCGAAGATTTCGCTGACGGATCCCAGGCCGGCGTCGGCCAGGTGATCCTTCAGCGGAGTGAGGATCCCGCGGGTCGCCGCCGGGTCCCGGTACACGCGGAAGTGGGCGGTGGCGAAGGGCCCGAGCAGCCAGCCCCACACGGTGCCGCGATGGTAACCCGCGTCGCGCTCGGCCGGACCGCCGCCGTAGCGGCCGACGTAGTCCGGATCGTCAGGCGCAAGGCTGCGCAGGCCGTACGACGCCCAGAGCCGGCGGGCGCACACGTCGACCACGGATTTGGCCTGGGCCTCCTCCAGCAGGGGGAACGGCAATGATACCGCGAAGATCTGATTGGGCCGGAGTCGATGGTCGCAACGGCGGCCGTCGGCCGCGGCCTCGCCCTCCGGGCCGTCGATCACGTCGTGGAGGTAGCCGCCGGCAGCGTACCAGAACCGCCGCCGGAAGTTGTCTGCGGCCTGCGCGGCCGCGGCGCGGTAACGCGATCCGTCTTCCGTCGCGCCCAGCCGATCGGCCAGGTCGGCCATGACGCGCAGGGCGTTGTGCCACAGGGCGTTGACCTCGACCGGCTTGCCGATGCGCGGCGTGACCACCCAGTCGCCTACCCTGGCGTCCATCCAGGTGAGTTGGACTCCCGGCTCGCCGGCGTACAGCAGGCCGTCGTCCGCGTCGACGCGAATGGCGTGGCGCGTCCCCCGCCGGTGCCGGTCGACGATCTGTGCCAGCGAGGGAAACAGCTCTTCGATGAGCGCCAGGTCGGCGGTGTGCTGCAGGTACTGGTAAACGGCATGGAAGTACCAGAGTGTGGCGTCCACGGTGTTGTACTCCGCCGCCGCGCCGGGATCGACCTCGTCGGAAAACCGGTTGGGGAGCATGCCGCGGTCGAGGTAGCGCCGGAAGGTGCGCAGAATGTCGGCCGCAATCGCGGCGCGGCCGGTGGCCAGGGTCAGTCCCGGCAGGGCGATCATGGTGTCGCGGCCCCAATCGCCGAACCAGGGATAGCCGGCGATGATCGTGCTTCCCGCCGCCGTTCCGGTCGGGCCGTTCCGGTCCGCGAGCGAGCGCCGCACCACGAACTGGTCGGCGGCCAGCGCCAGGTTGCGGACCCACGCCGGTTCCTCGGCCGGGAGCGCGCGCAGCAGACCGGCCTGTCGCTCGCGTTCGCGCGCCAGCGACTCCCGGCCGCCGTCCGCGGCGACATCCTCCAGTGAGCAGGAGAACGTCACCGTCTCCCCCGGCCCGAGCGCGCACGTGAACGATCCCGGCGAGAACAGATCCTCGGCTGCATCCAGGCCGCGCTCGGCTTCCATGCGGTGTCTGAATTCCCAGTACCACTCCAGATGCTCGCGGAACGCCCCCCGGTCCGCGACGATCCTGCAGGGCGGCGCACCGGCGTCCGCACGCACGGCGACCCCGCCGGCGATCGGATCCGCGGCGACCTCACCACCACCACGCATGTGGCCGTGAAAGTCGCGCCAGGCGACGAGCGGGGTGGCGGTCAGCGTGACGGTGCCGGCGGCGCGCGCGAGCGTGAAGCTCAGGCGGACGGTGTTGTGCCCGTGGTCCATCCAGATGCGCGGCTCCAGGCGCGCGTCGGCCAACGCCCAGGTCCACACCGGTATCAGGTGGTCGAGATGGAACGACTCGATGCAGCGGTAGCCGTGCGGGTCGACGGTGCCGGCGCCGAACTCGTTGGTGAAGAGGGGATGGCGAGTCCCGTCGTAGCAGGCCCGGGTATCGATCTTGGCCACGGCGAGGGTGCGCTGCTGCGGTGGGCGCAGCGCCGCCACGAGCAGGCCGTGATAGCGGCGCGTATTGAGTCCCGCCACGGTTCCGGAGGCGAACCCGCCCAGGCCGTTCGTTACCAACCACTCCTTGCGAACGGCGCTCTCGAAGCGGCCGCACTCACCCCGGCCCAGCCTCACGGTCTGCGCCGGTACGCTCACTCTCCCTCCTCGCCGCCGATCACCCGCACCTCGCGTTCCAGCCGTACCTCGAACCGCTCCACCACGGCCGCCTCGACTGCCTCCGCCGCCGCCAAGAGCTCGCGGCCGCTGGCGCCGCCGTGGTTGACCAGCACCAGGGCGTGCCGCTCGGCCACGCCGGCGCGCCCGAAGCGGCGGCCGCGCAGCCCGCACGCCTCGATCAACTGCGCGGCCGGCACCTTGTAACCCCCGTCGGCCGGCACGCCGGCGAGCCGCGGACAGCGCCGCCGCGCCCGTTCGTAGCGTTCGGGCGCGAGCACGGGATTCTTGAAGAACGAGCCGGCGTTGGGCTCGAGCTCCGGGTCGGGCAGCTTGCGGCGGCGCAGGCGGACGACCGCCCGGCTCACGTCGGCGACCGAGGGTGCCGCGATCCCCATACCCGCCAGCTCCTCGCGCACCCCGGCATACTCCAGGTTCAGCCGCGGCTGCGTGCGCAGACGCAGGCGCACCTGCGTGATCAGCATCCGGTCGCGCAGGCCGTGCTTGAAGACGCTGTCCCGGTAGCCGAACGCGCACGCGGCGCCGTCCATGGTACGCGGCTCGCCGCCGTCCAGCGGCACCGCCTGCAGGTCGACGAACACGTCGGAGAATTGCGCGCCGTAGGCGCCGATGTTCTGGATCGGGGCCGCGCCCACCGCCCCCGGAATCAGGCTGAGGTTCTCGAGTCCTCCCCAGCCGCGCGCCACCGTGTAACCCACCAGCCGGTGCCAGTCGTGACCGGCGGCGGCCGTCACGATCGCCGACTCCGAGGCCTCCTGCACCGCGATGCCGCCCGAGCGCGGCATGACCACGACGCCGGGGTAGTCGCCGGCGAACAGGACGTTGCTGCCGCCGCCGAGCACCATGCGCGGCAGGCGGTCGAAGCGCGGATCGCCGAGCAGCTCTGCAAGCTCCCGCGCCACGCGGTCGGGCGGGCCGCCGCCGACCCGTACCAGGTAGCGTGCCGTGGCCGCCACGCGCAGCGTGTTGCGGCCGGTCAGCGGAGCGTCCGTCTCGACCCGCACCGCACCCTCTCCTGCCTGCGGCGGGGCCGCGGTCAACTGCTCAGGCGCTCCAGCACCTTGTACAGCGCCTGGGTGCCGCGGTCCTCCAGACCTTCGGCCATCGCCGCCGTGTAGAACTGGTTGGCCAGCGACAGTCCCGGCAGCGCCAGCCGCATCGCCTGCGCCTCGGCCAGGGCGATGCCCATGTCCTTGACGAAGTGCTTGATGTAGAAGCCGGGCTCGAAGTCGCCCTTGACGATGCGCGGGGCCAGGTTGTTGATGGCGAAGCAGCTCGCCGCGCCCTTGCCGATCACGGCGATGATCTCGTCGCGGTCCAGCCCCGCCTTGTGCCCGTACAGCAACGACTCGACCACGCCCACCATGGTGGAGGCGATCAGGATCTGGTTGCTCATCTTGGTGTGCTGTCCCGCGCCAGCCGAGCCCATGTAGGCGATGTTCTCGCCCATGATCTCGAAGTACGGCATGGCGCGGTCGTAGTCGGCGCGGTCGCCGCCGACCATGATCGCCAGCGTGCCGGCGCGCGCGCCCAGGTCACCGCCGGACACCGGAGCGTCCAGGGAGGCCACGCCGCGCTCTGCCGCCTGTTCGTGCAGCCGCTTGGCCAGTGCCGGCTCCGAGGTGGTCATGTCGATCACCATGCTGTCGCTCGCGGTCGCGGCAAGCACGCCGCCCGAGCCCAGGAACACCTCTTCCACGTCGCGCGGGTAGCCGACGATGCTGAACACCGCCTCGCTGCCGTCGGCCACGCCGGCCGGCGTGTCGCACCAGACGGCGCCGGCGTCGAGCACGTCCTGCGCCTTGTCCTTCGAGCGGTTGTAGACCGCCACCTCGTAGCCGGCCTTGCGCAGATGCAGGCACATCGAGCGCCCCATCACCCCGGTGCCGATCCAGCCGATCTTTCCTGCCATTCGTTCTCCGTTCCCCCTTTCGCCGTCAGTATACTAAGGCGGTGCAGACCCTTCAGACGACATTCGGCCAATCCGAGCGCATGCGGCGGGTGCAGCCGCCGATCATCCCGCGCATCCACCGATTGATCGCCGACAACCCCGGCACCATTTCCCTGGGGCAGGGCGTGGTCGGCTACCCGCCGCCGCCGGGCGTGGCGGAGGCGCTGGACCGCTTCATGGCCGACCCGGCCAACCACAAGTACGCCTCGGTGTACGGCATCCCCGCGCTGCGCGAGCGCATCGCCGCCAAGCTCGCGCGCGAGAACGGCATCGCCGTCGGCGACGAGCACGAGCTGATGGTGTCGGCCGGCGGCAACATGGCGTTCGTCAACGCGCTGCTGGCGACCTGCGACGAAGGGGACGAGGTGGTGCTCATGTCCCCGTACTACTTCAACCACGAGATGGCGGTGACCATGGCCGGCTGCCGGCCGGTGCTGGTCGCGACCGACGCCGACTTCCAGCTCGATCTGGACGCCGCGGCCGGCGCGATCACGGACCGCACGCGCGCGGTCGTGACGATCTCCCCGAACAACCCGTCCGGCGCCGTCTATCCGGAGGCGGACCTGCGCGAGCTGAACCGCCTGTGCGCCGAGCGCGGCGTCTACCACGTCCACGACGAGGCGTACGAGTATTTCCTCCATGACGGCGCCGAGCACTTCTCGCCGGGGTCGCTGCCGGATGCCGGCGAGCACACGATCTCCCTGTTCTCGCTGTCCAAGGCGTACGGGTTCGCGAGCTGGCGGGTCGGCTACCTGTGCCTGCCCGCGCACCTGAGCGACGCGGCCGCCAAGATCCAGGACACCATCGCCATCTGCCCGCCCATCGTCAGCCAGTACGCGGCGTGCGCGGCGCTGGACGCGGGCGTCGACTACTGCCGCGGATATCTTGCCGGGATCGCCGCACGGCGATCGGCGGTCCTGCAGACGCTGGGAAAGCTGGCGCCTCTGGTGGAGGTGCCCGCCACCCGCGGCGCGTTCTATGCGCTGGCGCGCGTGGCCACCGACGCCGACTCGGTGGAGGTCGCCTCGCGGCTGATCACCGAGCACGGGGTCGCGGCCGTACCGGGAGCGGCGTTCGGGCTGACCGAGGGCTGCTACCTGCGCATCGCCTACGCCGCGCCGGACGACGCGACCCTTGCGGAGGCGCTGGACCGGCTCGCCGACGGCCTGCGGCGGATCGTATGACCCGCTACGAGGACGCCGGCTTCCTGACCGGGATCGACGTGCTGGACGGGGACGAGGTTGCCGCCGCCCGGCGTGCCTTCGACGAGCTCGAGCGCTCGGTCCCGGCCGAACAGCGCCAGATCGGCCTGCATGCCCGCCACTTCCAGGACGAGTTCGTGTGGCGGCTGGCCACCGACCCGCGCGTGCTGGACGTCATGGAGCACGTGGTGGGCCCGGACGTCATGCTGCTCGGCACCCATTTCTTCAACAAGCAGCCCGACCCGGACGCCGACTCCTACGTCGCGTGGCACCAGGACGTCACCTACTGGGGCCTGGAGCCGGCCGAGGCGCACAGCGCCTGGATCGCGATCGACGACAGCGACTCCGCCAACGGCTGCATGCGCGTGCTGCCGCGCTCCCACCGCGAGGGCGTCAAGGCGCACGGCACCGCCGAACGGGCCGGCAACCTGCTGTCGATCAACCAGGAGATCCCGGACGACCAGCTCGACACGACCGGCGCGGTCGACCTGGAGCTGCGCGCCGGCCAGATGTCCGTACACCATGGCCGGCTCGTGCACGCCAGCAACCCCAACCACTCGACGCGGCGGCGCTGCGGGCTGGTGGCCCGCTACATCTCACCCGCGGTCAGGCAGGTGAGCCCGGACTCCTACGGCGGGCTGCACGAACCGGTCCTGGTGCGCGGCCGGGACCGGTACCACCACTTCCCGGCCCGCGAAGCGCCCTTCAGATGAACATCGTCCGCGTGTCGTAGTTCTTCAGAATCGACTCGCGGGTGGAATCGCTCCAGCGGTTGTCGTCCAACTCTCCGGCCAGCGGCCCGTACCGGTACGGGCGTTCCTGCGGATATCGCTGCCGCCGCGCATCGACGGCAAGCGGGATGATGCGGGAACGGTCATGGACGCGCGCGGCATCGTAGGGTCTGGGCGGATTCCCCCGGACCACCCCGAGCACGGAGGCGCGCGGGTAGAAGCCGAACACCAACGTCACCCGCAGGGACTCGGACACGTTGGCGAACGAGCCGTGCACGACCTGGCGGTTGTTGATTGCCACGTCGCCGGGTTGACACAGCATCGGCACCGCGCCGGGCAGACGATCCGACCCGCCGTTGGCGGCAACCCGTGCGGCGATGTCGACCCTGCCCCGATGGGTGCCGGGAACCACCCAGAGCGCGTTCGCCGGCGTGGTCGGATGGAGCTGGACCATCATGTTGAACCCATGCGCACCGGGGCCGAGGGCGGCGTTGTCCCAGTGCGTCGTTCCGTCCTGGTGCCATGACGTCGACGGCCCCAGCGCCGCGTGCTTGATGAAGATCGCCTCGTACCAGGGCACGAAGTCGGGGCCGTTGATCTGCTCCGCTACGGCCAGCAGCCGCGGATGGCCGTACAGCCTCAGGTAGGAGTCC
Source organism: Spirochaetaceae bacterium (assembly GCA_028818385.1). The sequence continues at coordinate 10,018 of JAPPNY010000012.1, forward strand.
ATGAGCTGCAGCGCGCCGCTGCCGATGTAGTACACGACCTCCTCGGGCGCGCCGTCGGGCGCGTCCGGCTCCGACATCTTCACCGGGTGGCGGCCGTCGAGGATCCCGGTGCCGCCGACCGGGTCGCTCAAGGGCCTGGCGAAATGGAACTGCGGCAGCTTGACGTCGACGCCGAGCGCCGGCCGCCCACGGGCATCGGTGGTAGCCGTGCTGGAGCTCGGCGCGCGCTCCAGCACCCGCTCGAAGTCAGCGTCGAGGTCGCCGAGCTCCGCCTCTCCCAGCACCCCCTCGAACACGTAGAATCCGGTGCGCCAGTAGGCTTCGAGAATCCCCGGCAGCAGGTTGCCGTCGTCATCGAACCGCAGAGGCCCGCGGTTGCCCAACTCGCCGGCCCGCCGCTCGCCTTCGATCAGGTACGCATCGGTCATCGTTTCCCCCGTGTCGTCCAGCCCCGACTATAGTACGCGTCGAGCGGAAACGGTCGTTCCTTTGACCCTCCGCCCCGGAGCCGCTACCCTACTCAACGGCGACATCGCCAGGAGGTTCCCACTCACATGACATCGACGGAAGATCGCCTCAGGACGCTCGTGGCGGAGCATCTGGACGTCGGCCGAGACGTGGATTTCGGTGCCCCAAGCTCGCGGACGCCGGCGTGTCGTCGGTCGACACGGTTGCGTTTCTGAAGGTCATCACTCAGGAGTTCAAGGTGACCATTCCGCCGGAGGACTTCCCGCAGCTCCAGACCCTCAGCGATCTGGTCGGATATCTGGACGCGCGTAGCGGGTAGGCGACCCGCGTCCCCCGGAGCACGGTTCGGGCGGATTCCTCGATGGACGAACGATGGTGGCGTCCGGTCACGCGGATCGCAGATGGCGTCATCATCCACGTCGACCTGACAGGCCGTGCGACCCGCGTGGCGAAGGCGCTGGAATGGCTCGACGGGACCGAACGGGCACGATGGCGCCAGTACCGGTACGCTCGGCCCCGCACCGAGTTTGCTCTGTGCCGCGCGGCCTTGAGGGCGGTGCTCTGCCGGCAGCTCGACTGCCGCAACAACGAGCTCGCGTTCGAGACGTCGCCCCATGGCAAGCCGTCCGCGACGGTCTGCGGGGCGCGCACACCCGGCAGCTTCAATGTCAGTCATAGCGGCGCGCATGCGCTGATCGCGCTGGCGGAGCGGGGCCGGATCGGTGTGGACGTCGAGGAACGCGTCACCCGGCATGACCCGGACGGTCCGATCCGAGCCGCATTCGCCCGCACGGAGCAACAGGAGCTTGCCGCGGCGCAGGGGGCGGGCAAGGTCGACCTGTTCTTCACGCTGTGGACGATGAAGGAGGCGCTGATCAAGGCGCTTGGCGTCGGCCTGTCGCTGGACACTGCCGGCTTCGAGATCCCGCCGGAGATGCGCCGGGGAGCGCGTACCGGCGTGTTCCGGTTTCCCCACGATCCTGCGGTGGGATGGCGACTCGACAATCTGGGCACCCCCTCCTATGCGGCTGCGGTCGCCGTCGAGCTGGACCCGGTCGCGGCGTGACGTCGGAACGACGGTGGGAAATCCCCACGCCTCTCTCCACGTGCGAAGCACGGCTCGACGGTGACACCGTCATCACCCTGAGGAGGCACGGCAACCCGGCCGGTCCACGGCTGGTTCTGAGTCACGGCAGCGGCCTGGCGGCGGACCTCTACTACCCGTTCTGGGCGCTGCTCACCCATGACTTCGACCTGGTCTTGTACGACCTCAGGAACCACGGCTGGAACGCCGTCGGCCCCCGCGAGCAGCACAACATGCCGACGCTGGTCAAGGACCACGTCCGCGTCCTGGATGCGATCGATGGGCACTACGGCGAGAAACCGAAGATCGGCATCTACCACTCGGTATCCGCGTTGATCTCCCTCCTGTGGTCGTCGACCACCGATCCGCCGCCGTCGCCCGAGCGCAGCCCATTGGCCGCGCAGGTGCTGCTGGATCCAACCCTCTGCAAGCCGGGTGTCACCCAGGTGGAGCTGGAGGAGGCCGCCCAACGCGCCGCCTCCATGATACGGCGGCGCGGGCACCGATTCGATGCCCGCGAAGATTTCGAGGAGCTCCTCGGTTACGTGCCGGCCTTCACGCGGGTGCTTCCGGGAGTCCGGGAGTTGATGGCACGCACCACGCTGCGCAGGTCGGCTGACGGGCAGGGGTACGAGCTGCGCTGCCCGCGCGACTACGAAGCGCAGGTGATGGAGTTCACCCGCATCTACTGCGTGCTGGTCGACTACGGCACGCTGCCCTGCCCGACGAAGGTCATCGGATCCGACCCGACGCTGCCGTATGCGTATCTGCCGACGCTCGACCTGAACGACATGACCGAGGTCGACTACGACTTCGTGCCGGAGGCCACGCACCTGCTGCCGCTTGAGAAGCCCGAGGAGTGTGTCGCCTTGATCCGGGATTTCCTGGAATCCCACGGTCTGCTGTGACGCGGCGCGGCCGCCGGCCCTATCGGCGTGGCGGGCCGGCGGCCGCCGTGGCCACGCGAACGGTGACGAGATCGGTGTCGTGGAACTGCCGGTGGCGCACCGAGGAGGCGAGGTGCCTCAGCAGGCGCAGCGACACCTCCTGCTCGAAGGCCGCCTCGTCCGTCTGCCCGCTGAGCACCGCCATCCGGTCCTGAACGTTCCCGCCGCCCGGGCCGACGGCGAACTCCAGGACTGCGCCGCCCTGTTCGCGGTGTGCGACCAGGTGCAGGCGCCGCGAGCCGCGGCCCTCCCCGTCCTGGTCTTCGCCGAGCAGCATGAGCACCGTTTCCTCGCCTGCAGCGTACAGACGGTCCGCCATCGCGGCTTCCCAGCCGTTGCGGGAGGCGAACTCGGCGAAGAACTGCCGCATGTGCGGCAACACGGAGCGATCGAAGCGGGTCATCCGGAAACGGCTGCGGCGGGGCTCGGTGAGCGCCAGGAACAGCGTCATCAGGATCGCCGAGTAGCCGCCGGCGTTCATGCCGTTGCGCAGCAGGCCGCCGGCGAACTCCTCCAGGAGATCGGGGAATACCACGCCGTAATGGCAGCTCACGCCGACCAGCAAGGCGATGCCGACGATCATGCCCTTGCGAGGATCGAGGCCGTCCTGCACCACGATCTTCAGGCCCACCAGGAACAGCAGCGCCAGCAGCCCGAGCAGGTAGCCGGAGAACACCGGGTCAGGGACCGCCAGCACGGCCGCAAGCGCCTTGGGCAGGAACACCAGCACGATGAAGGCGGCGCCGGCGGCGACCCCGACCCCACGGGCCGCGACGCCGGTCAGCTCGATCAGGGGCACGCTGACCGAATAGGTCGTGTTCGGCAGGGTTCCGGCGAGCCCGGAGAGCAGGTTCCCCACGCCATCCGTGGTCACCGCCCCCTGCACGGCGCGGAAGTCGACCGCCCGGGCTGCGCGCCACGACACGCGCTGCACGGCGACCGCACTGCTCATGGTCCGCACCGCGGCGATCACCGCGACCAGCAGGAATGCGGGCAGCAACGCCCAGAAGGTCGGGCCGAAGGTGAGATCGAAGCCCGGCCACCGGCCGCGCGGCAGATCGACCCATGCCGCCCCGGCGACGCGGCCGAGGTCGTACAGGCCGAACCAGCCGCCGATCATGGCGCCGGCGCCTACCCCGATGACCGGCGCCCAGAGACGCCACGCCGCCGGCGCCTTCAGCATGAGCGCGGCGATCACCACCACGGTCGCCAGCGCGCTCAGCGGCGCGGCCGCCGCGGGACTCCCGGCCGGCACGCTGGACAGCAGATCGCCCACGGCGGGCAGAACCGTGAGCGGGATCAGCATGATCACGGTGCCGGAGACCGTGGGGGTCAGGACTCTCTGGAATAGCGCCAACCGCCAGGAGAGCACCAGCGGGACGAGAGCGGTGATGACCACCAGCGTAGCCAGCAGCGCCGGACCGCCTTCGGCGACGGCCGTGATGCTCACCGAGATGAAGGCCGCGGAGGCACCCATCAGCAGCACGTGACCGCCGCCGAACCGGCCAAGGCGGAACGCCTGCAGCACGGTGGTCAGACCCGACACCGCGACCGTGGCGAACACCGCCCAGGAGACGTACGCATCGCTTTCGCCGGCGGCGCGCATCACGACCGTGGGTATCAGCATGATGGCCGCCAGGTTGAGGGCGGCAAGTTGCAGCCCGAGCCCGACGGCGAGCGCCAGCGGAGGCCGCTCGTCCGGCTGGTAGCGTACGCCGGTCGGCGCGTCTGCGTGCGTCGCGCTCATACCGTGGCGGACAACGGCGCGGTGCTAAGCGTCGGCCGGGTTGCGGAGCGCGCCGATCCAATGGCGGCGGCGCTGGAACGGATACGTGGGCAATGAGATCCGGCGGCGGTCCTCGCCCGCGAACAGCCCGGCGAACGCGACCGGGAGTCCCGCCTCGTAGGCGGCTGCGACCGCTTCCACGAAGGAGTCCGCATCGTCCGTACCGGCTCCGCGTGCGCCGACGACCCGCACTCCGGTGCCGTCCGCCGAAATGCCCGGCTCCCTGGACGGAGCGATCTCGACGACGGTATCGATCTCCAGGCGTGCGAGCGGGCGCAGATCGAAACGCGCCGCCGCAAGCGCCGCCGCGCGCCACCAACCCCGATCGATCGCGGCGCCAGGCTCCACGACGCGTCCGGTCGCACCGTCGATCAGCAGGATCGACGGCGTCGCCGTCTCCGGCTCCTCCCCGGTTGCCGCCAGCGTCAACCCCGCCGCCAAGTCGAACGCGCCCGCCGCCCATGCCGCCGCGAACTGCCCGGACCCCTCCCCGAGAACGGCGTGCGGGCGGATCCCGACGGCCGACCACAACGCGGTCAGCGCGCACCGCAGCGCATACCCGGCCGGCCGGACCCACGGCCGGTCGTCCGGTTCCGGCGTGCCGGCGTTCCCGAACAACGCGTCCAGCAGCGAGGCGCCACGAGCTTCCTGCAGCACCGCCTCGCACCGGTCGAGCACCGCCCGTGCCACCGGCTCGCGCTCGTACAGCTCCCGCGCCCCGGAATTCCACGCGCCGTTCCGGCCCGTGTACGCGAACGCCATCTTCGCAGCCTGCCGCGGCTCCCGTTCCGCTCCGGAGTCCGCGGAAGCCAGCGACTGCAGCCGGTCGCGCAGCTCGACGGCATCGCGGAAGACGACCGCCGCGCGGTACGCGAAATGAGCGCGGCCGACGCCGGCCGTCCACGCCATGTCGGCGAGCAACGCCCCGGCTCCGTCGGTGGCGAGCTCTTCCGCCCGTTCGTCGAGCCATGTCAGGTAGCGGGCTGCCAGCGCGCGCAGCGCGGCCTCCGACCGGCCAGAAATCGGCAGCAGGCGCGTGCCTCGCGGCGCCAACTCCCTCTCCGCCGGCGCTCCGTCCGCCAGCGACTCCGGCAGGTCGACGGCCACGCGCCGTGCGGGCCCGGCGGGCCAACGCTCCGTTGCGGGAGCGGAGGCGCCCCTGGAGCCGCCGTACCCCTCCACCACCACGTGGGCGTTGGCGCCCGAGATGCCGAGGGCACTCACCCCTGCCCGCGGCGGCCGCTCGGAATGCCGTGGCCACTCGGTCGATTCCGTGGTCACGCTCACCGGCAGCCGCTCCCAATCGACATTGGGGTTCGGCTCACCGCGGTGGAGCTGCGGCGGGATCACTCCCCGGTTCATCGCCAACACCGCCTTGATCAGGCCGGCGATGCCGCCGGCAGGTTCCAGATGGCCGATGTTGGTCTTGACCGAGCCGATCAGCAACGGCCGCTCCGCCACGCGTCCGCGGCCGTACACCGCGGCGGCGGACTGCACCTCGATCGTGTCGCCCAGGTCCGAGCCGGCGCCGTGCGCTTCCAGGTAGTCCACCTCCGCCGGCGCCACTCCCGCACGCGCCAGCGCCTGCTCGATCACCCGCTCCTGCGCCGGACCGTTCGGGACCGTGGGCCCGGCGCTCGCCCCGTTCTGGTTGACCGCCGACCCGCGGATCACGCCCCAGATGCGGTCGCCGGCCGCCTCCGCCTCGCGGAGCCGCTTGAGTACCACCAGCCCGCAGCCCTCTCCACGCACGAAGCCGTCCGCGCCAGCCGCGAAGGCGTTGCACTGCCCCCTGGGCGACAGTAACCCCAGCTCCGCCATCTCGCGGGTGACTCCCGGTGACAGGATCGCGTGCACCCCGCCGACCAGGGCCAGATCCACCTCGCCCTGGCGCAGGCCGGCCACGGCCTGATGCACGGCGACCAACGCCGACGCGCAGTTGAGCTCGAGCGGCATGGTCGGGCCCGCCAGGCCGAACTGAAAGGAGACACGGCCCACGGTCATGCTGGCGGCGGTGCCCAGGTAGCTGATACCGTCGCCGGCGGTCATCAGGTCGCGGTACTCGCTGGCGGCGATGCCCACGTAGACGCCGGTGAGGCTGCCGCGCAACCGCTCCGGATCGATCCCGGCGTCCTCCAGCGCGTGCCAGCTCGTCTCCAGCAGCATGCGCTGCCGCGGGTCCATCAGACGCGCCTCGATCGGCCGGATCCCGAAGAAGCGTGCGTCGAACCGGTCGATCTCCGTCACGAAGCCGCCGCGCCCGAATGCCCCGTCGCCGATGGGGCCGCCGGCCATCCGGTTGCCGGGACCCGCGTCCGGACGCCCGTCCGTTACCGCATCCCGGCCCGTTTCGAGCTCACGGACAAATCCGGCGATGTCCGCAGCGCCCGGGAAGCGGCAGGCCATGCCGACGATGGCGATCCCGTCGTCCGTGTCCGCCTTGGCGGCCGGCACGTCCTCCCCGCGCGCCGTCGCCGGCGGTGCCTCGGGAGCGGCCACCGGGGCCTCCACGGCAGCCGCGCCGGCCTCGTCGCCGCCCAGCTCGCCGGCCAGATGGCGCGCCAGCGTGGCGATGTCGGGGTAGTCGAACACCAGCGTGTTGGGCGCGGTGTAGGTCTCCGCGAATGCGCGGTTGAGCCGGTTGCGCAGCTCGACCGCCATCAGCGAGTCCATGCCGAGCTCGAAGAAGCCGACCGCGGCGGGCGGCGGCGACGCCAGCCTCAGGACCGCCTCCACCTCGCGCTGCAGGAACGCGACCAGCATTCCCTCGCGCTCGTCCGCGGGCGCGGACCGTAGGAGCGCCGGCAGGTCGTCCGCTTCGGTGTCTGCGTCGCCCTCGGTCTCGACCGCCGTGGCGAGCAGATCCTCCAGCATTGGCGGTGCGCTCTCGACCGCCTCCGCGAACACCGGCCAATCCATGGCCATCACCACCGTGGTCGCCGGATCCTGGCGCACCAGCCGGTCCAGGGCGCGCAGTCCCTGTTGCGGGGTGAACCAGCCGCCGCCGAACGCCGAGCGCTGCCGGGTGATGCGCTCGCGCTGCTCCTCCGCCTCGCCCAGGCCGGACCACGCGCCCCAGGCGATCGCCTGGCCCGGCAGGCCGCGCGCCCGCCGGTGCGCGGCGAGCTGGTCCAGGAACGCGTTGGCCGCGGCGTGGTTGGCCTGCCCGGCGTTGCCCATGGTGCCGACGATGCTCGAGAACAGCAGGAACAGGTCCAGCTCGCGGTGCTCGGTGGCGCGGTGCAGGTGCCAGGCGCCCAGCATCTTCGGCCACAGCACCCGCTCGAACGTCTCCCAGCTCTGGTTGCCCAGGGCGGCGTCCGCCAGCACGCCGACTGAGTGAATGACGCCGCCGAGCGGCGGCAGCTCGCCCTCGATGCGCGCCAGCATGGCGTCCACCGCGTCGGCGTCCGTGACGTCGGCCAGCTCCACCTGCAGCCGCACGCCGCGTTCGCGCAGCGCCGCGATCGCCTCCTCGGCGTCGGGATCGGGTGCGCGCCGGCCGTTGAGCACGATCGCCTCCGCTCCGCGGTCGGCCAGCCAGTCGGCCACGGCGCAGCCGATCCCGCCCATGCCGCCGGTCACCAGGTACGTCCGGTCCGGCCGCAGACGGCCGCGGGCAAGCGGCGACGCGGTGAGGACGATCTTGCCCAGGTGGCGCGCCGCGCGCATGCACTTCATCGCCGGCCCGGCCTCGGTCAGCGGCCATCTGCTGTACGTCAGCGGCCGCAGCTCGCCCGACGCCACCCGCTCCATGACGCGCCGCAGAGCGTCGCCGGGCACCGCCGGGTCGTGCTCCTTGAGCACGTCCAGCTTCAGGATCGTGTAGGCGACGTCGGGCCGCGCCGCCGCCATCTCCTGTTCGCTGAAGATGTCCACGCGGGCCAGCTCCACGAAGCGGCCGCCGCGCGCCAGGCAGGAGAGGCTGGCGTCGATGAACCCCTCTCCGGTCAGGCTGTTGAGCACCACGTCGACACCGGCGCCCGCGGTGGCATCCAGGATCTCGCGCCCGAACGCGGTGGTTCGGCTGTCGAACACGTGCTCCACGAGCGAGCGCAGGTACGCCTGCTTCGGGGCGCTGGCGGTGGCGAACACCTCCGCACCGGCGGCCTGCGCCAACTGGATCGCCGCCAGCCCGACGCCGCCGGCCCCCGCGTGAATCAGCACCCGCTCGGCGGATTTCAGCTCCGCCTCGTCGAACGACAGCAGCGCCGACACGAACGCCGTCGGCATGGTCGCCAGATCGGCGACCGGAAGCCCCTCCGGGGCCCGGGTCACCATCTCCGCGCGCGTGACCACCTCCGATCCGAAGGTCCCGAACGCCAGGCCCACCACGAGGTCGCCGGGCTCGATATGGGTGACCGCCGAGCCTGCCTCAAGCACACGGCCGCACAGCTCGCCGCCGAGCAGGCCCTCATCGACCAGGCCGATCGCCCGGAACACGTCCCAGAAGTTCAGTCCGGCCGCCTCGACCGCCACCCGGACCTCGCGCGGCTCCAGGGTCCGCGCCCGCAGCGGGTCGATCCGCATCCCTTCCAGAACGCCGGCCGGATCGGGCTCCAGCAGCCACGGGCCCTGCTCGGGAGCGGCCAGCCGCTCGACGGCCGCGGCGCGTACCAGGCGGGCGCTCTGACGGAGGCCGCCGCGGTAGGCGACGTGCGTCTCGGAATCGGGGTAGAGCAGCTCCCCGGCGAGGTCCGCCGGCGGCGCGGTCGGCTCGGGATCCAGGTCGATCATGCGCGGCTGCAGGTGAGCGGCTTCGCGGGCCATCACCTTGCCCAGGCCCCAGAGGGTAGCGCCGGCCAACTCTCCCGCGCGCTCCTTCTCCAGCACCTGCCCGCCGCGGGTGACGAACCAGAAACCCTTGGCGGGAGTCGCGTCGGCGTCCAGCGCGCCCTGTACCAGCGCCAGGGCGCTCGTCGCCGCGCGGCGGGTGTCTGCTGCCATCTGCTCCGTGGTGGCCTGCGGCCCGTGGCCGTCCAGAGCCGCGAGGTGGACGACGCCGGCCAGCGGCACGTCCGCCGGCAGCCCTTCGAGCAGCGTCTGCCACGCGTCGCGCCGCTCCATCTCCACGGTGGCAGCGAGCACTCCGTCTCCGGCGGTCGGGCTGTCGTCCGCCCCCTGGTCCGAGCTCGCGCCGGCCGGCACGTCGACCGCCAGCACCACGGTCTGGTTGCGTTCGGTCAGCGCTCCGGCAAGTTGCGCGGCGACTCCGCCGCGGTCGCCTGCCAGCACCCACGCGCCCGGCTGCTCGGCCACCTGCGCCGGCCCCTGCGCCAGAATCACGCCGCGGTCCGGCATCTCGCCGGCGTCGGACCGCGGGACGCCCAGCACCGCCACGCCGCCGTACCCGGCGTCGCCGAGCGCCTGCCGCCACACCGCCGGGCTGGCAAGGGCATGATCCGGGCGGTAGTGGTCGGCGAACCGCCACCACCCATCCAGCTGCCCGAAGGTCAGGTCCAACCATCCCTGGCCGCGCAGGTTCTCCAGCGCCACGAGCTGTCCCGACGGCGCCAGCAGCGTCCGGCAGTGGCCGAGGGTCTCCTGCAGGTAGCGCGTGGCGTGCAGGACATTGGAGGCGAGCACCAGGTCGTAGCCGTGGGCGTCGAAGCCCTGCGCCACCGGGTCGTTCTCGATGTCCAGCACCCGGTACTCGATCCCTGCCTCGCTGCCGCCGAAACGGCCCTCGGCCTCCGCGAAGAAGCCGGCCGAGATGTCGGTGTAGGTGTAGTCGTAGCGCCCGTCGGAAAGCTCGGGGAGCACCGCGGCGGTCGCCGATCCGGTGCCGGCGCCCACCTCGATCACCCGGAGCCGCCGTTCCGCGGGCAGCCCGCTCAACAGCGCCCGAATCGCGTCGCCGAGCATGCGGTTGGCGGCGCGCGCCACCGGCGCCTTGCGGTACAGGTCCGCGGCGCTCGGTTCGCCGCTCGAGAACAGCAGGGTCAGCGGATCGGCCTGCCCGCGCAGCACGTCGGCCAGCGCGGCGCCTGAGCGCCGGAACAGCCCGATCTCGTTCGAGCCGTGCGGGTAGCGGCCGGCCATGGCGGCCGCGAACTCGTCGGGATCGGCCGGCAGGTCCTCCGGCAGGGGCGCTCCGGAGCCGACCGTGACGCGGAAGCCGTCTCCCTGCTCCTCCAGCACCCCGGCGCGGGCCAGCATCTCCAGCATGCGGCGGAACAGCCGCTCGTGCTCGGCGCCGATCTGCAGACGCTGGCGCAGCGCGCCGGCGTCCACGCTCTCGTCCGCCGTGCGCTGCCAGCCCAGCTTGTCCAGGGTGACCAGCGCGTAGCAGCGCGCCAGCCGCTCCAGGTCGGACAGCAGTGCCGCGCGGTCCACGGCGCCGACGCCTTCGGCCTCCAGGTAGCCCGTGAACGGCTCCGAGCCGGCGGCGATGGCGGACGGGTCGGTCAGGAAGTCGGCGGACGGCATGCCGGGCGGCAGGGCGCGGTCGCGCCACACCACCTCGTACAGCAGGTCCTCCACGCCTTCCACCGCGGAGAGCAGCGCCGCCCTGGTCGCGCGCTTGACCATGTAGCCGCCGAACTCCCCGAGCAGGGCTCCACTCTGGTCATGGATGCGCAGCTCGCCGGTCAGGACCTCTGGTGGTGCGCCGGCTGCCTCCTCGTCACCCGGCTGCGCGCCCATGCGTACGTGGCAGATCAGCCGGTCCGGCAGGCTCCCGGCCAGCCACAGCCGCTCCCACCCGAACGGCAGGTAGGTGGCGCGGCCGGCCGCCCCTTCCTGGCTGCGGGCCGCCGCCATCACCTGGAAACAGCCGTCGAGCAGAAGCGGATGCACATCCAGCCCGCTGCCGCCGAGCGCCGCGGGCAGGACCACCTCGCCCACCGCCTCGCCCGGCCGTGCCCAGACCGCCTGCAGGGTACGGAACGACGGACCGAGCTCGATGCCGGCGCCCGCCTTTGTACGGTAGAAGGCGGCCACGTCCACCGCCGACATGCCGGCCTTCAGCGCTTCGGGGTCCACGGAGCGGGCGCCGGCCGGTGCCTGCGCGCCGGTCCCGGAGGCGAGTTGCGCTTCAGCGTGCAGCGCCCACTCGTCTTCGCCGGCCCCCTTGCTGAGTATCTGCACACGGCGCGCCGCCCCCTCGCCGGCAGCGTCGAGCAGCACCTGCACCTTGCGCCCCGCCGGCGTCGCGTCGGTCCCCGCGTCGTCGTCCTCGAACAGCAGCGGGTTGTGCAATTGCATCTCGTCCACGATCGCCGCGCCGCCGCCCTCGGCAACGGCCGCCGACGCCGCCAGGGCGCCGTACAGCGCGCCCGGCGCCAGCAGCTGGCCGAACACCCGGTGGTCGGCCAGCCATGCCGGATCCGCCGGCAGCACCTCGGTGTCGTACGCCACCTCGCCGCGCGCCGACTCGTGCCGCTCGCCCAGCAGCGGGTGGCCGGCGCCGGTGCGCTGGCGCCGCGCCGTCGGGATCCAGTGGCGCTCGCGCTGAAACGGGTAGCCCGGCAGCGAGATGCGGCGCCGCTCCTCGCCCGCGAACAGCGCTTCGAACCGCACCGGCAGGCCCGCCTCGTAGGCGCCGGCGACCGCCGCCGTGAACGCGCTCTCCACCTCTTCGGGCGGCGTGTCGCGCGAGGGGCGACGCAGGCTGGCCACGACCGACGGCGGCCCGCCCGACGGCGCCGCGGCCGGCCACGCCAGCACCGCCATCGGCCCCAGCACCGCGTGCGGGCCGACCTCGACCAGCGCCTCCACGCCGAGCCCGGCCAGCGTCTCCACGGCCTGCCGGAACCGCACCTTCTCGCGCGCGTGACGTCGCCAGTAGGCGGCGTCCGGCACCGTCTCCAGCAGCCGGCCGGTCAGGTTGCTCACCAGCGGGACCGCCGGCGCCGCGAACGCCACCCGCGCAAGCGCCTGCTCCAGGTCGTCCAGCGCCGGCTCGACCAGCGCGCTGTGGTAGGCGGGGCTGTTGCGCAGCAGCCGCACGCGAACCTGCTCCGCCTCGAACCGCGCAAGCAGCGCCGCCACGTCGGCCGCCGGCCCGCTGACCACCTGGTTCGAGCCGTTGTCCACGGCAACGCACAGCCCGATGCCGGCGGCGGACGCGTTGTGCTCCTCCACCGCGGCCGCCACCCGGTCCGCCGGCGCGAACGCCACCGCCATCGCTCCCGCCTCGGGCAGCGCACCGATCAGCGCCCCGCGCGCCGCCGCGAACCGCAGCCCGTCCTCAAGGCTGAACACGCCCGCGGTCTGCGCCGCCGCGATCTCGCCCAGGCTGTGGCCGACCACGACGTCCGGGCGGACCCCAAGGCTCGCCCACAGCGCGGCGAGCGCGCACTCCAGCGCGTAGATCGCCGGCTGCTTCCAGGCCGGTTCGTCCAGGTCGCCGGCGGCGCCGGGGCGGCCGAACATCACGTCCAGCAGGGAGGCGCCGCGCTCAGCGTGCAGCAGCGCGTCGCAGCGGTCCAGCACGGCACGCACCACCGGTTCGCTCGCGTAGAGCGTGTGTCCCATGCCGGCCCACTGACTGGCCTGTCCCGTGAAGGCGAACGCCACCTTCGGATCCGTCTTCGCTCGCGCCGGCGGCACGGCGTCCGCATCGGGCTCGGCCAGCGCGCGCAAACCCTCGCACAGCGATGCCGTGTCGCGGAACACCACGCCGGCGCGCCAGGCGAAGTGACTGCGGCCCGTGCCGGCCGTCCACGCGAGATCGGACAGCGGCGCATCGGCCGCGCCGCCGGCTTCCTCCATCTCCGCGCCATGGTCGTCGAGCCAGCCCAGGTAGCCGCGCGCCAGGTCACGCAGCGCCTCGTCCGACTTGCCCGACAGCGGCAGGAACCGGCTCGCGCGCGCGGCGAGAGGGCCGGCCGACGGCACTTCGGCGACGCGTTCGGGCAGCGCTACGGCGACGGACCGCGCCGGTCCCGCCGCCCAGTGCGCCTGATCCGCGCCGGCGCGCGCGCCGACGCCGCTCTGATATCCCTGCAGCAACACGTGCGCGTTGGTGCCCGACCACCCGAAGCCGCTCACCCCCGCCAGCGACGGGTGCCCGGGGTGTTGCGGCCACTCCGTCGACTCCGCTGTGACCCGCAGCGGCAGCCGCTCCCAGTCCATCTGCGGGCTCGGGTTGCGGAAGTGCAGGTGCGGAGGGATCACGCCCTGCTGCATCGCCAGCACCACCTTCATCACGCCGGCGACGCCGGCCGCCGACTCAAGGTGGCCGATGTTGGTCTTCACCGAGCCGATCAGCAGCGGCCGGTCGGCGGGCCGCCCGTGGCCGTAGGCCGCACCGGTGGCGTTGGCCTCGACCGGGTCGCCCACCTCGGTGCCGGTGCCGTGCGCCTCCACGTAGTCCACGTCCGCCGGCGCGATGCCGGCACGCTCAAGCGCCGCCTCGATCACCCCCTCCTGCGCCGGGCCGCTGGGCACGGTCAGGCCCGGGCTCGCCCCGTCCTGGTTCAGCGCCGTGGCTCGAATCACCGCCCAGATCCGGTCGCCGTCCGCCTCCGCCTCGGCCAGCCGCTTCAGAACGACGATGCCGCAGCCCTCGCCGCGCACGTAGCCGTTGGCCGCGGCATCGAAGGTCTTGCAGCGCCCGTCCGGCGACAGCATGCCGGCGTTGGCGCGCAGCTCCAGCAGTCGCCCCGACAGGATCGTATGCACGCCGCCGGCCAGCGCCAGGTCGGATTCGCCGCGCTGCAGCCCCGACACCGCCTGGTGCAGCGCCACCAGCGACGAGGAGCAGGCGGTGTCGACCGCCATCGCCGGCCCTTCCAGCCCCAGCGCGAACGCGACGCGGCCGATGGCGGTGTTGAAGGACGTGCCGGTAACCGTGTAGAGACTGGCGGCCGGCTCGGCGGTGTCGCTGGCCTCCATGATCAGGCTGCGGTACTCGTTGTTGCTGATCCCGGCGTACACCCCGGTGCGGCTGCCGGCCAGCCGTTCCGGGTCCAGTCCCGCGTCCTCCAGCGCACGCCAGCTCGTCTCCAGCATCAGGCGCTGCTGCGGGTCGAGCATCTGCGCCTCGACCGGCGAGATGCGGAAGAACGGGGCGTCGAACAGCTCCAGGTCCTCGAGATAGGCGCCGAAGCGGCAGGCCGAGCGCCGTTCCGCGGTGTCGGGAAAGAGCTTGCCGACGCGCCCGACACCGGAGCCCGGCTCCCCCTCGCTGATCAGGTCCGTGCCCGCGGCGAGCCGGCGCCAGAACTCGGCCGGGCTGTCCGCGCCCGGAAACCGGCACGCCATGCCCACGATCGCGATCGGCTCGCCCCGTGCCACCCCGTGTAGTTGCACGTCGAGTTCAGAGCCCGCCTGCGACAGGCACGGAGGTCGTTCCGTTTTCACCCTCGGATACTCCTGTTCGTCAAGAGAGCTCGTGGCCCATGCTCCCGTATCCGATCGTCCCCGGCACGCTTCTCGCTCGTCAAGGCGCTCGCGTCGATCCTCACCGCCTCTTTATCGTCATCTGGGAATTGCGTTTGCCTCCGCGCTATGGCGGCTGTTCGGCTCTTTGCGAACGCGCACGCACGGCTTCCCCCGGACCTTCGCAGCTACAGCTCGATTCCGCACTTCGCAGCGATCGCGGTCGCCAGTGCTTCGAAGTCGCGGTAGCAGTCCTGGACCGCGTGGATATGGGCGCCCAACGCGCCGTCCGCCGCGCGAAGCTGGAACATCGGCTTGCGCGCCTCCTGCGCCATGGGCATCAGGCTGCGGTAGTGCTTCAGCGTAGCCAGACAGTCCTCGTCGTCTCCTGACAGCTCGATTGCGGTGCTGTCGCCCAGCGCTTCCGTGCGGTAGACCCCGGGAATCCGCATGATCCATTTCTGGGATGCCTGATCGGGTCGGCCGATGCGCACGGCATGCTGCATCACGATATACCCCAACGGACGGATCTCGGCCGCGGGCAGCGACAGGTCCGCGTCAGCGGGCCGACGGCGTACCCGGTCTCCCCATTCCCGGCGCCAGTCCCGAAGCGTGGGACCAAGGCTGCGCAGCCCCTGCAGCGAGAACAGGTCGGGAGCCAGCGGAACGGCCACGAAATTCGCGGCAATCATGGCGGCACGGTTGATCGCACCGAGATTGGGGCCGACGTCGATCAGCACCAGCTTGGCGTCCTGCGCCTCCGCAGCCTGCAGAATCGTACGATGGAACGCAGATTCCGTGCGAAATGCCGCCTCGTCGCCGTCCAGACAATCGGGCCACGCGGCCGAGAGCTTCGCCTCGAACCAGGATAGCCCCAGATCGCCTACTACCAGACCGAGATTGGTCGTGATCTCCTCGACGTGAGGTCCCGTGATGTCCCCAATCCCCCTCAGGATCGGCGAGATCGATCCCAGGATGCTCGCGGGATGGTGGCCGTCGGGCCACAGCTCCTCGAGTCGATCCTCGTCGAGGAACATCGCCGTCAGGTTCGCCTGCGGGTCCAGGTCCGCGGCGACGACGGAAACCCCGATCTCGGAATACATCCAGGCAAGGTGATACACCAGCGTGGTCGTGCCGACGCCTCCCTTGTTGTTGAAGAACGCGATCGTCTTCATCGCTTCCGGCGGATCGTCGCCAGTACGTGCGAGGGCTCGAACGTGAATTCCGCGGGAGGGTTGCCGTTTCTGCGCAAGGCATCCTGCGCTCGGATCACGCCGCGACCGAACGCGTTGACAAAGCCGAGTGTCGCCATGGCTCCGGCGACAACCGGATTGCGGTAGTCGGTCTGCCGGGGGAAGTTTTCCGGGGACGCCATACCGTACAGGCCACCGGGGTTCTGCACCTCGATACGGTCGTCGAACCAGTTGAAACGTACCGGCGCGTTCGACTCATAAGAGCGGTGCATGACCGCGTTCAACAGCAACTCCCGAAGGGCAACCGGCGGATAGTCGGTTTCGGTCCGTTCGCGAAACGCCGATTCGGCCACGGGATGGGACTGCGCCGGAAGCGGCAGGAAGGCCTGCATCTCGCGCAGGACCGTGAGCAGGTCGCCCTCGAATCGCTTGTCGCTCACCGGCTCGGCGGCCATGGTCGTGCCGTCCCAGCGGACAAAGTGCACATAGGCACCGGGAATCCAGCGCAGTGGATCCTTGGCGAACAGCAGCGTACCGGCGTTCGTGGGACAGTCGGCGGCCAGATCATAGAACCGGAGCGAGGCCATCTGTTCATCGCGGCTGCGCCTGTTCTCCTCCAGAACGTCCCGCTCCACCGCGGCCGGGAGATAACTCACCAGGAACAGATCCGGAACCAGATCGTCCATCGTGCACCCCCGACAGGGGCGGGCGTCGAAGGTCTTCTGGTGGACGGTTCGCTTCTCGATGAGGACTCTCTCTTCCTGTTGATTGGCGCCGTGGTGCGGTCGGCCGCCGGTCCGATTGCGGGACTCCGCTTGCATCAGGGCTCTCATCGTGCGCGTCGTGTCGACGCTCGAGGATAGCGTGCCACGGGTTGTCCGCGTAGCGTGGTCGTCGTGTGTCAGCTCCCCGTCGCCGCGCGGAGCCATTCACCGGCGACGCGGCGATGCCGCTGCAGCATCTCTTCGACGGCGGCCGCGACCAGTCTCCCGTCGGTCACCAGGGACCGGCCGGCGACGACCGTGTGGCGGGGGTGCGCCGGCCCGCAGCGCAGCAACGCCTCCACCGGGTCGGACAGCGCGCCGGCGAACGGGATACCGCTGATCGGCCAGACCACCAGGTCGCCGGCGCGGCCCGGCGCCAGGCAGCCGATGTCGTCCCGGCCCAGGCAGGCGGCGCCGCCCAGGGTCGCCATCTCCAGCGCCTCGCGCGCCTGCATCGCCCGCGCTCCGCCGCGCAGCCGCGCCAGCAGCAGTGCGCCGCGGGTCTCCAGCCACAGCGACGCGCAGTCCGCCGATGCGGAGCCGTCGCAGCCGATGCCCACCGGCACGCCCGCGTCGCGCAACTCCCGGACCGGGGCCAGGCCCGCGCCCAGGATCTGATTCGAGCTCGGACAGTGGGCGACGCCGGTGCCCCAGCGCCCCAGCCGCTCGATCTCGGCCTCACTGGGATGCACGCAGTGCGCGACCCAGGCGCGGTCCGACCCCCAGCCGACCCGCTCGAAGTGCTCGACCGGGCGGCAGCCGAAGGCTTCCCGGCAGTAGTCGTTCTCGCCTGCGTCCTCGGCCAGGTGGGTGTGCAGCCGCACGTCCAGCCGCTCGGCCAGCTCCGCGGTACGCGCCATCAGCTCGGGCGTGACCGAGAACGGCGAGCACGGCGCCAGGGCGATGCGCATCATGGCGCCCGGCGCCGGGTCGTGGTGGACAGCGACGAGCCGCTCGCTGTCAGCCAGGATCTCGTCGTCGTCCTGCACCAGGTCGTCCGGCGGCAGGCCGCCGTCCTTGACCGAAAGGCTCATCGACCCGCGCGTGGGATGGAAGCGGAAGCCCAGCTCGCGCGCCGCCGTGATCTCGGCGCCGATCAGGTCACCGGCGCCGCGCGGATGCAGGTACAGATGGTCGGTGCTTGTGGTGCAGCCGCCCAGGGCCAGTTCGGCCAGTCCGATCCAGGCGGACACGTAGGCGGCTTCCTCGTCCAGGCGGCTCCACACCGGATACAGGGTGCGCAGCCACTCGAACAGGTCGCCGGCCAGCGCCGGGGCGAAGGCGCGGGTCAGGTTCTGGAAGAGGTGGTGGTGGGTGTTGACCAACCCCGGCGTGACCACGCAGCCGGCCGCGTCGATCACCCGCTCGGCCGGCGGTTCCCTGCCCGGCTCGCCGACCGCGCTGATCATGCCGCCGTCGATCGCCACCCAGCCGCCGCGTATCTCGCGACGCTCCGCGTCCATGGTCACCAACAGATCGGCACCGCGGACGCACAGATCGACCCGCGGGTCCACGCCCCCGCCACCCATCGTGCCCTCCATGTCCGCCGCTACGGTTTCCCGCCCACCGGACGTTGTCAAAGCGGCGGCCGCGAACCGAGCGGGCGCGGCCGGGCTGCGCTACCATCGGGCTTCGCAGCCTGCGGGCGCGCACAGGAGGATCGGTGTGAAGGTTACGGAAGTCAGGAGCTTCCCGGTACAGGACGACGACGGACGCCGCTACTTCATCGTTCGGGTCGATACCGACGCCGGCATCCACGGCCTGGGCGAGGCGGGCATCCGCAACTGGGGCGGATCGATCGCCAGCGCCGTCGAGCACCTCAGCGAGCTGGTCGTCGGCGCCGATCCCTGGCAGACCGAGCGCCTGTGGCAGCTCATGTTCCGCGGCGGGTTCTTCCCGGCGGACAAGGTATACGCCTGCGCGATCAGCGCGATCGACATCGCGCTGTGGGACATCAAGGGCAAGGCGGCCGGACTGCCGGTGTACCGCCTGCTCGGCGGACCGGTACGCGACAAGGTGGTGTGCTACCCGCACTCGCAGGGGAAGTCGACGCAGGCGCTGGTCGACAACGCCCGCCGGCAGGTGGACGAGGGCTGGCGCTTCCTCCGCTGGGGCCAGCCGGAGACCTCGGGCGTGCTCGAGGCACCGCGCAGCGCCGTGCTCGACCCGCACAAGTCGGTAGCGATCGCGGTCGAGCAGATGCGCGCGATACGCGAGGCCGTGGGCCCTGCGATCGAGCTCTGCTTGGACGTGCACACCCGGCTCGACCCGCCGCACGTGATCCGCATGTGCAAGTGGCTGGAGGAGTTCCATCCGTTCTTCATCGAGGACCCGATCCGGTCCGAGAACCCGGCGGGCTACCGCAAGCTGGCCCGCCACGTATCGCTGCCGATCGCGGCCGGCGAGCAGTGGGCTACCAAGTGGCCGTTCCGGGAGGTGATCGAGGAGGAGCTGATCAGCTACGCGCGCATCGACCTGTGCATCGTCGGCGGCCTGACCGAGGCGCTCAAGATCACGCACTGGGCGGAGACCCACTACATCGACATCGCGCCGCACAACCCGCTGGGGCCGGTGAGCGCCGCCGCCTGCACGGCGCTGTGCATGGCCTCCACCAACGTCGGCGTCCTGGAGATGCCGCAGCGCCCCGGCACCTTCGCCCGCGCGCTCTTCCCTCAGCAGATCGGCTGGCGGGACGGCTTCGCCTTCGCCCCCGATATCCCCGGCCTGGGGGTGGACATGGACCTTGAGGTGGCCGCGGTCTCGCCGGTCACCTCCGACGACTGGCCACCCCGGCTGTCCCGCGAGGACGGCGCGTTCACCAACTGGTGACGCGTGTAGCTACCGGCCCCGCTGCGGACCGTCGACCCGCACGGTCACGATCTCGGTGCCGTGGTACTGCTCGTGGCGCACCGACGAGGCGATGTGCCGCAGGAGCCGCAGCGACGTCTCGCGCTCGTCCGGGACCTCGGCCGAGCGCGGGTCGAGCAGCGCGATCCGGTCCTGCAGGTTCTCGTGGCCGGTGGTGGCGACGAACTCCAGCACCGCCCCTCCATCCTGCTTGTGGGCGACCAGCAGCAGCCGCCGCGCCTCGCGCTCGCCGTCTTCCCCCTCCCCGATCAGCGAAAGCAGCGTCTCCTCGCCGGCGGCGTCGAGCCGCCCGGCCATCGCCTCATCCCACCCGTTGCGGGATGCGAACGAGCCCAGGAACTCCCTGATCTTCGGCAGGTCGGCAAGGTCGGTCCGCACCTCGATCCGGCGGCGGCCGGGCGAGGTCAGCTCCATGAACAGGGTCATCAAGATGGCCACCAGGCCGCCGGCCGTCATGCCGTTCTGCAGCAATCCGCCGGCCACCTGTGCGAAGTATTCGGGGAAGATCACGCCGCTCTGGAAACCGACACCGGCCCAGAACGAGACCCCGACCACCAGTCCCTTGCGGTAGTCGATCCCGTCCTGGATGACCATCTTCATGCCGGTGACGAACAGCATCGCCAGCAGCACCGTGATGTAGGCCGCGGCCACCGGCCCCGGAATCGCCAGCACCACTGCCAGCGCCTTGGGCAGGAACGCCAGCGCGACGAAGATCGCCCCGATGGCGACCCCGACGCCGCGCGCCCCCACGCCGGTGAGCTCGGTCACCGCGATGCTGGTCGAATACGTCGTGTTCGGCACCGTGCCGACCAGGCCGGACAACAGGTTGCCCGCGCCGTCGGCGGAGACCGCGCCCTGCACGGCGCGGAAGTCCACCGCCCGCGGCCGCCGCCACGACACGCGCTGGATGGCGGCGCCGTCGCCGATGGTCTCGATCGCGCCGACCAGCGTCACGAACACGAAGGCCGGCAGGAGCGCCCAGAAAACCGGCCCGAAGCTCAGGTCGAAGCCGGGCCAGCCGCCTGCCGGAACGCCGACCCACCCGGCGCCGGCCACCGATGCCATGTCGTAGAGGCCGAACAGGCCGGCGACCACCGAGCCGACGACCACGCCGATGACGGGTGCCCAGAGGCGGAGCGATCCCGTGGCCTTCAACGCGAGTCCGGTGATCACCAGCACGGTAACGAGGGCGCTCAGCGGCGCGGACAGGGGCGGAGCGCTCTCCGGCACGTCCGCCAGCGTATCGAAGACGATGGGCATTACCGTGACCGCGATCAGCATGATCACCGTCCCCGCCACCGTCGGGGTCAGAATGCGCCGCAACAGCGAGAGCCGCGCGGCGAGCACGAACTGAAACAGCGCCGAGATCACGACCAGGGTGGCGAGCATCGCCGGCCCTCCCTGGGCGAGCGCCGCGACGGAGACGGCGATGAAGGCCCCCGACGTGCCCATCAGGAGCACGTAGCCGGCCCCGATCCTGCCCACCCGGACCGCCTGCAGCGCGGTGGTGACACCACTGACCGCGACCGCCCCGAACACGGCCCAGGAGAGGTACGGCTCGCCGCCGCCGGCGGCCCGGACGACGATGGCCGGCGTGAGCACGATCCCGCCCAGGCAGAGGATGGCGAGCTGCAGGCCCAGGCCGAAGGTCAGCAGCTTCGGGGGCTTGTCGTCGGGTTCGAAGCGAACGCTGGCGCGCGCTCCGGCTGTCTCGTTCTGCATGCGGTCTCCCTCCCGCCTCCATCGGCGGAACGTGCGCGACACGCCGCCGACGGCTGCGCCCCCGATGGTAACGGGTCAGAGCAGAATGGGCATTATCGTTGTAGCGTTTTGCAACTCATGGAGCGAGGCACGAGATGAAGATCACGGAGATCGAGACCTACCTGATGAGCGCCGCCACGGGCAAGGAGTCCTGGTCACGCCGGAACTGGCTGTTCGTGAAGGTGCTCACCGACGAAGGGATCTACGGCGTAGGCGAGGCCAGCGGCTGGCCGCGCGTGGTCCAGACCGCGATCCGCGACCTGAGCGCCATCCTCGTCGGCGACGACCCGTTCCGGATCGAGCGTATCTGCCAGAAGATCATGACCGCGATGATGGGCCACGGCATGACCGGCGTCGTCGGTTCCGGCGCCATGACCGGCATCGAGATGGCGCTCTGGGACCTGAAGGGCAAGGCGCTGGGCGTCCCGGTCTACGAGCTGTTCGGCGGCAGGATCCGCGACGAGGTGGCCCTCTACGCCCATGCGGGAACGCCGCAGCGGAACGAGGAGCTGGTCGCGATGGGCTACGGCGCGCTCAAGACCGGCGGCTTCGACGGCCTGCCCAGGAAGGTCGCCGGCCTGCGCGATGCCCTGGGGCCGGACGTCGACCTCATGGTGGACGTGCACGGGCCACCGTGGCTCACCACCCGTGACGCCATCGCCCTGGGCCAGCGGCTCGAAGACTACGACCTCCTGTTCTACGAGGACCCGGTCGCACCGGAGAACATCGAGGGCATCCGCCGCGTGGCCGAGTCGGTCAACATCCCGATCGCGGTCGGCGAGCGCCACTCCTATCTCTGGGGCGTCCGCCAGGTCCTGGAGGAGGAGATCGCCGACGTCATCCAGCCGGACACCGGGCGCGCCGGCGGCCTGCTCCAGCTCAAGAAGATCGCGGCGCTGGCCGAAGCGCACTACGCCGTCATCGCCCCGCACGACGGCTCCCTCGGGCCGGTCGCGGAGATGGGCGCCGCGCACGTGCTGGCGACGGTCCCGAACTTCCTCCTGCTCGAGCACCTGGCCGACGACGTCCCCGCCCGCTACGAGGTGATGGAGCCGCAGCCGAACATCGTGGACGGCAGCATCGTGCTGAGCGACGCGCCCGGCCTCGGCGTGGACATCGTCGAGGATGCCATCGCCAGGTACCCGTCGACCGGCAACGTGAGCGCGCTCGCCGAGGAGGACGACCACCTGTACGTGGCGCCGCGGCGGCGCCGCGCCCGGTTCCTGCAATAGCGCGGCGAGACGACCTCAGGCGGTGAGCCAGCGCCCGAAGCCGGCGCCCCAACGGTCGTGACCGGCGCTCAGACGCCGTGCGCCGGAGCCGTCGGCAGAGGCGATCCACAGTTCGGGCGGCTCGGTGACCCGCGCCCGTGAGAAGACCACCGCGTCGCCGGCCGCCGACCAGGAGGCGTGATAGTCCCACCTGCCCTCCTCGGCGGGAGTGATCTCCTCCACGTCCCCCGAGTCGGGGTCCAGGGCGCAGAGCTGCGTACCACCGCGCGCCAGCTCCGGTGCGTACACGAGCTCCTCATGATCGGGCAGGGAGGCGTCGAAGCGGGCGTCCGCGTGCGAGTCCGGCAGCAGCCGGGTCAAGGTGATGCGATTCTGGCCCGGAATCCAGGTGGTCATGTTTGAGCCGCCGCCCCTGTAGCCGTCGGCGCCGTAGGACGTGCCGAACCAGTGCGACTGGCCGGCGGTCACCACCCGGTGGACGGTGCCGTCGGGATGGCCGATGCACAGGTCGGCGGCGAAGTGGGCGGGATCGGTGGCGGAGTGGCAGTCCAGGTACGCCAGCCGGGAGCCATCGCCCGACCACACCGGCGCGAAGTACAGGTGCCCGGTCCGCGCCGCCACCATGGTCCGGTCGCCGCCGACGATGTCGATCACCTCGATGCTGTACGGGTAGACCCGGGGGTACCTGCTCGACTTGTCGCCGGTGACGTGACAGGCGACGCGAGTCTGGTCGGGACTGATCTCGGCCCCGTAGTGGAAGCCCTGGCCCGGATGCGTGAGCGCACGGCAGGCGCTGCCGTCGGCATCCATGACATAGAGCTGCTGCGCATCGTCGACCATGGCGCTGGCCAGAAGCCTGCGCCCGTCGGCGAAGGCCGCGCCGCAGGTAAGGAAGCGGCTCGGACGGTCGGCGACTTCCAGCGACTCGAGCCTGCCGCTCTGCAGATCGTGGAACCAGAGGTTGACCTGCACGTCGCCCACCACCATTCGCGCCATGGTGGTGTCCTCGAAGCTGTGCAGGATGATCCGGCCGTCCGGCAGCGACGGCCCGAACTGCCAGCGCTGCTGGCCGGGCACTTCCAGGTCGAGGTACCGCTCGCCGCTGCCGTCCTCGGCCACGACGCCCAGGCGTCCGCCGGCGTGGAAGCCGATCAGGCGAGCCGTCATGGCCCCGTCCGCCCCCAGCCGCGGGTTCATGCGATCTTGATCAAAGATCAGGCTGCTAGCAGGCTCGCTTCTGGCGGAGCAGGGATCGCCATGAGGGGCTTGTGGTCTTGCGTCTCCCGGACGTCCTCCACGACCGCGAAGTCCGACCAGTCCGAAGCATCGTACTTCCGCAGGTCCGGCGCCCCCTCCTCCTGCCCCGACCTCACCCTGTCGAGGGCCTTCTTCCACGACGCCACGGCAACCTCGTCCGTCGTCTGCATGAAGTCCTCGATGTGAGCCCTGAAATCCGTCACGTTCTTGCTGGACACCATGACGTCCTCCAGGATCTTCGAGATGTCCGCGCGAACGTTGTCATTCGCTTCGGAGAGGCTGGCGCCTTCGGCGAACAGGGACCCGGGGTAGACCCCGTCGATCGTGCAAGAGCCTGTCTCAGGGTCGATGGTGGCCAGTAGTCGGCCCATCATCATCACGCAGACCTTGAAGTCCGTGCCGCGCACCTCCTCGAAGTGTCTGAACAGCAGCGGCCACTCTTCTCCGGGGGGGTCCCATTCGGCGCGGACCACATCCTTCATCGTGTCACTCCTCTTCCGTAGCAAGCACAGGATATGCGTGCAACCGAGTGTACCAGAGTGGTACTGAGCCTGGTGAGAACAGGTCAAGTCAACGACATGGGGTCCGCCTGCCTTCGTAGTCCTCATCGACTGTCAGCATCGAGGAGCATGGAGCCAGGCCCTCCTCCCTGACCGGTCCTGACTCACTGGAGCCATCCCCGCGTCAAGAGGCACCGCGTGGCCGGCCTGTTCAGCCACACCACGCGCGTGCAGAGTGTCCGCGATGAGCGAAGCGATCGACCGCTCCTGGGAAGCCGCGCTCGACGAGCTGAACGCCGGCGACGCCGACATCGAGCGCGGCCTTCGCATCCACCGCGACGCCATCGTCTGCGATCCCGTGTCCGGGGGCGCCCGGCCGTGGACGCACGCGATGAGCGCGCTCGCCCGCGACCTGATCCGCCAGGGCACGGCCTCACAGGACATGGAGCTGCAGCTCCAGGAGGTGGCCGACCGCGACGTCGTGCACGATGCCGGCGTGCGTTCCGAGTACCTGGCGGCGTGGCGGCGCTCGGGCGTCACGCTGGCCAACGACTACGGCCACATGTTCTGTTCCTGGCGGACGGAGGGGTACGGCGGGCTGGTCCACGACGCGATGATCACCCTGCGCTCGGTGGCGCGCACCACCGCCGTCCTCGACGCGCTGCGCGACCACCTGGTCAAGTTCCGGTGCGCCGACGACGTGGTGGAAGCCAAGCGCGCCGGCAAGCACTGCCTTATGTGGAGCACAGGCGGGCCTCCGCCCTGGATCGAGCACGACCTGGACAACCTGGAGATCTACCACCGGCTCGGCTTCCGGCAGGCGCAGATCCTCTACTACACCAACCGGCTCGGAACGCAGTGCTACGACCGCCGCGACCACGGTCTCACCGACGCGGGCGTGGACTACGTGCGGCGTCTCAACCGGCTGGGCATCGTCGTCGACCTGGCCCACTGCAGCCGCCGCGCCCATCTGGACGCGGCTGCCGCCTCCACGGCGCCCGTGATCGACAGCCACACCGGCTGCACGGCGGTCCGGGACCATCCGCGCAACCTGGACGACGAGACCATCCGCGCCATCGCCGGCACCGGCGGCGTCGTGTCCATCCTCGGCGGCCCCGGCCGCCGCGTACTGGCCGCGCCGCTCGGCGGGTTGGTCGACTGGCTACGCCACCTCGAGCACGTCGCCGAGGTGGGGGGCATCGAGCACGTCGGCGGGCGCGGCTCCGACGTCTCCTACCGCGGCTCGATCCCGGACGACATCCGGCCGCATCTGTTCGCGGACGCCCCGGAGCCGATGGAAAGCCAGCTCGACGGCAGCTTCGCCTGGGTCGCCGCGCCGTACTTCACGGTGGCGCTGGCGACCCGCGGCTATACCGACGAGGAGATCGCCGCCATGATCGGCGGCAACTACCTGCGCGTGCTCCGGGAGGTATGCGGATGATCCGGCTGGGCGCGTTCGCGTCCGACGTCACGCCCCCGGTCGGCCATCCGCTGTGCGCCGGCTGGTATCCGCCGGCGCGGGAGATCGGCGGCCGGCTGCAGGCACTCGGCCTGATCCTTGTCCCGGAAGGCGAGCCGCCGATCGTGCTCTGCGCGCTCGACTGGGCCGAATTGAGCAACGGCGACTACGACCGCTGGCGCGCGGACCTGGCGCGGGCAGTGGGTACCGAGCCGGCCCGCGTGGCCGTGCACTGCACCCACGCGCACGACACGCCGTGGCCGGACCGCGACGCGCAGGACATCCTGGACGCCCACGGCCGGCCTGACGTGATCATGGCCGGCGACTGGGCGGAACGGGCGCGCGCGGCGGCCGCGGAAGCCGCCGCGGCGGCGATGGCCGATCCGCGGCCCTGCACCCACGTCAGCACCGGCGAGGCGCGGGTGGACCGCATCGCCTCCAACCGGCGCCTGATCGGCCAGGACGGAAAGCTGTGGGCGATGCGCTGGACCAAGACCAGCGATCCCGCGGTGCGCGCCGCGCCGGAGGGGGTGATCGACCCGAGGCTCAAGACCATCGGCTTCTGGAACGGGGACGAGCCGCTGGCCGTCGCTCACTACTACGCCACGCACCCCACCAGCCTGGACGGCACCGGCGTGGTGAACCCGGAGTTCGTGGGCCTGGCGCGAGACCGGCGCACCGCCGCGTCCGGGGTGCCGCACCTCTACTTCACCGGCTGCGCCGGCAACGTGGCCGCCGGCAAGTACAACGACCGCATCGCCGACAACCGCGAGCTGTTCGCCGGCCGCATCCACGCCGC
>JAPPNY010000107.1 GCA_028818385.1 Spirochaetaceae bacterium
GCTGATCGAGGGTTCCGCCCCGACCAACGGACCCGAGCGTGGGATCGTCCTGGCCGGCCGCGTTGCCGTGTTGCCGACGAAGCTCCGTCACTTTAGAATCCTGAGTTGATGCCTGTACGTCGGAGAGGCGGCGCAGTGTGTCGGCTCGTGGCCAATCCAGAGATTCTTGGCGGCAAACCGATCGTGGAAGGCACTCGCCTCAGCGTCGAGCACATTCTCGGGCTGATTGCTCATGGCATGCCGCAAAGCGAGATCGTCGAGTCCTATCCCGAACTATCCATCGACGACATCAACATCGTGGTCCAACACGCGACCGACTCGCTACGGGATGATGGGCCTGTCACTCGCGCCCCAATGAAGCACGATCCGTGAATACCGGTCCGATCCTGCTTAGGCGTCGTACCGCATCGGCCGTACTCGGAGCTTTCGCTGCAGCGCTCATCGTCGCCCTTGCCACTGCCGGCTGCAGCACAACTCCTGCGCAGGGAGCCGCGTCCCCCCTGGCCACCGCGATCACGCACTCGGCAACCGTGCGGGTCCAGGCCGAAGGCAGCGCGGAAGCCGTACCCGACATCGCCGTCCTCGGCATGAGCGTCGAGGTCATCGAGCCATCGGCCGGCGCGGCGCGAGACCGGGCCGCCCGGCTGACCAAGGCGGTCATCGACGAGCTCGGGCGGCACGGGCTGGAGGAAGACGACATCCGCACCAGCCGGTTCACCATCGACCCCGACTACCGGTACACCAACGACGGCAGACGCATTCTGAATGGCTATCGGGTCATCCACGCGCTGGCGGTCACGCATCGGGATCTGGACACCCTCGGAGCCGTCATCGACGCGGCGTCGCGGGCCGGCGGCGATGCGCTGGCATTCAACCACATCGCGTTCAGCCACGCCGACCCGGAGCCGCATCGGCAGGCAGCGCGCCGCGACGCGGTGGACCGGCTGCACCGCACGGCGCGGCAGTTGGCGGAAGCCTCGAACCGCGAACTGGGTCCGGTGCTCGAAATCAGCGAGGAGGTCTCACCTGACTACGGCCCATTCCAGAGCTTCCCTGCGGGCGCCGCAATGCTGAAATCCGAGGCGGCCGACACGGCGATCAGCGTCGGCATCGACGTCATCCGCATCACCGTCCGCGGCGTGTTCGCCCTGCGCTGACTCTACGATATGCTGAAGTTGCCTCACTGAGTCAATGACAGCGGACAGGCACGTACACGAGCTCCATCAGGACACATTAGACGAGATCATCCGGCGCATCGTGGCCGTCGCGGAGCCGGAGAAGATCATCCTGTTCGGTTCCGCCGCGCACGGAGAAACGAACCGCCACAGCGATGTCGATCTCCTGATCGTCAAGGACGGCGCACACCGGCGCCGTCTGGCCACGAGCATCTACCGCAGTCTTCGCGGTGTGGATGCAGCCGTCGACGTGATCGTCGTCACGCCCGACGACGTACAGCGCTATGGGGACAGCCACGCCCTGATCATCAAGCCCGCATTGAACGAAGGCATAGTCGTCTATGAAGCCGCCTGAGCGCTGCTCGCCGGATGATCCACGCGAGTGGCTCAATCGCGCGAGAACCAGCTTGGCGATCCCGAAGAACCGGGTCACCGGCATATAGTCATCGAAACAGCGGAGTCCGTTGTCCGCTGGGCTCAGGATCAACTCCGAGTCAGATCGGGCCCACCGCTCAGCTCTTCATCAGGCGCTTGACGTCCTCTCGGACGTCTCCCTCCACCACGCCCAAGTCGTTGCGCATCTCCTGCAGCACGGATCGAAACGAACCTTGGTCCTCCTCAAGGGTGATGCTGCCGCTCCGCTCAACGGCCGACACGAAATCGGCCAGTGAGCGTACCAGCTCCCGATTCCCGACGAGGGCGGTCATCCGCGCGTAGTTGCGCATCTCCTCGATCTCATGATCGTCGATCACGCCGTCGTCGTCGGCTTTCGTGACACACGCGATGGTGTCCTTGTACAGCTCCAGCTTCTGCCGAAACAGCTCGACCCGGTACTCCCGTTCCGTTTCCGAACGGACCTGAAAGTGAATCGTCACTCCGACCGAAGCCACGACCAGGACGACGGCGATGATCGCGGCGAGCAACTCGATCGTCAGGTCGCTGACGTGCTTGGAGAAAAGGACATGGACGAGTATGGAAGCGGTGATAATCAGCGCTACCGCGAGCACGACGACGGTAAACGTCGACGCCGAATTCCTGCCTGATGACAACGTGTGCTATCCTCCTGATCCGACTACGGAGTAATCCATCGAAGTCATCTCCAGCGGTTCCCCCTGGAGCTAGAGATGCTCGACATGATCCTCCATATCTTCCGCACTCAGTACGTGGTGAATCAACATCAGGGCGCGCGTCAACTCTCCACTCGTGCGGTTCTGAGAGGCGTAGGCGATCCCGGCGTGGCGCATGCCGCGTGCTGCCATACGAAGGAAGTCGCGATCCTGCGTCACCATGACTCGGCCATCATCCGCAGCCACCCGCAGGTGCACTTCGTCCGGCGCTCCCAGGGTTCCGGCCTCCGGGACCGTAAGCACATCGACGCCATTGCTGCGCAGGCCCGCTACTACGGCCTTTGAGATGTGCTCATCCGTGTAGAATCTTGGCCTCGCCATCTTGCTCTTGCTGGCGAAGCTTCTCAGCTACCTTCGAATCGCTCCCCCGCCTGCACGCCTCGACGTACTCTTGCCCGAGCGCCATCGCCCGATCTATTTCACTCCGGTGGTCATGATAGTATGCAAGAGCGGCATGTACTTCAGTCAGAGTCAGGTCGTATTCGTCGGCGATCTGGACGGCAGCCCTACCTTGGTGCTCGTGCCAGACGACGATGTTCTCTACCGTGATCCGGTGCCCCGCAATGCGCGGCTTTCCACCTACGATTCCGGGCGTAATTTCAATATGTCGATCCAGAGTACCCATCGCGCCCTCTTCATGCTGCCGTCTGTGGACGTTACCGCGGCGAGTCTCGAAGGGTCAAGCCGACCTTGCTCCATCGCCGATTCCCGGCTCTTTACGACGGCGACGGCTGCTTCGCCTCGACCTCCAGGCGTACTCGCTGGGCATCGCCTACGACGTTCAAGCCCTACCTCGGCGTCTTCATTTCGCGAGTGGAGATAGAGCCTCGCCCCCCGCGGATGAAGCCCTGCTCGCGCCGGCGAACAGCGCCGACTCCTGCTTGCGGCCACGCACGTCCCACCCCTACTATCCTGCGCCGGAAGTCATGGAAGTGGTGGAAGCAGGATGTTCACGACCAGAGTGACGGCCGTCGCGCTGGCCTCCGTGCTCGGACTCCTGGGCACGGCGCCGGCCCTGGCCGCGGACGAAGGCGGCACCTTCAGCGTCATCCGCAGCTACGTGCGCAGCCACGCCACATTGGAACACGCCGAGGGCACGATCAGCGCCGGCACACTGGAGGGAACCGTCACCACCCACGCGAGCAGCGGCGAACCGTTCACCCAGGGCGAGCACAGTCTCATCAGGTGCGTGTTCTACGCAAAGAGCACCGCCGAAGGCGTGAGCCTCGAAGCGCCGTGCACCACGACCGATGCATCCGGCGACCGGTGGTACACCCTGTCGCACCGCAGCGCGGGCGACATCGCGGCGGGCGGCGGTGGCGAGGGCCGCTGGCAACTCATGGGAGGCACCGGCAAGTACGCCGGCGTGACCGGCACCTGCACCTACGACACCTCGTACCTGACGCAGGACCGGGTGGTGACGGTGGGCACATGCGCCTGGGAGAGGCGCTGAGTCGGACTGACGCCGCAGCAGAACCGCTCTGGCGTGCCGGAAGCGCCCCCTCACGCCGTTTCCGGTGGGCAGATGGCGGCGATGGCCTCGAGCTGGTCGGCGTCGAGCTCGCCGTCCGCGGCCGCTGCGTTGGCCTGCGCCTGCTCGGGGCTCTTCATTCCCGGAATGGGGCAGGTCACCGCAGGATGCGCCAGCGTGAACTGGAGAGCCATATCCAGCATGCCCTGTCCCGGCCGCAGGAGACTCCGCAACCGTGACACCACTTCGAGCCTGGACAGGAACGTCTGCCGCCCGGCCCCGCCCGGGTTCCAGCCGCTGCGCACCATGTCCTCGAACCGCGTGGTTTCGTCGAACTTGCCGGTCAGCAGCCCCTGCGCGATGGGACCGCGCAGCAGCACGCCGATGTCGTGGTCCCGGCAATACGGCAGGACATCCCGCTCGGCCGTGCGGCTCAGGATCGAGTAGTTGATCTGGCACGCCGCGCACTGACCGTTCACGTCCAGGGCCTTCAGCGCGGCCAAGTCGTTCGTGGAGATCGCGTAGTGGCGGATCTTCCCCTGCTGCTTGAGGAGCTCGAACGCCTCCACGAAGATCTCGGGACGCTCGGGCGAGCCGACGTGACACTGGTACAGGTCGATGGTGTCCATCCCCAGCCGGTAGAGGCTGGCGTGGCAGCACCCGATGATGCTGTAGATGCTCTTCAGCCCCGGCGGGTCGTCCTGGCGGCGCGCCCAGTTGCCCACCTTGGTGGCTACGTAGCCGGCGCTGCGCCGGTCGGCGAGTGCCTTGCCGAGCAGGATCTCGCTCTGACCCAGGCCGTAGGAGTCCGCGGTGTCGAACAGGTTGACGCCGGCGTCGAGGGCGGCGTGGACGGTGCGGACCGCCTGCCGCTCGCTCACCTCACCCCACTGGCCGCCGATGCCCCAGCAGCCCATCGACACCGCGCTCACGTCCCATCCGGTCTTCCCCAGCCGTCGGCGCTTCATGGGCTGCTATCATATCCGACGTGGCCGATGCGCTCCCTGCGATCACCGCCTTGCCCAGCCCCCTGAGGACGCTTCGACGCGCTGCAGCCGCGCTGTTGGCATCGGCCGTCGTGATGGGTTGCGCGCACGAGACCGACAGTGCGGAAGAGCTCAGGGACGCCGCCGGCCGCGGGGATGCGGAGGCGCAGTTCCAACTGGGATGGATGTACGCGAGCGGCTTCGGCGACTTCGAAGAAGACCACGCCGAAGCGCTCGGATGGTATCGCCGGGCGGCCGAACAGGGGTTGGCTCGGGCTCAGAGCTACCTTGGAACGTGGTACGCGCACGGCACCGCCCTGGAACAGGACTTCATCCAGGCCGCAACCTGGTGCCGGCGTGGCGCCGAGCAGGGCAACGCCGACGGGCAACTCTGCCTGGCGATGCTGTATGCCGGCGGCTGCGGCGTCGAGCCGGACGGCACGGAGTCCGCGCGGTGGTATCGACTTGCTGCCCGCTCAGGAGAAGGGAAGTCTCAGGCCAGGCTCGGCGACATGTACGCCAGCGGTGAGGGCGGCGTCGCGCAGGATCCCGTCGAAGCCGACACGTGGTACCGACGAGCCGTCGAGCCCGGCACCTATCGCCCCACAAGAGTGGCCGGCGAAGAGCTCTTCTCCGGCCGGTTCATACTGTTTCACCTCTACGTGCTGGCCCGCATGTACCAGGACGGCACCGGCGTGCCCCGGAACGAGATCGCGGCTTACAAGTGGCTCGACATTGCGAACCGTTGGCGTGCCGATGACTCCGGCACGACGACTCGCGGGACCGCACGGCGGGAGCTCGACGATCTTGCGCAGAAGATGACGAGCGAGCAGGTGGCCGCGGCACGACACGCGGCCGATGCGTTCATCGAAACCTACCGGATCGGCTCGTACGAGGTCTGGCGCAACATGGCCGTTACGGCATCCATGGAGGCCCGGGAACAGCAAGTGTTCGCAACATTCAGGTGGTACCCGGCCATTCGCGTGTGGTATCCGGTCGTTCGTTGGTGGTGGTGGGCGACGGCGGCCATTCGCGCGACGTTCTCTCCTCCGATCATACCGGACGCCCTGACGGCGACCGGGAGCAGCGGCACGCCGGGCTGCATGGCGGGAGCGACCACCTCCGCGAGCGACGGCAATGAACAAGGCTGAACTGTTCGAGATGGTCCGCAGCGGCGAGGACTCGACGCTGGAGTTCACACGAGACGACGTGCCGAACCACGATCTGGCCAAGGCACTGACCGCGTTCCTCAATCTGGAAGGGGGGACGGTGCTGTTGGGCGTCGAGGACGACGGGAGCATTGCCGGCACGGTCCGCGATCGTCTCGATGAGTGGGTCAGCGAACTGTGCCGAACCAGGATCGAGCCCCCGGTCATTCCTCTGCTGTCCTGGGCGAGGGATGTCGAGCCGGGTCGGGACGTGCTCGCCGTCCGTGTCACGCGTGGACCCGACAAGCCGTATGCCCGTGTCGACAACGGCGGCAGAACCTACTACATCCGCGTCGCCAGCGCCTCGCGGGAAGCGAGCCGTGAGGAACTGGAGAGGCTGTACCAAGCATCCGACCGCTTGCGCTACGGCCAGAAGCCGGTCCCGGGCGCCGGCCTGGACAACGGCACGGAGCCCGGGCTGATCGAGGAGGAGCACCGCTTCACGGTCCGGCTGTGGAAGAAAGCCTCGGCGGCAGATCCCGCTCGGACTGGTTCCGGCACATGACCTCGGCCGCTCGTGGACCAATCGGGACGGTCACGCTCTCCTGGAGTGGCGCGAGGCGCGGTTCTGCGAGTATCGTCGACCATGACCATGACCGACGAACAGCGCTTCTTCTTCGACCTGCGCGGCTGGATGTTGCTCCCGGCGGTCCTCTCGCAGCAGGAGATCGACGCCGCCAGGGCGGAATGCTACGCCGCGGAGGGGCGGGAAGACGACGACGAGAGGGGCTATGAGGGGGAGCTGCAGAAGCTCCTCGATCACCCGGCCATCGTCGACATCCTGCACGACATCCTGTCCGACGATCCGTTCCTGAGCGACGACGCGTAAGGGTTCCGGTGCGAGCAATCGTTCATCACCGTGCGGCCGCCGGGCTGGAGCACCTCCGAGCGGAGCGACAACGGCCTGCCGCACGTGGTGCGCCCGCCGCAACGAGCCAACGCCATGCGCTATCAGGTGCAGGGAGGCAAGATCTTCTCCGGCCTCACGCGCGTGGTGTGGGAGCTGGAGGAGGTCAAGGAGGGTCAAGGCGGCACCACGTTCCTGAGCGGTTCGCACAAGGCCGAGTTCCCGTACGGCGGCCCTGACCCCACGACGCCGAACATCGGCGGCTCGCGGTGGGAAGCACAGATGCGCGCCATGATGGACGGCTACAGTTGCCCCGCCGGCTCGGTAGTCATCTTCACCGAGAGCCTGGTCCACGCCGCCAACGACTGGACCAATCCGGACAACCCGCGCTGCGCGGTGTTCAACTGCTACAACTCGGTCTGGGCGCAGTGGCACCGGCTCGGTCTCGATCACGAGGTCATCATGCGCATGCCTCCCAAGCGCCGCACCCTCTTCCGAGGGGTCTGGGAGATCGGCAGCAACACAACCTACAGCACCGAGAACCGCACCCTGTGAGCGAGCGGTATTCGCGCCCGTCGGCGCTGGCGATCACCGATCTGCGGGTCACCAGCCTCACCGGGACACCGTTCAACAGCTCCCTGATCCGCATCGACACCAACCAGGGGATCAGCGGCTACGGCGAGGTGCGGGACAGCGCCAGCAAGACCTACGCCCTGGTGCTCAAGTCACGCCTGCTCGGCGAGAACCCGTGCGACGTCGACCGGCTGTTCCGGAAGGTCAAGCAGTTCGGCCACCACGGCCGGCAGGGCGGCGGCGTCAGCGCCGTGGAGATGGCGCTGATGGACCTGGCCGGCAAGGCGTACGGCGTGCCCGCCTACGCCCTGGCCGGGGGCAGATTCCGCGACCGCGTCCTCTGCTATTGCGACACCACCCCCTCCCCGAGCGGCCGCGAGATGGGCCGCCGGCTGAAGCAGCGCATGGAGATGGGCTTCGGCTTCCTGAAGATGGACCTCGGCATCGGCCTGCTCGACGGCCGCAGCGACTGCGTGATCGCACCGCCGGGGATGCTCGACCACCAGGCCGTCATGCATCCCTTCACCGGCATCCAGATCACCGATCGCGGCATCGACCTGCTGTGCGAGTACGTGGCGGCGGTGCGCGAGGAGGTCGGTTACGAGGTCCCGCTCGCCGCCGACCACTTCGGCCACCTGGGCCTGGAGTCCTGCATTCGCCTGGGGCGGGCGCTCGACCGCTTCTCGCTGGCCTGGTACGAGGACATGCTCCCCTGGCAGCTCACCGATCAGTACCTGCGGCTGGCGGAGGCGGTCGCGACGCCGATCTGCACGGGCGAGGACATCTACCTCAAGGAGGGCTTCTCCGACCTGTTCCGGGAGCGCGCCATCGCCGTCGCCCACCCCGACCTGGCGACGGCCGGCGGCATCCTGGAGACCAAGAAGATCGGCGATGCCGCCCAGGAACGCGGCATCGCCATGGCGATGCACATGGCCATGACGCCGGTCGCGGCGCTGGCGGCCGTGCACTGCGCGGCTGCCACGGAGAACTTCCTCGTCCTCGAGAACCACTCGGTCGACGACCTGGACCGCTGGAGCAGCCTGGTCGAAGGACTGCCGGTTCCGCTCATCGAGAATGGACACATCGACGTGCCGGAAGGTCCCGGCCTGGGCTTCACCGACCTGAATCACGACGTGCTGCGCGAGTGCGCCGATCCCGACGAGCCCGGCATCTTCGAGCCTACCCCGGAGTGGGACGGCGAGCGCTCCGGCGACCGCCTGTGGAGCTGACCCGGTCAGAGGGATGACCCGCAGAAGCGTAGATCAGTACGCTCCCGGCGGGATCCCCTCCCACTGCCGCAACCACTGCTGATAAGTAACGACGTTGCGTGGGTCCCGGCTGCGAGCGCGAAACCCCTGCTTCTTGCCGGTTTCGGTCGCACGATCCGTGGGCTTGTACCGGACGTCCAGCGACCAGCGCACAGCCCAGCGTGCCAGGATCTTCCTGCCAAGCTGCAGCAGGTCGCCCGGCAGCACGCCCTGTGCATGCAGGTAGTCGTTGCCGCGGTAGAACTCGACCTGGTCCTCCGAGAGTACGCACAGGTTCATGTTGCGGCGGATTGACTCGGAGCGGTTGGCGCCGTGCGCGGATCCTATTGCACGGCGGTCACGGCGTCTTTAGCTGACCGGCACCGGGCCACACTCTTCTCGCCATTGGTCCCCTCACGTCCCCCGGCATGGTATCGTGCCGGATCTGTCCATGAGTGATCCTTCAACCTGCGGCGCGATTCTCGTGGTCATCGATGGCTGCCGCCCCGACGGCATCCAGCAGGCCGATACGCCGAACATCGATTCCCTCATTGCCCGCGGGGCCTACACGTTCAATGCGCAGAGCGTCGTTCCATCCTCCACCCTGCCCTGCCACACCTCGATGTTTCGCGGCGTAACCCCGGCACGCCACGGGATCACCACCAACACCTGGGTTCCCATGGTGCGTCCCGTACCGAGCATCGTCGAGACTGCCCGCGCGATGAACCGGAAGACTGCGTTCATCTACAACTGGGAGCAGTTGCGCGACCTGGCGGCGCCCGGTTCTCTCGATTTCTCCTATTTCACGGACAACTGCGATGACCGGGAGGGTGACCTGACCATAGCCCGGATCGCGGCCGAGCACCTGGCCGCGGAACAGCCTGATTTCTGCTTCGTCTACCTGGGGGTCGTGGACATCGCCGGCCACAACCATGGCTGGATGTCCGCGGAATACATCGAACAGATCGCCATCGCCGACCGGGCGATCGGAATCCTGCTGCGGCAACTCGAAACAGCGAGCCTCCTGGACCGCTACTTCATCCTCGTGCAGAGCGACCACGGCGGACACGAAAAGACGCATGGCACGGACATGCCCGAAGACTTGACGATTCCGTGGATCGCTGCCGGCGCGAAGGTCGGTCAGCGCGGCGAGATCCAGGGACCGGTACGTATCTTCGACACCGCGCCGACACTGGCTCGCGTACTCGATCTGCAGTTGTCGGCGGATTGGGAAGGTAAGCCGATCACGCAGATCTTCTGAGCCTGTCTCCTGCGGCCTCAGGCCCACCTCCTGGTCGAGCGATCCCTCTGAGGTACAATCGGCCAAGGCGAAGGTCCAGAATGGACGGGTGTGAGGTCGGACCGGTGGGCCCCCAGTGACCGCCTTTGGAGCTGATGCGCGGTGCGAATCTGGGACGTCCATCCCGGTTACCTGAACCGGGACAGCCTGCTGGGCGAGCACCGCGAGTTGCACGGCATCGCCGCGATCCTGTCGCAGGGTCTGAAGGGCTATGCCGCGCATCCAGAGACGCGGCGGTGGGCCGGCCTGGGCTGGGCGCTGCGCCAGCGGCACCGGCTGCTGGCGGCGGAGATGGCGTTTCGGGGCTACCGGGACCGCACGCCGGTACGGCTGCGCTCGCAGCCCGGACGCTGGCCGGAGCGATTCCTCGATCCTCCCGGCCGGCAGTTCGGCCTGCTCGCCGAAAAGTACCGGGACCGGGAGCCGGGGCGTATCCCGCTGCCGCGCACCTCGCACGAGCTCTGGGCGCAGCACAAGTATTCGGTCCTGGCGCGCTCGCAGACGGTGTATCGCGACCTGGGACGGCGGGTGGCCGATCTGCGCGGACGGCACGGCTACGACGAGCTGGCGCTGGAGTTGGCCAACCTGTTGCGGGAGGCGCCGGATCCGGGAAATCTCAGGAACGCCGTCCAGCACCTGTGGGGCTATTTCGACTTCCGCAGCTCCGGGCGGTCCGCCGAACCCGCGTCGCTCCGCAGGGCCCTGGGCACCGTGCAGCGCCGCTCCCGGAAGGAGCCGGAGCCGTACCTGCTCGCGCAAACGGCGCTGACCGAGCTGGCGGCTTGGCTCGTATGACTCCTCGAGCCTCTCGAAGGTTGGCATCCATTCAAGCGCAGGCTATCGTCTTGAGATGCCCTCTCACTCCATGACCGGTACGCCGGACTCCGATGACGCGCCGTTCTGGGAACAGACCTACCGGAACGACAGTGCTGATACCTTCGGTCGTCCCAGCTCCGAGATCGTGTCGTTATCAGAGCGGCTTCCGTCGGGAGCGTCCGTGCTGGACGCGGGGTGCGGAGAGGGCCGCAACGCTCGATTTCTGGCTGCTCGCGGGTTTCAGGTGGACGCCTTCGACGTGTCGGCGGCGGGAATCGGCAAGCTCACCCGCATGGCTGCCGCGGACGGAGTGCACGTCAACGCATGGGCCGACGACCTGAACACCTTCGATTTCTCCCGCAGCTACGACCTCATCATTTCTCACGGGGTCCTTCACCTGCTTGAACGGGACGCGTGGTCGAGGGTGATCGCTCAAATGAAGGACCATACTCGGCCCGGCGGCGTCAATGTCGTAGCGGTGTTCACCGACGAGATCCCCCCTTCCGATGACTTGGCGCCGTTCGTTCGAGGGCTGTTCGAGGAGGGAGAGCTGGCCAGGATCTACGCGGGTTGGCGTCAAGAACAAGCCACGTCGTACGTATTGGAGGACGAGCATCCCGGCGGAGTCCGCCACCGTCACGCCATAGACAAAGTCGTCGCCTGGAAGGAGTGAAAGGAGGTTCGCAGCGCCCACAACACGAAGGCGTACTCCTCGGCTACCTCGTACAGCGAGTCGAAGCGCCCCGAGGCGCCGCTGTGACCGGCGCCCATGTTGGTCTTCAGCACCAGCGGGCTGTCGTCTTCCTTGAGCGTGCGCAGCTTCGCGACGTACTTCGCCGGTTCCCAGTAGGTCACCCGCCAATCATGCAGGCTGCCGGTCACGAACATGGCCGGATAGCGCCCAGCCTTGAGCTGATCGTAGGGCGAGTACGAGCGTATGAACTCGAAGGCTTCCTTGTCCTCGATGGGATTCCCCCACTCCGACCACTCGCTCGGGGTCAAGGCCAGCGACGTGTCGAGCATGGTGTTCAGCACATCCACGAAGGGCACGTGCGCGACGGCCGCTCCCCACAGTCCGGGCGCCTGGTTGACGGCCGCACCCACCAGCTCGCCGCCGGCGCTGCGGCCGGCGATGGCGATCCGGCCCGGAGCTGTAAGGCCATCGGCGATGAGATGTCGGGCGACGTCCACGAAGTCGTTGAACGTGTTGGTGCGGCGGTCGAGCTTGCCGGACTCGTACCAGTGACGGCCCAGCTCGTCGCCGCCGCGCACGTGCGCGATGGCGAAGATCATGCCGCGGTCCAGCAGCGACAGGCGTGACGGCGAGAAAAACGACGGCACGGCGTTGCCGTACGCGCCATATCCGTACAGATAGAGCGGGGCGGTCCCGTCTCTCGGTGTTCCCTTGCGGTACACGATGGAGACCGGAACGCGCACGCCGTCTCGCGCCGGAGCCATCGCGCGCTCGGTCACGTACGACGAGGGGTCGTATCCGCTGGGGATCCGTTGCACCTTGCGCTCCCGCAGGGCGCCGGTTTCCAGGTCGCAGTCGAACACGGTGTTCGGTGTGACCAGCGACGTGTAGTGGAGCCGAACGGTGCGCGCCTGGAACTCCTTGTTGGCACCGATCTCGACACTGTACGAGGACTCCGGAAACCGGACGTGGGAACTCGTCCCGGCCCGATCGATCAGACAGATCTGATCGAGTCCGTCCAGTCGTTCCTGCACGGCGATGAAGTCCGCGAAGGCGGCGAAGTGCCGGATGTAGCGCTGGTCCGATCCGGCTACGAGCGTCTGCCACGTGGACTCGGAGGGATCGTCATCAGGCGCGGTGACCAGACGAGCATTCTTGTGGGTGTCGTTGGTCTTGATGACGAACCGGTCGCCCTGGTGATCGACGTGGTACTCGTGTCCGGTGCGGCGCGCCGAGACGACGCGCGGTTCCCGGAACGGCTCGGCCGCCCGGATCAGGTACACCTCGGAGGTCTGGTGATCGCTTGAGTGGATCACCACGTAGTCCTTCGAGGCGGTCGCAGAAACACCGGCGAAGAAGCGCGCGTCCGCTTCCTCGTAGACAACCTGGTCAGACGCTGCCGGCTCGCCGATGGCGTGCCGGCGCACCTGAAACGCCCGCCCGTGCCTGTCCACGACGGTGTAGAAGAGCACCGAGTCGTCCGCGGCCCATACGATGCGGCCCTGGGTGTCGTGGATGACGTCGCCGAGCAGCTCCCCCGTGGCGAGGTCCTTGACGTGCAGCGTGAAGCGCTCGGCGCCCGACGTGTCGGTGCTATAGGCCAGCAGCCGGGCGTCGTTGGATACGGCAAGCGCGCCGAGCTGGAAAAAGGGGCCGCCGCTGGCCAGCGACGGCTCGTCGAGGATGATGCGTGCGGCATCGGTCGGCCCGAGCTCGGCGCCGGGGTCCCGCGCTGGCCAACGCGACCAGATGCGGTACTGGCTTCCCTCGAAACGGGCTTGGTAATAGAACGGACCATCCCGGAGCGGAACCTCCGCGTCATCCGGTTGTTCGCGGGCCTTGAGCTCCTGGTATATCGCCTCGACCAACGTGCGGCGCGGGGCCATGATCGTCTCGAAGTAGGAATTCTCGGCCTTCAGGTACGCGAGCACGTGCTCGTCTTCCACCTTCGGGAAGCGGTCATCCTTCAGCCAACGATACGGATCCCCCACGGTTATCCCGTGGACGGTGTAGGACGATGGTCGCGCTTCTGCTTCTGGCGGCCAGCTCAGACAAGTGGCTCCAATTCTTCTTGGCCGTACTTGGTGAGCAGCGAAGGAATTACGTACACCGTGTTTCCGCTCTTTGTCGCACGCAACTCCACGTGACCCTTGTCTACCATCTGGTCAAGCTGCTTTCTGGCTCGATCGAGCTTGCACTCGGCTTCCATGGCTACGTCGGCAGGGGATACCATACCGTCGTTCTTCCTTGCCGCAGAGAGAACCGCAATATC
Organism: Spirochaetaceae bacterium; assembly: GCA_028818385.1. The sequence goes on from JAPPNY010000107.1 coordinate 13,717, forward strand.
CAGATTCCTGACCTTCTTATTTGAGTTCTTTTTCTGCCTCTTTCTTGCTACATCCAGGCTCTCATAAACGGCTGATTTTACGCTAAAGTCCTTTAGGAGAAGGCGGCCAACACCGAAGACGCCTACAATAATCCCGCCCCACAGCAGCACTTTGCCAGCGACACCAATAAGGAACAGGAACAGGAAACTTCCGAAGACAGCTAGCAACACGATGCCGATCGTCTTCATACACAGCGATTGTGGGCAAAACACGCGAAAGCGGTCAAGGAGCGCCTCGTGCCGGCAAATGGGGCAGAGCGTATTCGGACGCCTCCGCAGTGCTGTCGGGGCATGATCAGGCAGTACCCGTCGGAGGGTCCATCGACTTGGAGCCCGGACCGGTCGACCTGTCCAGCGATCGGCGTCTCCGGCTCAGCTCTCGATCGCCAGGATCTCGCGGCCCAGGCGCATGGAGCGCGCGGCGTCGGCGACCGTGCACTCGGGCGGAGTCTCGCCCCGGACGATCGCGGCGAACAGGCGCAGCTCGGGCGCGTAGCCCCAGCGCTCGAACTGCGAGGTCGCCGCGGTCGGCAGACTGCTCATCGCGTCCCAGCAAGCGACCGTGGACACGTCCGGGCCCGGGGCGCTGCCCCCGGTTGACGGCACGGGCATCTCCGCCCTGCCCTCGTAGCTCTTGCCGGCGGTCAGGGTGACCTGCTCGAAGTCGCTGCAGCGCAGCATGCCGGTCTCCGACTGCCACTCGATGCAGCACCAGCGGCCCAGGATATGCATGTGGTTGGAGGCCTCCAGGACGGCGATGCACGGCGCGCCGCCGCGGGCGCCGGCGCCGTCGAAGGTGGCCACGTAGTAGAAGCGGCCGCCCGCCTCCGCCTTGCGCACGTGGGGCCGGGACGGCCGGCCGGCGAGGTAGGCCAGCAGGTCGGCGGCGTGCACGACGTAGTGCTGGAGGAACTCGTCGCCGTCCTCGGCCCCGCCCAGCCACCAGCGCACCGACACCATCCGCGGCGGCGCGAACTGCCCGCCGTCGATGAGCGAGCGCGCCCGCCGCACGCCGGCCGTGTAGCGGTAGTTGAACCCCACCTGCACGTGCACGCCCGCAGCAGCCGCCGCCGCGGCCAGCTCCTCGGCCTGCCCGGCGGTGGGCGCCGGCGGCTTCTCCATCCACACCGGGTAGCCCATGGCGACCAGCTCGCGCCCGACCTCGAAGTGCCCCTCCGGTCCGGTGACCACCAGCACCGCCTCCAGGTCCTCCGCCTCGCACATCGCCCGGTAGTCGATGTACACGGACTTCGCGCCGAAGCGGCGGGCGTAGCGCTCGGCCCGCTCGCGTTCCAGGTCGCAGGTGGCGACCAGCTCGATGCCGGCGAGCGGCAGCGACGGATAGATGCGCTCGCCGCCGTGGCGGCCGCAGCCGACGAACCCGACCCTTACCCGCTTGGACGACATGGAGCCGGAGGATACCCTCGATCGGCATGATCCGCCTCGGAAGCAAACTCGCCCCTCCGGGCTCCGAGCCCGCCGGCCCCGACCGCGGCATCGGCCGCTCGCACGCCATTCACGTCGAGGACCTCGACGCCTTCGCCCGCCTGCACCGCGAGAAGGGCTACCGCGCCGCCTATTGCCCGCCGGTGTCGATCGGAGATGCCGAACGCCTGCGCGACATCCGCCGCGCGTTCGAGGCGCAGGACGTGCTGATCGCCGAGGTCGGCGCGTGGCACAACCCGCTGCACCCCGACCCGAGCGAGGCGGTGGCCGAGCGGAAGCGCCTGGCCGAGGGGCTGGCGGTGGCCGATGAGGTGGGCGCGCGCTGCGCGATCAGCCTGATCGGCTCGCTGATCACCGCGGACGCCAAGATCTGGCACGAGCGCAACATCGGCGACGAGGCCTTCGACGCCGCGGTCGAGGTGGCGCGCGCGATCATCGACGAGGTGCGCCCGCGCCGCGCGTCGCTGGTGTTCGAGATCTACCCGTTCAGCGTCAACGACACGCCGGCCAACATCCGCCGCCTGCTCGACGCCGTCGACCGCGACCGCTTCGGCGCGCACATGGACCTGGTGAACCTGGTCAACTGCCCGCGCGCCTACTTCGGCAACGCCGCGATCCTGGCCGAGAGCCTGAGGCTGTTCGGCGACCGCATCGTCTCCGCCCACGCCAAGGACGTCGCCATGGCGCGCGGCGAGGGGCGGTCGATGAGCGCGGCGATCTCCGTGGTCCTGGAGGAGACGCGGCCCGGCCTGGGCGGCATCGACTATGCCGCCTATCTGCGCGGCCTGCACGGGCTGCCGCACACGGTGCCGCTGATGCTCGAGCACCTGGAGGACCAGATCGCCTACGACGCGGCGGCGGGCTACATCCGAGGCGTGGCCGCCGCGGAAGGCATCGACCTGGAGGCGTCCGGGTAGGTCGGGCGCGGGCGCGCGCTACGAGCCGACGTCGATCCAGGCGCGCTCGGCCGCCGAGCGCAGCACCGCGTCGCACACCACCTGCGTCCGCTGCGCGGCGGCGAAGTCCGGGCACGGCGTGGTGCCGTCCCCCAGGCCGCGCAGGAAGTCGGCCACCTGGTGGATGAAGGTGTGCTCGAAGCCGAGGGTCATGCCCGGCACCCACCAGTTGGCCATGTAGGGGTGGTCGCCATCCCACACCTGGATGGTCCGCCAGCCGCGCACGTGGCCGTCGTCGCGGTGGTCGAAGTACTCCAGCAGGTGCGGGTTCTCGAAGTTGAAGGCGAACGCGCCCGCCTCGCCGTTGATCTCAAGGTAGTCCTCGTTCTTGCGCCCGCGCGCGTAGCGGGTGGCCTCGAAGGTGCCGAGGGAGCCGTTGGCGAAGCGCGCCAGAAACGCGGAGGCGTCGTCGATCTCGACCGGACGGCGTACGCCGGGCCGGTCCTGCAACTCGCGCTCGGTGACGAAGGTCTCCGTGACGGCCGCGACCGCGTCGATCGGCCCGTTCAGCCACATCGCCTGGTCGATCGAGTGGGCCAGCAGGTCGCCGGTGACGCCTGAGCCGGCGCTGGCGCGCTCCAGTCGCCAGAGCGCCGCGCCGCCCTGCGGCACGTCGGGGCTGATGGTCCAGTCCTGCAGCCAGCGCGAGCGCAGGTGATAGGGCCGGCCGATCCGCCCCTCGTCCACGAGTTGCCGGGCCAGCGCCATCGCCGGCACCCGCCGGTAGTTGAACCAGACCATGGTCGGCCGTCCGGCGGCCTCGGCCGCGGCCACCATGTCCGCCCCCTCCTCCGCGTCCATGGCCAGCGGCTTCTCGCACGCCACCATCTTGCCGGCGGCCAGCGCCGCCAGGGCGATCTCGCGATGCGAGCTGTTCGGCGTGCAGATGTCGACCAGGTCGACGTCCGACCGCTCCACGACGCGGCGCCAGTCGGTGTCCGTCTCCTGCCACCCCCAGCGCGCGGCGAAGGCATCCAGCGCCGCAGGCGTTCGCGCGGAGGCCACCCTCAGCACCGGCTCGAACGGCAGGTCGAAGAAGCGCCCGACCTGCCGGTAGGCGTTGGAGTGGGCACGCCCCATGAAGCCGTAGCCGATGATCGCGACGTTCAGCGGTTCGGGCATCGTCAGCTACCCATGCTCATCCAGAGCCTCGCTACGCGGCGGGAACCGCTGAGCTCTGCGCAATGACGCGTCCGACTTCCTCAGTCGTCGCGCCCAGGGCAAGAAACGAACGCACCAGGAAGTCCATCGACACCGTAGCGTCGGAAGCCTCCATCTTCGCGATCCGAGACTGGCTCGATCTCAGTTGCTTCGCGAACTCCTCCTGCGTGAGCCGCAGTGAGCGACGCCGCTCCTTGATTCCCCTGGCCAGAGCCAGCTTGATCTCTATCAGAGCCGCCTCTTCGTCAGTGAGCCCCAGGAACTCCTTGGGCGTCCCGAGCTTCCACCCGGCTCGTTCAAGCTTCGCGGTCTTGGATTCGTCCATCACTTCACCTCACTTCGTCATAGGTCCGAAGACGTGCCCGGCATGTCTCGATCACGTTCTTCGGCGTCCTTCCGGTCTTCCAGACGCCCGTCCGACTGTTCACTCGGGCGCGGCCCGCCGCGCGGTGGCCCAGTAGCGGGGCAACAGGGCGTCGATGGAGTCGATCGAGGCCGCGAAAGTCACGTCGTCGATCCGCAGGCTCGAGGGGATCGCCTGCCGGTCCGCAAGCTCGCGGCTGGCGAGCTCCAGGGAGGCCGTCCACGGCGGCTCGATCACGAACGGCCTCACGGACGGCGGCCCGGCGACCACCTCGGCCACGGCCTCGCGGATCATGCGGCGCGCCTCCGTTGGCGCCACCGTGATCGACGACTCGTGCGCGACGTCCTCCTTGACCGCCAGAGTGCGCAGCTCCGTGCCCAACAGCGCCGTCGCCTCCTCGCAGGCGCGTCTGCCGCCGGTGACCAGCCACACCGGCACGTCATGGCTGCCGGCGATCAGGGCCATCATGCCGATCTCGCCCAAGGTGATGCCGTTGACGCTGAAGCGCTTCCAGGTGCCTGCGCTCATCGTATGGGCGAGCAGGCCGCCCGGCGTGCCGGCCATCGAGTGGTAGCCGAGCAGGATCACTCCGTCGAACGTCCCGTCCAGTCCGTCCAGCGGATTGGGGCGGCCGCGGCCCATCACGTAGCGCGCCCCTTCCGGCAGCCGCTCCGCGATGAAGTTGTCGCCGCTGCGATGGCCGTCGAGCACCAGCACGTCGCCGGCGCCGCCGTCCCGCGCCCCCAGCACGGCGGCGGCCACTTCGTCGCTGAGCAGGTGGCGCGAGCGCTCGAAGTCGGCGTCGCTGCCGTCGGGCGCCGGCCGGCACTCGTGCCAGCCGTTGACCCCCGCCACCCCCTCCATGTCGGTGATGACGTAGACCTTCTTCACGGAGTCCCTCCGCCATGGGACGGTGGGCGGTGAACGAAAACCGACATGATGGAGTGAGCAGGGACCATGGACCCGAAGCCGATCATCGTGACGCTCACCGATAGCACCATGGTCAATCGGGAGATACTATACTCGACGGGTTCGGAGACCCGTACTCATCCATGGTCGCCAATCGGACGTGAAGCTTCCTCATGCCCATCTGGCTCTGGTCGAACAGGACAAGATCGTCGGCTACTTGCTCAACGCGGATCACCGATACGGCGCGAGCAAGGCGCGCTATTTCACAGGATTGGGGTTTCGTCAGGACGCGTGGAGAGTGCTGGCCGCAGCGTTACGCGAACACGCTGAGCGCAACGATGTGGTGCGAGTGAAGCACACGGGCTACGGCCCCCGCTATGAGGTCGATGGTATACTTCGCGGGCCCGAAAACCGGAGCGCGCACATTCGTACTATCTGGCAGGTAGACGAGGGCACGTCGTGCCCCGCCTCATCACGGCTCATCCACAGGAGGCAGACGAATGATCAACGAACACGACTGCATCGTGCTGACTCAGGACATCCCCGACGAGGGCCTGCAATCGGGAGACGTAGGCACCGCCGTTCACGTGCGTCGTGACGGGACAGCCTATGAAGTCGAGTTCATGACGCTCACCGGTGATACCGTCGCCGTGGCGACGGTGCTACCCTCACAGCTTCGGCCCGTGAGCAGGAAGGACCTCGCCCATGTCCGCGAGCTGGCGACTCATTAGGCCAGGATGAGGATGCAGGGCTCATGACCGAAGAACAACGCTACCTGTTCGACGCGTTCGGGTACTTCGTCGTGCCGGACGCCGTCACCGGCACGCAGATCGAGGAACTGCGCGCCACGCTGCGCGTGCCGTCCGAACAGCTCGATCCCGCCGGCCGGCCCGCCGGGCCCCTCCACTGGTCTCAGGCGTGGCGCGACCTGCTGGACCTGCCCGCGTTGAGCCCTATCCTGGAAGAGCTGATCGGCAACCACGAACGCCCCGTCGACGGCGATGCGTCCCTGCCGACGTTCCGCATCGACCACGTCAACGTCCACACCCACGTGCGGCAGGGGTTCCCCGGCGGCATGCTGCACGGCGGCTGGAAGACCGCGGGAGGCTCCCAGTTCTTCCGCTACCATGACGGCCGCTTCTTCAACGGCCTGGTCGCGGTCGCTTTCGAGCTCCACGACACGAACGTGAACGGCGGCGGCTTCTGCTGCATCCCGGGCACGCACAAGGCCAACCTCCCGCTCCCGCCGCAGTGGCAGGACCTCAGCAAGGGCGTCCACCCCAGCGTGCAGCGCGTACCGGCGCGGCCGGGCGACGCGATCGTGTTCACCGAGGCGCTCACCCACGGGACGCTGCCGTGGACGGCGAACGCAGAGCGCCGGACCCTGTTCTACAAGTTCTCCCCGCACGGGACCTCGTGGAGCGGCGCCTACTTCGATCCCGACGACTTCCGCCACTACCCGGACATGGACGACCGCAAGATGGCGATCCTGGAAGCCCCGAACGCGCGCTACGCCACCCGCCCGACGCGCCCCGAGCCCCTGGCTCGGAACGGCGGCCGCTCGTGAGCGGACGCCTCGCCTGATTCCGGGGAGACGCCGATGAACCTCTGCATGATCGGCCACGGGATGATGGGCGTCTGGCACTCCGAAGCGCTGGCCGCGGAGTCCCGGCACGTCCTGGTGGGCCGCCGGCCGGAGCCGACGGCCGAGTTCGCGGCGCGCTACGGCTACCGCCGCTGGACCGTGGACCTGGAGGAGGCGCTTGCCGATCCCGCCGTGGACGCCGTCATCGTCGGCAACCCGAGCGAGCTGCACGCGCAGACGGCGCTGCGCTGCCTGGCGCACGGCAAGCCGACCCTCGTGGAGATCCCGATCGCGATGAGCTATCCGGAGTCGGAACGCGTGGTGCTGGAAGCCGAGCGCCGCGGGCTCCCGCTCGGCGTCGTCCACCCGATGCGCTTCCGCAGGGAGCGGGCGGAGCTGCGCGAGCGGCTGGCCGCGGGCAAGGAGCACATCCGCCACTTCCACGGCCGCTTCTTCATCCATCGCCTCAAGAACATCGGCGCGACCGGCTACCACCGGAGCTGGATCGACAACCTGCTGTGGCACCACACCACCCACCTGCTCGACCTGGGGCTGTGGATGCTGGGGGTCGAGGGCTCGCCGGTGCGCTCCGTGCAGAGCTTCATGCCGGCCCCGGATCCGGGCACGGGCATCCCGATGGAGGTGGTCCTGCTGGTCGAGACCGAGGCCGACCAGAGCCTGCTCTGCTCCGGCTCCTACTACTCGCGCGAGCGCCTGTACGACACCATGATCGTCACCGACCGCGACTCCTACCGCCTGCAGATCCTGGAGAACACCCTGACCACGGGCGCCGGCACGCGGCGCATCGAGACCGAGCAGGAGAACTGCGCGCGCTGCACGGCCGACTTCGTGACCGCACTGGCCTCCGGACGGCCTCCCGCGGTGACCGGCCGCTCGGTCCTGCCCACGATGCGCATCCTGCAGGACGTGCAGGATCGCTGGGATGCCGTGCACGGGCGCCGGTCGCTGCCGGGCCGGCCGCTGGATTCGGACGAGGCTACGGGCTGATGGCCGCGATCCTCGACCCCGAGCGTCCGATCGTCGATCCGCATCACCACCTGTGGAGCGGCGACGGGCGCGGCCCCTACCTGCTGGACGACCTGTACGCCGACGTGCGCTGCGGCCACAACGTGGTGCAGACGATGTTCGTCGAGTGCCGGACCCACTACCGCCGCGGCGGCCCCGAGCACCTGCGGCCGGTCGGCCAGACCGAGTGGGTGGCCGGCATGGCGAGCACGTCCGCGGCAGGCCCCGGCCCGGAGATCGCCGGAATCGTCGCCTTCGCCGACCTGACGCTGGGTCCGCGCCTGGAGGAGGTACTGGACGCGCATGCCGAGGCGGCCGGCGGCCGCCTGCGCGGGTTCCGCTACTCCCTGGCGCACGGGACGCACCGCGCGGGCACCGAGAACGCGCCGGGGCCGGCCCCCGCGGGGCTGGCGGCGGAGGAGCCGTTCCGCGACGGCGTGCGGCTGCTCGGCCGGCGCGGGCTGACCTACGAGAGCTGGCACTTCCACTACCAGATGGACGAGTTCATCGCGCTGGCGCGAAGCGCCCCGGACACGCTCATCATCCTCGACCACTTCGGTACGCCGCTCGGCGTCGGACCGTGGCGCGGCCGGCGCGCGGAGGTCTTCGCGGAGTGGAAGGCGAGCATGGCGGAGGCGGCGGCCTGCCCGAACATGGCCGCCAAGCTGGGCGGCATGGCCATGTTCGACAACGGCTTCGGCTGGGACGAGCGCGCTGAGCCGGTGACCCCGGTGGAGTTCGCGGCGGCGCAGCGCGACTACTACCTGCACGCCATCGACTGCTTCGGCCCGGAACGCTGCATGTTCGAGAGCAACTTCCCGGTGGAGAAGGCGTCTGTCTCCTACGCGGTGCTCTACGACGCGTTCAAGCTCATGACCGCCGACTTCTCCGACGCCGACAAGGACGCCCTGTTCAGCGGCACGGCCCGCCGCGTCTACCGCCTCCCGCCGGTCGAGTCGTAGCGACGGTCAGCCGGAGTTGACCGCCGAGTCGGGCTCCGTCGTCCGCGCGCCCGCGCCGCGCGGCTCGGCGCCCACGGCATGTTCCACCGCGGCGGCGAACGCCTCCACTTCCCGGGCCGAGGTCAGCCGCACGAAACGTATGTGCGACCAGCGCGGATCCGACAGGTACTTCAGCATCCCCCTCCGCTTGCGGGCGTGCTGGGTGACGATCCAGGCGAGCAGCGACTCGTGCTTCTTCCAGACCAGGAACTGCGGCCAGAACCGCTCGTAGTTCGTCCCCCACAGGAGCTCACGCGACCGCCAGCGCCGCCAGGTACGGCGCAGCACCCGCCTGAGCAGCATCGCCATCGGCAGATCCAGCCAGATCACGGCGTCGAGGCGGTCCCAGAACGCCCGTTGCGAGTGGCTCATGTAGGAGCCCGCGACCACCCACCGCTCCCCGCCGGTCGCCTCGCGCATCCGCCGGTCGAGCTCGCCGGGATCGGTGTCGTGGAGCGGGACCCAACCCGGCTGCCAGTTGAGCGCGTCCAGCTCCACGAACCGCGCGTCCAGCGCCTCGGCCAGGCGCATGGCGAGCGTGGACTTCCCCGATGCGCTGTTGCCGACGACGTGGATGCGCCGGCCTATCGGCGAGACGGGTTCGGTGTCGTGCACGGCAGGGCGACGGAGTTTGCCCGCCCGCTGGCGGCTGCGCAACCGCCCGCCCCGGCCCGACCTGCTACGTGCCGAGCGTTGCCCGCAGTACGATGCAGGGCTTCCCCAAGTCGGCGCCGACGTAGTCGCCGCGGTGCGGGACGACTTCCGTGAACCCCTGCCGCATCCAGAACCGCAGGGCCGGCACGTTGGCCAGGTAGACGCGCGCCAGGGCGAAGCGGAAGCCGCCGGCCTCCAGCTCCCGCTTGAGGCGGGCGGTCACCGCCGTGCCGACGCCGCTCCGCCGCAGCCGCGGCCGGATCGCCAGGATCGACAGCCACGCGTCTCCTGGTACGGGCACGTCCTCCATGAGATGGAAGTAGCCGGCCAGCTCGCCGTCCGGACCGGCGTGGATGCTCCGCATGCGAAAGCCTCGGTCCCGCGACGCATCCGCTTCCGAGCGCGCCACCAGCTCGGCGATCTCGCTCTCCGGCACGGGGGCGAACGACGGGTCGAGCGCGGCGGCGTCGGCGCACTCCAGGAACGCCGCGTGCAGCGCCGGCGTCTGCGCCGCCGTGACCGCCCGCACGGCGGTCTGGCCCTCCGACCAGACGAACGGCAGCGTAGCGCTACCCTGCCCCGTCAGGCTCGCCGTGCAGCCAGCGAAGGCCGCCGGGCCACCCGCGGTCGGCCATGGACAGGACGGCGCGCGTGTAGTCGTTCACGCCGCTGACCGGGTAGTCATACCGCGCCGCATCCCCGATGTGGTAATTGGCGATCCCGGCCGCCGTGAACTGCTCCGGGGTCGTGTACCACGCTTCCGGGCCTGCATGCCGCTTCACCAGGCCGTCATCGTTCATGAGCTGCCAGGTGGTCGCGGGAGCGCCGTCGACCGCGCGATAGACGACGCCGGAGCGCGAATCGACCGCACCCCATCTTCCTGAGCGATGAACCTCCACGATCACGTGTCCACTGTAGGCGGCCTGCAGATCGAAGAGATACACCATGCGGCACGGAAACCCCGCAACCTGATAGAGCGCACACCCGACCCGGGCCACGTCCGCGCACCAGTCGGATCCGCGTTCGATGATCTGTTCCTCCGTGCCTCCGAACCTCATCTCCGACAGTCCTCCGGCCGGACTCTTATCGGCCAGAACACGCGTGAGATTCGCGATGGACACGACGCGTCGCTCGGGATCGTCCGCGGGCAATCCCGCGTGGGCAAGGAACCGCTCCAGCCCCGGACGAGCTCCCGCGACGCACCCGTTCGACGGGCTGGTGTAGCCGTCGTACAGGTAGGCAGCGGTCTCGTCGCAGAGCCGGATCATGCTCGCCACGATCTCTCGATCGGCGCTTGCCGGCGCATGCGGATCGTTGTCGAGCATGATCCGGTAGGCCCCGCCGAAGGCCTTCGGTCCGGTGAGCGCTGCGAGGTTCATCGTGCGTTACAGGCCGCAGGCCGCCTCCGTGAGGTAGTCCCATTGGTGCACGTAGGTGACGCCGTCGATCACCAGCCGGTGAGCGTGCGGCAGCTCCTCCGCCCAGGTCATCTCGGTACCACCCGTCCGGTGGGGCGGCTGATCCAGCTTGCCCCAACGGTTGCCGTTGTACCTCCGGGACAAGACCGTGCGGCCGGCGCGGTTGAGGTACGCCAGGACGAGCACATCTGAATCAGTTGCATCCGCTTCGATGTCGAAGACGCGCATGCACTCGAACTCCCGGCCACCGATGCGGCACTCGAACACGCCGCTCGAGAACAGGCGGGGAGCCTCGCGGCTCCATTCGAACGTCCCGTCCGGCCGCTCGGTCAGGCACCCCTTGTCCTCGACCAGGCGGTCGACGGACCCGAAGTTGTGCTCCCAGCTTTCGTCCAGGAAGGTCTGCAGCTCTCTCGTACCGTCACCCCTCCTGGTAGCCTCGAAGGCCAGCCACTGCACCTCCTTCTCGTCCAGCCGGCCCCAGACCCTGGTCCGGCCGTACTCCTCATCCGGCGCATGGTTGCGCGGGACGATACCGGCCCGGTCGGGAAACGCCTGCTCGTCTACCTCGATCTCCACGCATTCCCGTCCGTGGATGATGGCCGGCCGACAGGCCGCCATCGCAGTGTCCTCGGTCAATACCCACAAGCCATCGCGGGTCTGCTCGTATTCCGCCCACCGCACCCGTTCGCCGAGCTCCGGCACGATGCCCCACCATGCCAGCTCGCGAAGGTCGATGGAGAACGGCTGCGCCGCGCTCCTGGAGACCGTGATCTCCGGGCGATGCTCGGGAAATGGCCGTTTCGCCGTTTTCTTGCTCTCGACACGCATCGTAATACCCCTCCTCGTCTTGGTGATGCCCAGTTCCTGGCGCACGCGGTCTCGCCCGTGAGACAGCCGCCGCTTGACCGTGCCAGGCGGACAGCGGTGGCGGGCGGCTATCTCGGCGATGCTCATGCCGTCCAGGTAGAACGCCTGCAGCGCCCGCCGCTCCTGCTCGGGGACGACCTGTAAGGCGTCGACCACGTCCTCCGCCGACCGGCGCCGGCGCGCATCAGCGATCCCCAGCCGGTTGACGGTCCGCGCGAACTCCTCCGGCTCCGCGATCCGCTCCCGCCGCTGCCTGGAACGGAGGTGGTCGCTGCAGCGGTTCCGCGCCACCTGGTACAGCCACGCGCGCACGTTCTTCGGCTCCTGCACCCGCAACGCCGACCACGCCCGCATGAGCGTTTCCTGCAGCACGTCCTCGACCGCCTCGCGCGATCCCAGTCGATCGCGGACGAGCGCACTCAGCGGTCGCTCGTAACGCCGGACCAGCGCGACGAAGGCGTCCCTGTCGCCGCTCCGGATGCTCCGGGCGAGATCCTGATCGGTGTGGGCGGTGCGATCCATGCGAGGTTCCATCGGTCCGTTCCGGCTTCATCTCACAGGGCGCGGTTCAAGGGCAAAAGGTTCACGCTCGAATGAGGCTCGCTACGCTCACTGGCCCGCTCGCGGCCGAATCGGGGTAAACTGGACCAGCCTGACCGGAGGATAGCTCATGTCCGGACTGACCGAGCGACAACTCGCCTTCTTTCGCGACGAGGGCTACCTCCTCGTCGAGGACGCCATCGACCCGGCGGTGCTAAAGCCGTTCTGCGCCGAGCTCGACGCGAACATCGACGCCTTCGCGCGCACCGCGATCGCCGACGGCCGCCTGTCCGACGCGCACGGGGACGAGCCGTTCGAGCGCCGATTCCACGCGCTGGCGCTGCAGCTCGACGATCCGGCCCCGTTGCTGGACCTGGGCCGCGGCAAGCAACGCACGCCGGGGATGTTCCGGATCTACACCTGTCCCTCCCTCCTCGACATCGTCGAGTCCGTGATCGGCCCGGAGATCCTGGCTCATCCGCAATTCAACGTCCGCGCCAAGCGGCCCCACCAGGACGAGGGCGTCGTGCCGTGGCACCAGGACCTGGGCTACCTGCAGCCCGACGCCGCGGAGACCTTCATGGTCAACCTCTGGATCCCGCTGGTCGACGCCACGCGGGAGAACGGCTGCATGGAGGTCATCGCCGGCAGCCACCGCGCGCCGCTGATCGGCCACGAGCGCGGCATGGGACCGGCGGGCAACTTCAAGGGCGTCGTCGACGAGCAGCTCCCCGACGGCGAGCGCGTCCTCTGCGCGGTGCGCGTCGGCGGCGTGCTCTTGACCCAGCACAAGACCATGCACCGCTCGATACCGAACGTCTCCGACCACATCCGCTGGAGCCTCGACCTGCGCTACTCGCATCCCGACCATCCCACCGGCCGGCAGCAGGTGCCGGGGTTCATCGCCCGCAGCCGGAGAGACCCCGCATCGGTCTGCCCGTCGGCCGACGAGTGGGTGCGAATCTACGAATCCGCGAACGCGCCGGCCGGCACCTGAGCTTCCGGCGCGGCCGGTCAGTCCGCCTCCACGACCTTCTTGAGCCGCTCGAGCTGGACGCCGTCGGCGCTGCGGATCGCCCGCCGGATGAGCGGCGACATGATCAGGAGAAGCAGCCCGCGGAAGCGGCACTCGGCGACCAGCGTCACGCGGGTAGCGGCGTCACCGGCCGGATGCAGCTCGTACGTGTAGTCGGCGGTCACGCCGCCCTGCACCGAGCGCAGCACGATCGAGCGCCCCGCATCGCAGCGGGCGATGACCGACGTCCGCTCCGCGTTCCGGGCATGGAAGCGGATCTCCGTGCCCGCCGCGGTCTCGCCCTGAGCCTCCATCCGGTCGACGCCGGGCATCCACCGGTGGGCGTTGCTCCAGTCGGTGAGGGCATCCCATACCTCCCCTGCCGGTCTGTCGATCGTTTCCTCGACCGCGAATGTCGGTGCCATCGTTACCTCCGTACGCTCTCAGACTCTGAGGGCTGCCACGCGTATCGCGTCAAGCTCGTCGGATGAGAAAACGCCGGCGTCGTACAGGTTCAGGTACTCCTGCGAGACGCTCTGACCGAAGCTCATGGGATCGTCCGTATTGAGTGTGACATCGACGCCGTGGTCGACGAGCACGCGCACGGGGTGTGATACGAGGCTCGACACCGCGCCCAGCATGACGTTGCTCGAAGGGCAGACGTTCAGCTGTCGGCCGACATCCTGAGCGCGCCCTAGTGCGTGGACACGGCGCGCCTCCTCCGCTACGGTGCGGGACCGCGACCGGGCCGCGGGGAGGGTTGCCGTGAAACTTGGATTCGTCACGTACCAGATCGGTGCCGAGTGGGACGTGCCCACGCTCATCAGCATGTGCAACGCCGCAGGCATGTCCGGCGTCGAGCTCCGCACGACCCATGCGCACGGCGTGGAGGTGGAGCTGAGCGCGGCCGCGCGCGCGGAGGTGCGACAGAGGTTCGCCGACGGCGGCGTGGAGATCGCCGGACTGGGCAGCGCCTTCGAGTACCATGCCGTCGATCCGGCGGTCGTGCGCGAGAACATCGACGGCACCATCGCCTATGCGCAGCTCGCCGCCGACCTGGGCTGTCCCGGCATCAAGGTGCGGCCCAACGGCCTGCAGACCGAGGCGGGCATTCCCGAGGAGAAGACCCTGGAACAGATCGGTCTGGCCGTCCGCGAGTGCGCGCAGGCAGCCGCCGACCTGGGCGTCGCGGTCCGGGTCGAGGTGCACGGCCGCGAGACGCAGGAGCCGCGCCGGATGCGCACCATCATCGATCACGCCGACCACGACAACGCCTATCTCTGCTGGAACTCCAACCCGGGCGAGCCCGTGAACGGTTCCATCGATGAAGCCTACGGGCTGCTGCGGCACAAGATCGGACTCGTGCACATCAACGAACTGCACACCGACTACCCGTGGCGCGACCTGTTCGCGAGGCTCCAGCGCGACGGCTACACCGGATACACGCTGGCCGAGATCCAGGGCAACGCCGACGGGGAGCGCCTGCTCCGCTACTACCGGGCCCTCTGGGAAGCGTACCAGCCCCCGGCTACCGCCTGATCGTCTCCGCACGTACCGTGCCGGCGTAGAACTTGTAGCGCTGGTGCTGCCGCAGCCCCAGCTCCTCGTAGAACCTCGCCGCGGGCGTCGTCCTGTTGGCGATCAGGGAGATGGAGGCCTTCGTGCCTCCGAGCGAGTCGAGCACGTGGCGGATGAGTCCGCGACCGCGCCCTGACCGCCTCCGATCGGCCCGCACGAACAGTTCCTGAATGTAGTAGTTGACGCGGTTCCGCCACGGGTAGCAGTAGCCGAACATCGCTCCGGTCACCTCCTCGCCGTCGAGCGCCATCAGGCAGTGCTCGGGGTCGAACCGCCAGAACCGTTCGAGATAGGTGAGCGCCTGTGCAGCACTCCAGGACTCCCGGTACGGCGGCTCGGCGAACACCTCGCGGAACAGCCGCGCGCAGTCCTCCAGGTCCTCCCGCGCGATGGGACGTATCACCGGGTCATGGAACGTCAGGCGACCGAGTCCCTCGCCGCCGCAAGGGCGGCATAGCAACGTTGCGCCGCATCCCAGGGATCGTAGTCGGGACGCTTCCAGATCATGGCGCTCACCTCGGCGGTTACGGCGATGTCCGTGCGGTGCCCAACCACCAGGCGGAAGTACTCGCCCAGGTCCAGGCTCCCCTCGCCGGGAAGTTGGAAGACGACGTTGCCGTCGGCGTCGAGGTACCCGTCCTTGACGTGGATGTGCACGGCGTGCGGCAGGCACAGATCGACGCTGTGCCGGAGATCCATCCCCTGCACGTGGAAGTGGCTGATGTCGAAGTTGATGCGCAGCGCCGGATGATCGGTCCGCTCCATCAGCCAGACCGCCTTCTCCGGAGCGTCCAGGGCGCCGCCGACATGCGGCTCGGCGGCAAGGATCACGCCGTGATCGCGGGCGATGTCTGCAAGCTCCAGCAGCGAGGCCGCGATCCGCTCCCGCCCTCCGTCCCATGGGGGGCTCGAGCCCGCGGGCGGCGAGCTGAACACCGCCGGCCCGTCGTCCAGCCACAGGTCGCGGGCCAGGCCGCAGATGGCCCGGAACCGCTCCAGCATCGCCGGCCGGCCGGCGCCCTCCTCGGCGAGCGGCAGGAGCGCCATCACCGCCGACAGGTCGAAGCCCAGGTCGCGAATGGTGCCTGCGAGCCGCTTGCGGTCCTCGCGGTCCATCAGGTCCGGCGCGGTCGCCCAGCCCTCCTCGCCCATGATCTCGACCGACTCGTAGCCGAGCGCGCGCAGCCGTGGCAGCGCCTCGTACACGTCCAGCTTCTGCATGGCGTAGGTGCCGTATCCCAGCTTCATCTGACTGCTCATGCCGCCTCCTCCATGCGCGTGCGCTCCGCGTGCAGCAGCGCCATCCAGTGCTGCATGTAGCGGCCGTGGTCGTGCCACGTGCGGCCGGACACCAGGTTGCCGTCGACCGCCCACGGCTCCTCGGAATAGATCCCGCCGCACACTTCCAGGTCGAACCGGCACTTGGGCACGCACGCCATCGTCCGCCCCTTCACCACCCCGGCGTAGGCCGGGATCTCCACGCCGTGGCAGACCGAGGCCACCGGCTTGTCGCGCTCGAAGAAGTGGCGGGTGATCCGCACCAGGTCCGGGTCGTAGCGGATGTACTCGGGCGCGCGCCCGCCGGAGAAGAAGAGCCCGACGTAGTCCTCGGGCCGCACGTCGGCGAAGGCCACCTCCGCCTGGATGGTGTAGCCCTCGTACTCGCGCGTGATCTCCCAGCCGCTCTGCGGGATCTCGTGCAGCACCATCTGGTAGCGCCGCCGCTCCGGGCCCGCGACCACCGGCCGGAACCCTTCCTCCTGCACGCGCAGAAACGGATAGAGCGTGTCCACCGTCTCCGTGGCATCCCCGACGATGATCAGGACGCCGTCTGCTTCGGTTCCCATGCGAGCCTCCTTCGCGCCTTCAGAAGCTGAAGCGTACTTCGGCGCCGAAGCAGATGGCGAGCGTGCCCCGCGGGCGGTAGACGGTCCGCGCGCCGCAGCCTATCGTCGGCGGGCGCACCACCACCCGATATGAACATCCTGATCACCGGCATCACCGGCCGCATCGGCGCCAACATCGCCCGCCACTTCCTGGACCGGGGGCACGCCGTGCGCGGCTTCGTCTGGCCGGAGGACCGCCAGAGCGCCAAGCTGCGGCAGCTCGGCGCGGAGATCTTCGAGGGCGACCTGGCCCGCTCCGCGGACGTGAACGCCGCGATCGCCGGGCAGGAGGTGATCCTGCACCTGGGCGCCGCCTTTCAGGCCGGCGGCCCGTTCACGCCGGAGCAGTATTTCGACACCAACGTCAAGGGCACCTTCAACGTGCTTCAGGCCGCCTCCGGCCTGGGCTCCTCGCTCCGGCACGTGATCGTCTCCAGCACCGACGCTACCATGAACAAGTACCCGGAGGACGGCATCGACGAGCCGATCGGCATCGACACGCTGCCGCTCGACACCACCGGCTGGTACGGTTACAGCAAGATCCTCACCGAGCACTTGGTGGACCGCTATGTCCGGGACGAGGGCATGCCGGCGACCGTGTTCCGCTACGGCTTCGTGTTCGGCGCAGGCGAGATGGTCGGCTTCCCGCCGTTCCACCTGCGGACCTTCATCGATCAGCTTGAATCGAGCCCGGATCCGGACGCGCAGGAAGTGCTCGCTGCCATGCGTGCCGTCTACGACGGCGAGCCCCACCTGATCGTCGCCCGCGACCGCCACGGACGGCCGTGGAAGAAGCACACGGTGGAGGTGCGGGACATCGTGCACGCCTACGAGCGCGCCACGGGCAACGCGAACACGTTCGGCAAGGTCTACCAGCTCGGCTCGGGCCGGCCGATCACCTGGGACACCGTCGTCCCCTACCTGGCCGAGCGGCTTGGCTCCCCCTGCTCGACCTTCGACCTGCCGGTCACGCCCACGTACTACGAGCACGACCTGTCGGCGGCCCGCCGGGACTTTGGCTACGACCCGCCGTTCTCGTACCGGCAGATGGTCGACGACGCCGTGCGCTTCGCCCGCGACCGCACGAGCGACATCATCGCCACGAAGCTCTGAGCCCGCTCCTCACGCTGGTCCCGGCGCTGGAGATCCAGCGCGGGCTCTACGACCTGCCGCGCGGCGCACAGCGCTTTCGCGCCTACCTGGACGCGATGACCGGCGGGCATGGCGACCTGAAGCTGCCACTGCCGCTGTTCAACCCGATGGGCAAGGACCACGTCGCCGCCATGCTCGACCGGCTCATCGGCGCCCGTGCCGAGGACACGGCGCGCGAGGCGCTGTCGCGGGTGGCGGACCGGCTGTCCGAGGACGCGCTCGGGGGCGCGGCGCGGGTCGCGCTGGTGGTGGCCGACGACGCAGGCGGCGGCTGGACCGACCGATTCCTGTCGGACGAGCAGGTCCGCTTCCAGGGCCGGGCGCTCCGCAAGCGAGGCTGGGCCGTCGCTGTGCTCTGGACGGGGGATCCGCCCCACGCGCACGCCCCGGAACGGATCGAGGCCGCCACGGTCGAGGCGGTGTATCGACTCGCCTATCAACGCAGGCACGGCGAGCCGCGGCTGCTGCGCGACCGCCTGCTGCAGGAAGGGCTGGCGGCACGCTTCGGCGGGACGCCCGAGCACCGGCTGGGCGATTCCGCAACGGCGCTCACGGCGAAGGTGGTGGGCAGGCACCTCGACGCCGACCGGTTCGACACCTGCTTCGCCTGCCTCTACGGCGACGATGCCGCCCGCCGGGCAGGATACGATCCGCTCGGACTCCCGCCCTGGGCCGGCTTCGGTTTCGGCGCCGAAGCGGTGGCCGGCGCCGGCTGCGATCCCCTACACACGCTCTCGACCGGTCCAGCTACGGCGGTGCCGCTGCTCCGCGGCCAGCCCCAAGACACGGACTGAACGGGCGCCGGGCCGACCGCAGGTCAGTCCTGCTCGGCCTTCTGGATGAACTTCTGCTTGGCGAAGTCGCTCACGCCTTCGGCGGCCTTGGCCGCCTGCTCCCACTCGCCGCGCTTCTCGTGGTAGTGCATGGCCTTGTACGGCTCGGAGTCCTCCGCCAACTCGCCCGTGGTGCCGATGTTCGGCGAGGCGAACGTGTGGGTGGAGTAGTCGCGCGGCGCCTCGGCGCCGCAGTCCGGGCACGGTGTCCGGGCGGCGTCCGGGCTGTCCGAGCTGAACAGCAGCTTCTCGAACAGCCGCTCGCAGGTCCTGCATCGATAGACGTATACCGGCATGGGTCTGGTTTCAGAACGCGAACGCACGATAGCACACCAGGACCGGTTCTGACGGCGTCCCGCTGATCGGGTCCGTATTGAAGCAGCAGCGACACGCGTGCGGTGTCAACGACAGAAGACGCGCCGATTCCTGCGTATGACGGGTCACGGTGACGCGGGGCCCGCTGACCGGTAGGATCCCGTCACGGAGCGGGAGGCGCGCAGGAGAGGTGTACGTGAACGCGGACTCGATAGCGATCGTCGTAGCGATCATCGCAGCGGCAATCGCCCTGGGCACCACCAACCTCGCCTCGATACGCGGCGTTCGCCGCGAAGTAAGCGGCCTGCGCAATGAATTGAGAGCCGTGGAGGGCGAGTTGCGCAGCGACATGAAGGCCATGGAAGACGGACTCCGCAGCGACATGAAGGCCATAGAAGGCAGGCTTCGGGACGAGATGCACGTCGGTTTCAAGGAGCTCACTTCTCGGGTCATCAACGTCGGCGACCGGCTCTCCAAGGTCGAGGGGATCATCGAGGGGATGTTCTGGGGCGCGCGCAACCAGCCGGCGGACAGGCCGGGGGAAGGAGCCGCGTAACAGCACGTCGGCGCTGACCCCAACTCACCCGCGCGCTCGTCCTCACGCTCCCGAGACGGAGGGCTCCTTGGTCGCCAAGCGATACCAGACGTGGTCGAAGTTCGGGCCTGACACGAAACCGGTCACATGAGTGCGCCGCGCGATCTGGTCGGTCTGCTGGAACATGACCACGTAGGGTCCCTCGGCCTGCAGACGCCGCTGCAGGTCGAAGTAGAGCAACTTGCGCCGCTCCGGGTCGAGCTCGTCACGCGCCTCGACCACCGCCGCGTTCACGTCGTCCCGCGCCCACGCGTTGCGCCACGCAAGCACGCCGGTGAGTCCGGCCTCCGGGCGATTGTCCGGGTTGCGCGCGAACGCGTCGGCATTGGCGTGCGGGTCGACGTAGTCGGGCGACCAGGGGGCGAGGATCAGCTCGTGCTCCCGTGCCCGGTACCGCGGCCAGAGCTCCGCGCCCTCTTGTGTCACGACCTGCGCCTGGACGCCGATCCGGGCCAGCGTCTGCCGGACCGCCTCCGCGATCGCCGGGTACGGCGGGCTGTCGAGCGTGTCGAGCCGCACCGCCAAGCCGCCGCCGTGGCCCGCCTGCGCGAGTAGCGACGAGGCTCGCGGGAGGTCGAGCCGGTACGGCGTCTCCGTGTAGGCCGCCCACAGCCCCCGCGGCCAGAACGCCTGGTGGACGATGAACTGGCCGGCCAGGAAGGACTCCACCATGCCGTGGTAGTCGACCGCGTGCCGCAGCGCGTGCACCACCCGGTCGTCGCCGAGGATCGGATGCGAGGCGTTCGCCGCCAGGTACACGATCACGCCCTTCGGATGGTCGTCGACGGCGACCTCGACGTTGCCGGCAAGGGCGGCGACCAGCTCGGGCGTGAGATCGCGCGCCACGTCGACCTCGCCTGCCTCCAGCAGCCGCCGCTGCGCCCGCGGCTCGCTCACGTGGCGAAGGACCACGCGCTGCACACCGGGCGGGCCGCGACGGTGGCCGGGGTTCGCTTCCAGGACCACGGCATCCCCGGCCTTCCAACTCGAGACCCGGAACGGACCGGAGCCGGCGCTGTTGGTCTGCAGCCAGCCGCTGCCCAGGTCTCCGTCCCGCTCGTGTGCCAGGACGAGCTCCCGGTCGACCACCGAGGCCACGCCGGCGGACAGCGCATTGAGGACCAGACCGGGCGAGAAGCCTTCCGCGATGGTGATGCGGACGCGACGGTCGTCGACCACCTCGATGAGCTCGCCGACGTTGTCCGCGTTCCAGCCGAACTGGGTGACGATGAACGACGGCGACCGGTCGAGGAGCACCGCGCGCTCCAGCGAGAACTCCACGTCCTCCGGGCGCACCGGGTTGCCGGAATGGAACGTGAGTCCGTCGCGGATACGGAAGGTGACGGTCCTGCCGTCGTCGCTCACCGCATGGCTCTCGGCGACGCCGCCGGTCAGCACGGTCGGATCCTCCGGCTCGAACGTCATGATGCGGTCGTAGACGTTGGCGAGCAGCTCGCCCGTGGTGAGCTCGAATGCCTCCGCGGGATCCAACGTGATGATGTCCGAGATGTCCTTCGCCATCACCAGGGCGTCCGCCGGCATCTCGGCCTGCGCGGGAACGGCGGCCAGGGCAAGTAATCCCAGCAGGACCATACAGGGGCCCGCGAAGCGGTATCCGGACGGGTGCAAGGCTCCTCTGGAGCCCTCGCGTTCCAGTCGGCCCTTCGACCGCCCTCGTACTTCGACGCGGTCCCAGATACCGTGATCGCCCTCCAACGACTCGGCGATTAGCACTCCTCTCCACTTCATGTACTCACTCCGCTGGCTTGATCCGGGACGGCTCAGTCTTCGATGAGACGTTTCCCCATGCTCACGACATCGTCCTCCGAGTAGCCGATCGACCGGTAGAAGGAGACGACGTCCGCATTCGATCGCCTGATCTGCAGATTGACCTTGGGACAACCCATCTCCCGCAAACGCGCCTCTGCCTCACTCATCAGGGTGCGCCCGAGGCCCCGCTTCCGGCAGTCTGCCGCGACGGCCAGGTAGTTGACCCAGCCGCGATGGCCCTCATACCCCACCATCATCGTCGCCACCAGCCGGCCATCCAGCGATCCGACCAGGAACATGTCTCGCTGGACACCCAGCTTGCGGCGGATGTCCTTCACCGGGTCGTTCCACGGCCTGACCAGCCCGCACTTCCGCCACAGGGCCACCACGGCGTCCTGATCGGACTCCCGGTATGGGCGGACCTCCATTTCACTCACCTCTCGCCAGTGCATCCGGACGACTCCGGACCACTCAACTCAAGCGCCCTGCTCATCGGTCGCCGGCATCCACGACTCCACATAGTCGTCTCCCAGCCTCAGTCGCGTGAGATACAGCACCTGGCCGGTGTGGAGCTCGAGGTGGCACATCGTTTCGTAGATCGCATCCAGGATCATGGTGTCGAATCCCTGGATTCTCCTGGGTACGAGAAGATCGGAGACGTTGATCCGAGAGTAGACTTCCCTTACCCGATCGAGAACGCCGTTGAATTCGGCCTGGAGCTGATCCTTGGGGACTCGCTCCAGGACGTGAAATTCGCTGGGACGATCCCGCACATCCGGCTCGCCGCCCATCGCCGAAATCGCCCACTGGCGCAGATTGCCCATCAGGTGCCGGATGATCACGCCGATCGGATTGCAGCCAACTCGCGGCGCCCACCACACATCCTCGGTCCTCAGTTGATCGAGGCAATGGTTGATCTTGTCCCGTGCGTGGTCGACCTGGTACCCGGATCTCGCCACGAATGCCAGTGACACGTCGCCTTTCATGCATCTCTCCCCGGTTCGATGGTTATGGTCCCACGCCTCGTCGTCCGCCTTCGTGGAGTCCGCGCGCAGATCGGGGCGCGGCCTGGCGGCACGCAGCGCTCGCGCCGTCCGGTCGAGCTCCACCAGTATGTCAAAGCGCCGGGAAATGGCCTCGGGCGACATGTCCCGTGACACGCCACGACTCCTGCCCTTGGCCCTGCCCGCACCGCTCACGGCGCGCTCTCGAGCTGTTCGACGTCGCCCAGATCCTGATAGCGTCCGGCTATCGGCAGATCTATATCGCGAGTAAGCCGTGGATATCCATGCAGGACCACAGCCATCCCTCCGCATAGAGCGTACGGCACGTCGGCTCGGCTCAATGCACCGCCGAAGAGCTCCTGCTTCAGGTCCATTGACAGACGCTGATCCCCTGCTTCCAGTTTGTCAACTCGCCATGGTGATCGCTTATGCGTTCCGACTTGGTTACGGCAACGCTTGCGACTCTCCTTAGAAACAAGCAGAATCAGGCAGTCTCCGGGACCAAGTTGAAGCCGAG
>JAPPNY010000200.1 GCA_028818385.1 Spirochaetaceae bacterium
CCCCGCGGCAGCGGCGGCTGACGCCGCTGCCCGCGCCGCCCCGCGGGCGGTCGAGCAGCGCCTGCAGGCGGAACGGGATGCGCTGGCGGCGCTGGACGCCGCCGCCGGTGCCGCGGCGGACGGTGCTCCGCTGGCGCCGGGCAGCAGCGTGCTCATCCGTCGTACCGGTGCCGCCGGCCGGGTGGTGCGCCGGCATCGGCCGGACCGGTATCCCGACCGCTACGTGGTGCAGACCGACACCATCCGCGGTGAGTTCCGCGCTGCCGAGCTGGTCGTGACCGGTCCGCACCCTTCTCGCCGTACGAGCGCCCGCGTCGAGCTGGTGAACCGGGCGGAGCCGGTGCTGGAGCTGCACGTCCGCGGCATGCGCGCGGAGGAGGCACTGCAGCAGGTCGAGCGCCAGCTCGACTCCGCGGTCATGCGGGGCATGGCGGAGTTCTCGGTCGTGCACGGCCACGGCCAGGGCGTGCTGCGCCACGCGATCCGGGAGTATCTGCGCGACAGCTCCGCGGTCAGCGACTATCAGGATGCCCCGGCCGACGAGGGTGGACATGGCAAGACGATCGTCCGGCTCCGTCGCTGACGGCACCAACGCCGACGGGACGGCCGGCACGGACGGCGCGCTCAGCGGAACCGACCGCATCGTCATCCGCGGCGCCCGCGAGCACAACCTGAAGGGGGTCGACCTGGATCTGCCGCGCAACCGGCTGATCGTCGTGTCGGGGCCAAGCGGCTCGGGCAAGTCGTCACTCGCGTTCGACACCGTGTTCGCCGAGG
Organism: Spirochaetaceae bacterium; assembly: GCA_028818385.1. Next base: position 778 of record JAPPNY010000200.1, read on the forward strand.
GGCAGCGGCGCTACGTCGAGTCCCTGTCGGCGTACGCGCGGCAGTTCCTGGGACGGCTGGACAAGCCGGACGTCGATTTCATCGACGGCCTTTCGCCAGCGATCTCGATCGAGCAACGCACGGCGCAACGCAATCCACGGTCCACGGTCGGCACCGTGACCGAGATCTACGACTACCTGCGGCTCCTGTTCGCCCGCACCGGCCGCCCGCACTGCGCGGAGTGCGGAGCGGCCATCAGCGAGCGGTCGACCGACCAGATCGTCGACGCCATCGCTTCCCTGCCCGCAGGTTCGCGGATCATTCTGCTGGCGCCCGTGGTGCGCGGCCGCAAGGGACAGCACCGTGCCGTGTTCGAGGACGCGGTCAAGGCGGGATTCGTGCGGGTGCGCGTGGACGGCCGCATCCACTCCCTCGACGATGCACCGGAGCTGGACCGGAACACGGCGCACACGATCGAGATCGTGGTCGACCGTCTGATCGGCCGGCCGGACCTGCACCAGCGGGTGGCCGGCTCGGTGGAGACGGCGCTGGAGGTGGGCTCCGGGCGGATGATCGTGCTGCTCGACGGCGACGGCGTACCGGTCGAGCAGCGATTCTCGCAGACCAGCTCGTGCGCGGATTGCGGCGCGCCGTTCCCGGAGCTCGAGCCCCGGCTGTTCTCGTTCAACAACCCGCACGGCGCCTGCCCCGACTGCTCCGGGCTGGGCGTCAGCCTCGAATTCGACCGTGACCTGATCGTTCCCGACCCCGGCAAGTCCTTCGACGAGGGCGGCATCGCCACGCACAACCCCCGTGCCAAGTGGACCCGGTCCCTGTTCCGGGCGCTCGCCCGGCACTGGGGCTTCCGGCTCGATACCCCGCTGGAAGACCTGCCGCCCGTCGTCCTCGACGCCCTGCTGTTCGGGGCCGGCGACCGCATCCAGGTCGAGCACCGAACCGCCACCAAGGCCAGCTACCGCTACGCGACCACCTATCGGGGCGTGATTCCGGAGCTCAAGCGCCGCTACCTGCAGACCGCGTCCGATCATGTCAAGCGTTGGCTGGAGGGCTTCATGCGCGAGCAGCCCTGCCATGGGTGCGGGGGCCGGCGGCTGCGCCGGGAAGCGCTGGCCGTGGAAGTGGCCGGCCACAGCATCGACCAGGTCACCGCCATGTCCGTGGAGGCAGCGATGGCGTACGTCCGCCGCGTGGCCGCGGAGAGCGGCGGCGACTGGGCTCGAGTGGCGGGGCAGATCGTCAAGGAGATCGGCGACCGCCTGGAGTTCATGGCGAGCGTCGGGCTGTCGTACCTGAGCCTGGACCGCCGCGCGTCCACGCTGTCCGGCGGCGAGGCGCAGCGCATTCGCCTAGCCACGCAGATCGGCTCGGCGCTCGTCGGCGTGCTCTACGTGCTGGACGAGCCGACCATCGGCCTGCACCAGCGGGACAATGACCGCCTGCTGCGCACGCTGTTCCGCCTTCGCGATCGCGGCAACACCCTGCTGGTGGTGGAACACGACGAGCAGACGCTGCGCAGCGCCGACTACCTGGTCGATCTCGGCCCCGGCGCGGGCGAACACGGCGGCCGGGTGGTGGCGTGCGGGGTGCCGCGCGCGGTGCAGGAGCACGACCGGTCCGTGACCGGACGCTACCTCGCGGGGCGGGAGGCGATTCCCACGCCGCCGCAGCGGCGGCGGCCGACCGGCGGCCTGACCCTGCGCGGCGCGGCGGCAAACAACCTGCGCGACCTGGACGTCAGGCTGCCGCTGGGAACGCTGACGGTGGTGACCGGCGTGTCCGGTTCGGGCAAGTCGACGCTGGTGTCCGACCTGCTGGGGCCCGCACTGCGGGCGGCCCTGGACGATCGGCGGCTGCCACCGGGACTCGCTGGCGTCGAAGGCTGCGAGCACATCGACAAGGTCATCGAGATCGACCAGGCGCCGATCGGCCGCACACCGCGGTCCAATCCGGCCACGTACGTCGGGCTCTTCACGCCGATCCGGGAACTGTTCGCCGCCCTGCCGGAAGCGCGTGCGCTCGGCTACCGGCCGGGCCGGTTCTCCTTCAACGTCGCCGGCGGCCGCTGCGAGAACTGCGCCGGCGACGGCCAGATCAAGATCGAGATGCACTTTCTTCCCGACGTGTTCGTGACCTGCGACGTCTGCGGAGGACGCCGGTACAACCGCGAGACCCTGGCGATCCGCTACAAGGGGCGGAACATCGACGAGGTGCTGCGGATGTCGGTCACCGAGGCGGCCGAGTTCTTCACGCACGTCCCGCAGGTGGCGCGCCGGCTCGGCACGCTGCAGGACGTGGGCCTGGGGTACCTGCGGCTCGGCCAGTCGGCGCTGACCCTGTCCGGGGGCGAGGCGCAGCGCGTGAAGCTGTCCCTGGAGCTCTCGCGGCGGGACACCGGCCGCACCGTGTATCTCCTCGACGAGCCGACCACCGGGCTCCACTTCGTCGACGTGCGCCAGCTCCTGTCCGTCTTGCAGCGGCTGGTCGACAAGGGCAATACCGTCGTGGTCATCGAGCATCACCTCGACGTGATCAAGCAGGCCGACCACGTGATCGACCTCGGCCCGGAAGGCGGCAGTGACGGCGGTGACCTGGTCGCGACGGGGACTCCCGAGCACGTGGCCGGACACGAGGCCAGCCACACCGGCCGCTACCTGCGGGAGGTCCTGTGAACGCTCGCCGCACGCTGGCGGTCCTGCTGGCAGTGGTCGCGGCGGCGGCGGTCGCCCAGAGCCCGCCTCCCACCAGCGACGATCCGCTGTTCGCCGAGACCCTGCCGATCGACATCGACACGGCCCGCGCCGCGGAGCTTGCCGCGTGGCTGCGTCAGCTCGGCCTGCCGGACGGCGGTGACCGGGCCGCCCGGCAGCAGCGGCTGCGCGAGCACTACGGGCTGCCGAGTCCGGAAGAAGCGTCCGTGGAGGACACGGGCAGCGAGATCTCGGTGGAGTCGGCGCGCTCCGCCCGCTACCGTTCCGACGAGCTCGGCCACACGACGCTGGTTCTGGAGGGCGAGGTCGTCGTCACCGCCGTGGACCGGGACACCGGTGCGCGTCATCGGATCCAGGCCGACCGGATCACGTACCACGACGAGCGCAACAGTCTCACCGCATCGGGTTCCGTGGAGTACACGATGACGACCGACGACGGCTCGGAGGTGTTCCGCGGGGAAAGCCTGTCCGTCGATACCGAGCGATGGGAGGGGATCTTCTACGACGGATCGAGCCAGGTCGATCAGACCATGGCGGAGCAGGCGGCCGATCAGGACGTGACCTTCACCTATTCCGGGAAGGCGATCACGCGGCGGGCCGACGAAACGGTGGTGATGGAGCAGGCGACCGTCACCTCGTCCGACGATCCCGACGACCCCGATTACCGGATCGAAGCGGAGCGGCTGTGGATCCTGGCGCCCGAGGAGTGGGCGGTCAGCAACGGGTTCCTGCACGTAGGAGAGGTGCCGGTGCTGTATCTGCCGTACTTTCTCCGCCCGGGAGGCAGGCTGCTGTTTCACCCGGCGGTCGGGCAGCGCAGCCGCGAGGGCCTCTACCTGCAGACGACCACCTACCTGATCGGGCGCAGACCGGCCGATGACGGCTCGCTGTCGTTTCTGCAGCGCAACGCGGGCGAGACCGGCTACGCCGACGAGCGCCGCGGGCTGTTCCTGCTGCCGGTGCGCGCGGAAGCGGATGCGGCGGACGCCGACGTGCTGACGCTGATGGTCGACCTCTACAGCCGCCTCGGCATCTTTGGCGGGGTGCAGGGGCGATTCGGCGGTCTGTCGCTGTTCGGGGGCGTCGCCGCGTCCCGCGCGCTGGTCGCGGACGCTCGTTCGGGCGTCGGCCACACGCCGTACCTGCGCGGAGCGGACGGCGAGCTGGTTTCGCACTGGGACACCGCCACGATCCTGGGCGCCCGAGTTCCGTTGCGCTACGGGCTGGAGACGGAAGTCGCGTTCCGCGGCACGCTCGGATCGGTGCAGGGCAGCTTCGAGCTGTTTTCCGATCCGGGCTTCACCACGGACTTCCTGAGGCGGGCTCACGACCTGCCGACCGGAGGACTGCTGGGCCTGCCGCAGGGTCCGTTGATCCCCCCGCCCCCGCGCGATCGGCTGGAGTGGCGGCTCGGAGGCGATCTGTCCCTGCATCCGCTGCTCGCGACCCCGGCGTTGCGGACGCTGACGTTTCCCACGCTCTCGGCAAGCTGGCTCTGGGGCAGCCGCACCGAGCCGCCGTCGGCCGGCGTGCCATCGGCGCTGGACCGGCTGCAGGCGGCGTCGCCTACCCGCCGTTTCTACTATCCCGAGACGCTCACGCTGCCGGCGGTCGCGGCGGTCGCCTCCGGGTCGCTGTTCCGCTGGGCCGCCGATGGCGGCTTGCTCGCCGCCGAGGTCGGCTACTCGCTGCGGCCGGTCGTGTCCGTCGATCACCGCTTCGATGACGGGCCGGTCGCCACGCGCGATCAGGTCGATCTGGACATCCTCCACACGCGCGTCGATACGCGCGCCAACGGACAGATCAGCTACTCCGTTTCTGCACTCGACCGCATCGTCGGACTGAGCGGCGCGCTCGTCGAGACGGCCAGCTACCAGGTGCACGCCCGACAGGAGGACGGCATCGATCCGGAGTTCGCCGAGCAGCTGACCCGGTCGGACCGGAGCCGGACCAGCGCGCGGCTGCGGCTGAACAACACGCTCAGCCTGCGGCCGCTGCGGTCCGTGCCCGCGTGGTCGGGGTCGAGCCTCTCGTACGGACAGGGCCTCCTGCTGCATGACGTGCGGATGGATCTCGACACCGGCGATCCGGTGGTGCGCGGCCCGGCGTGGGACCGGGACAGGGTCCTCACGCACCGAGCGGGAGCGGACGCGGCGTTCGCGGTCACCGGCATCCACGCCCGCGTGGGCGCAGGAGTCGACCTACCCCCACGCCCGCTGGCCGCCGACGGCCGCGTGGAAGCGGATGTCGGGGCGTTCTCCATGGCGGTGCGCGGCGGCGTTGCCGAGCAGGCCGAGGGAGCCGACGCCGGGCAGCTCAAGCCGACCCCGATCGATGGACGCGGGAGCGTGCGCATCAACTCGAGCGCGTCGGTGAGCCAGTCGTTCCGCCTGGATGAGCAACAGCGCCTGGAGCGCCTCCGAACCCAGGCGAATGCCTACGGGGTGACCGGTACGGTGACCGCGGCGGTCCGTGAGCCGCTCGATCCTTTCGGCGATCCCCTTCCGGACGGCCGGCCGGGCCTGCGGGCGACGCAAGTGGCGGTCGGATACCGGCTGGACACGGGGACGATCGCGTTCTGGAAGAACCGGATACGGCTGGATGCCGGCGTGCAGACGCAGCTCGCTGTCGACCCGGAAGCGTTCGTGCGCGACAACTCGCTCTCGTTCGATCTGCGGCTGGGCGTCCGGATTCACCGGTTCCTCGACCTCTCCTTCAGGTCGAGCTCGGTCAATCGTCACCTGTACCGGTACCTGCCCGACACGGCCGAACAGGCCGGCGACCGGTGGGTCAACCCGATCGTGGACCTGGCGCGGTCGTTCAACTTCCTGAATTCCGACGACCGGATCGCCTCGGCGTTCAAGCTGGAGTCGCTGCGCATCGAGGCGCTGCACCGGTTGGGCGACTGGAACCTGTCGCTGGCCTACCAGGGCCGGCCGGAACAGCACGTGGAGTACAACCCCGAGACCGACCGGGAAGAGCCGCGCATCGTCTGGACGCCGGCCCTCTCGGTGGAAGTCCGATGGCTGCCGATCCCGGAGCTGTACTCGGTCTTCCGCATCGATCGCCAGGGTCTCGACATCGAGGATCGCTGAGACTACGATCGCGGCCGTCGCGATATGGGGAAGCCGCTCGCGGTCGTCCTGGACGATGCCGGTGTCCTGAGTGACGTGTGCGGAGCCAACGACCGGAATCTGCGGGTTCTCGAGGAGTTGTTGAGCAGCCCGGTCTACTCGCAGGGCAACCGCATCATGCTGGCCACCGACGATTCAGCGACCCGCAAGACCTTCGCGGCACTGCTCGGCGAGTTGCGTGACCGCGCACGGCTGGGGCTTGAACCGGGGCCGGAGGTGATCCGCTCGATCTACCGGCGCATGGAGGAACCTTCCGCCGTAGCCGGTACGGACCGGCACCTGTCGATCCCGAAGGGGTTGCGCCAGGTCGCGCCGCGCGGCGCCAACCAGATGCGCTACCTGGACCTGATGGCCAAGCGTGACCTGGTGATCGCGGTCGGCCCCGCCGGCACCGGCAAGACCTATCTGGCGGTGGCCGACGCCCTGCGGGCGGTTGGCAGCCGGCAACTGCGCCGGATGATCATCACCCGGCCGGTGGTGGAGGCCGGCGAGAGCCTGGGCTACCTGCCGGGCGACCTGGAGCACAAGATCGAGCCGTACCTCCGCCCCCTGTACGACGCGATGCAGGCGCTGCTGCCCGCCGACGTGCTGCGCCGCATGGAGCAGGCCGGCACCATTGAGGTGGCGCCGCTGGCCTACATGCGCGGACGTACGCTGGCGGACGCCTACGTCATCCTCGACGAGGCGCAGAACACCACCCGTGAGCAGATGAAGATGTTCCTGACGCGCATGGGCGAAGGTTCGCGCATTGTGATCACCGGAGACATCACCCAGATCGACCTGCCCCGCCGCCGTGACAGTGGGCTGCTGCAGATCACGGAGCTCTTGGCACACGTCGGAGAAATTGGTTTTATTTACTTCGACAGGGAAGACGTGGTACGTCATCCACTGGTGCGCAAGATCGTGCAAGCCTACGAGACCGCGCCGGCCGATGCGGACCAGCGCCCGTCGTGATGCCAGCGTCCTGATGATGGAAGATCCCGAGCAACCTCCGAGTACCGGCCCGCCGGCCACCCTTGGCAGCGCCCGCGACCCGCGCGCCCTGCCCGTTGAGCTTGGGCCCGTTGAGTCCGGGCGCGTGGAGCTCGGCGTGGCCGCCCATGTGCGCGCTCCCGCCGGCGCCGACCGGGCGGCGCTGGTTCGTTTCGCCGAGGGCGCGCTGGACGCGCTCGGCCGAAGCTCGGCCGAGCTGTCGGTCCTGTTGTGCGACGACGGGTTCATGCGCGACCTGAATCTGCGCTTCCGCGGAATCGACGCGCCGACCGACGTGCTGTCCTTCGAACAGGACTTGACCGTCGGCCACGGCTCGATGCTGGGCGACTCGATACTGGGCGACGTGGTGATCTCGCTCGACACCGCCCGACGGCAGGCGCGGCGCCGCAACCTTTCCGAGGCGACCGAGATTCGCGAGTTGCTGCTGCACGGCATCCTGCACCTGCTGGGTCGGGACCACGGTGACGGCGACATCGCGGACGAGCCGATGCTGCAGGAGCAGCGTCGGCTCCTGGAGTCTCTGCCATGGGCATCCTGCGCCGCCTCATGAGCATCCTGGACCGGCTTCTCCGCAAGCCGTCGGACGAGGAGCGCAGGCTCGACGATCTCGGCCCGCACGCGCGGGAGATGATCGACGGCGTGGTGCAGCTCTCCTCGACGACCGTCAAGGACATCATGGTGCCGCGACCGGACGTGGTGTTCGTGTCCGTCGATGCCACGCCGGAGGAGCTGATGGAAACCATCACGGAGAGCGGCCACTCCCGGCTGCCGGTGTACCACACGACCGTCGACGACGTGATCGGCGTGCTGTACGCGAAGGATCTGCTGGGCCAGATCGTCGGCAACGGCCGGAATGACGACAGGGTCGTGAATGACGACAGGGTCGTGAATGCCGGCAAGGCGATGCGCAAGCCCTATTTCGTGCCGGAAAGCAAGCGCGTCGACGAGTTGCTGCACGAGTTCCAGCGTCGCAGGGTGCATCTTGCGATCGTCACGGACGAGTACGGCGGAACCTCCGGAATCGCCTGCATGGAGGACGTGCTGGAGGAGATCGTCGGTGACATACAGGACGAGTTCGACAATGAGAGCGAGGAGGTCCTCAAGCTGGGGGCCGGGGTCTACCTGTGCGACGCGCGGGTGAGCCTGGACGAGCTCGAAGACCACGGCCTGGCGCTGGAGTTGCCGGTCGACGAGTTCAATACGCTCGGCGGGTTCGTCTTCGACCTGTTCGGGAAGATCCCCGTGATCTACGAAACCAAGCGGTACGGCGAGGCCGATTTCGTGATCCAGGGGATGGACGGGCGTCGCATCACGCGGGTGAAGATCGTCCTGCGCAGCGACCCGGAGGACGAATCGCAGCAGGATCGTTCCGCGTGAGCGACGGCGCGGCATCCCGCGTGCCCGCGGCATCCCGGATGCTCGGCCTGGACGACCTGGACCTGCGTCAGCGAACGGTCCTGATGCGGGTGGACTTCAACGTCCCGCTGGCCGACGGGCGGGTAGCCGACGACGCGCGTATCCGCGCTACGCTGCCGACCATCCGGGCCGTGCTGGATCAGTACGGCTCGCGGCTGGTCCTGTTGAGCCACCTGGGCCGACCGGCAGGCAGCCGCCAGGAGCGGCTGCGCATGGCGCCGGTGGCGCAGCGGCTCGGCGAGCTGCTGACGGGCCCCGTGCACGCGGCCGACGACTGCGTGGGGAACGGGGTGGAGCGGGCGGCCGCCCGGCTTCGCGCGGGCGAGGTCATGATGCTCGAGAACGTCCGCTTCCATCCCGGCGAGGAAGCCAACGACGACGGCTTCGCGACGCGTCTGGCGCGGCTCGGAGAAGTCTACGTCAACGACGCGTTCGGCGCCGCGCACCGCGCACACGCCTCGACCGTCGGGGTGCCGGACCTCATGCCGGCAGATGCGAAGGGCGCGGGACTGCTGATGCAGCGTGAGGTGGAAGAACTGAGCAGCCTGCTGACGTATCCGGCCACCCCCTTCGTGCTTGCGGTGGGCGGCGCCAAGGTGTCCTCCAAGGTCGACGTCCTGCGCAGTCTCCTGGAGCGGGTCGACGCCATCCTGATCGGCGGCGGCATGGCCTATACGTTCCTCGCCGCTCAGGGCGTGACCGTCGGCGCGTCGCTCATGGAGGAGGATGCGGTCGGCACCGCCCGCGAGATCCTCGAAGCCGCTGCGTCGCGGGGCGTGCCGGTGCTCCTGCCGGCGGATCACGTGGCTGCCGCGCCGCCGATCGACGCTGGCGCGGCGGCACGCGACGCAGTTCCGGTCGCCACCCGCGACATTCCGGACGGGTTGGCCGGAGTGGACATCGGCCCGCGGACCGCGCGCGCCTTCCGTGACCGGATCGCCACCGCCGGGACCGTCCTCTGGAACGGCCCGATGGGCGTAGCCGAGATCGACCGGTTCCGGCGCGGCACGCTGGCGGTCGCCCAGGCCGTCGTCGACAGCCCCGCGCACACCGTGGTCGGCGGCGGCGACTCGGTGGCCGCCCTGCAGGCCCTTGGCATCGACGCCGGCATCGATCACGTCTCGACCGGCGGCGGCGCGTCGCTGGAACTGCTCGAAGGCCGTATCCTGCCGGGCGTGGCGGCGCTCCATGGATGACTCCGGCCGGTCCGCCGCTGGCGAACGCGGCGTGCTGATCACCGGCAACTGGAAGATGAACCTTCTGCGCGCATCCGCGCGGGAGCTGGCGGCCGCGGTGGTGCGGGAACTCGACACCGGCGGGCGCGCCCCGGCCGGCGTGCGCGTCGCGGTGGCGCCGCCGTACACGGCACTCGACGTGGTGCGCGACGCGATACGCGGATCGGGTGTGCTGCTGGCCGCACAGGACGTGGCGGCCACCGCCGAAGGGGCTTACACCGGCGAAGTGGCGGCGGCGATGCTGGCCGACGCCGGTGTGGGGCTGGTCATCGTCGGCCACTCGGAGCGTCGGCACGGCCTGGGCGACACCGACGACGTGGTGCTGGAGAAGGTTCGGCGCGCCTGCGAGGCGGGCCTGGAGGTCACCCTGTGCGTGGGCGAGACTTCAGACGAGCGCGACGCCGGGCGCGCGGAGGAGATCGTCGCGCGGCAGGTGCGTGCGGTCGTCCCGCAGGTGGACCTCGGCCGGGCGTCGCTGCAGGTGGCCTACGAGCCGGTCTGGGCCATCGGCACCGGCCGCACCGCCACCCCGGAGGATGCGCGCGCCATGCATGCCCACATCCGCGCGACGGTGGCCGCGGCAGCCGGCGCGGAGGCCGCGGCGGGGCTGATCATCCAGTACGGCGGCTCGGTGAAACCTGACAACGCCGCGGCGCTGCTTGCGCAGGACGGCGTCGACGGCCTGCTGGTCGGTGGCGCGTCGCTGGAGGCGGCTTCGTTCGCGGCGATAGTGCCCCTTTAGCGGCCCTGCCCTTATAATGGATGCGGAATGGCGCTCGCCGGAATAATCATACTGGTCGTTTTCATCATCAGCGCGGTGCTGCTGGTCCTGATCGTCCTCATCCAGGACGACCAGGGCGGCGGCATCGGCGGCATGTTCGGTGGCGGGGAGAGCTCCTCGCCGTTCGGTTCGCGGACGGGAAACGTGTTGACAAGGTTCACGTCGATCCTTGGGGCCGTGTTTCTGGTCGCCGCGTTCGCACTGGCGTGGCTGAACCGCACGCCCGACCAGGGGGCCTTTCTGGAACGGGCGCAGCAGACACTGCAGGAGGAGGAGGGCCAGTGGTGGGTGCGGCCGGCTCAGGCTCCCGCCGTGACCGATGCTCCGCAGACCGAAGGGACCGGCGACGCTTCCGGGCAGGCGGCCGCCGCCGAGGGTGAAGGTGCGGGCGGGACCGTCGGGCAGGCGGACGCCGCCGACGCGGGCGCAGGCGGCACCGGCAGCGGGGGTGCGGCGGGCCAGTGAAGGCGCTCCTGATCGTCCTGGCGGTGGCCGCCGTGGTAGTCGTCGGGTTCCTGGTCTTTCAGCACGACATGGCGGCGATCGAGGTCAAGGCCGAGCCGATCGGGCTGGGCAAGCACGTCACCAACGCCGTGCTGACCTCGTTCGTGCTGTCGGCGGCGCTGGTGATCTTCGCCTTCTTCTTCGGGCGGCGCCTCAAGGAACGGCCGAGCGGTCTGCAGAACGTGGTGGAGGGCCTCATCGAGGGCCTGGACAACCTGGTCAAGGACGCCGCCCCGAAGCGCTGGGCGGAGACGTTCTTTCCGATCGTCGCCACCATCTTCCTGTACTTGGTCGTCGTCAACATGTTCAGCCTGCTCACCCCGTTCCTGGGGGCGATCGGGCCCGCCCACTCGCATTACAAGGGCGCCGATCCCGAGGCCACGGGGTTCGCCGGCATCCCAAGCGTGCTGCTGATCGGCGGCGAGTTCGAGAGCCTGCAGCCGCTGCACCCTGACGAACACCACGACGGGCACCTCGACCGCGTGGTGATCGTGCCGTTCCTGCGCGCTCCCTCGTCCGATCTCAACCTGACCTTGGCGCTGGCCCTGATCACGGTGATCCTGACCCAGTGGTTCGGGCTGCGCGCGCACGGCGCGCGCTACCTGTCGAACTTCCTGCCCCTGGGCGGCCTGCGTCGCAAGGGCTTCACCACCTGGGCGATCGAGCTGTTCGTGGGCGTGCTGGAGGGGATCAGCGAGCTGGCGCGGATCGTCTCCTTCTCCTTCCGGCTGTTCGGCAACGTGTTCGCCGGGGAGGTGGTGCTGATCGTGATCTCCAGCCTGGTGCCGCTGGGCCTGTTGGTCGTGTTCTTCGGCCTGGAGATCTTCGTGGGCCTGATCCAGGCGATCGTCTTCTTCCTGCTGGCCCTGGTGTTCTTCTCGGTCGCCGCCGGCGAGCACGAGCACTGATCGGCGTCCACGCGGCGTCGCACAGGACCGTGGCTCGCCTGCTTGGCGGCGCGGGGCTTGTCTGGTAATTTCCGCACCTATGGAGCTCACAGCAGAGACATTCAAATTGCTGGCCGCCGCGCTGGCCATCGGCATCGGCGCGCTCGGCCCCGGCATCGGTATCGGCCTCACCGCACTCGGCGCCCTGCAGTCGCTGGGCCGCAACCCGGAGGCGCAGGGGATGATTCGTACCAACATGCTGGTCGGCATGGCCTTCGCGGAGTCCGTGGCGATCTACGCCCTGGTCATCGCGCTCATCATCCTGTTCGTGCTCTAGTACCCCATCAAACTGATGTCCACGGATACCAGGAAATGTCTACCCCGAAACCACAGTTTGATGGGGTACTAGCGATGCCCCGGTTGGATTCGTAGGCGATGGAAGCGCTCGGAGTCTCGGTGATCGGACTGGCCGCCTATGCGGCCAACTTCATCATCCTGGTCGTGCTCCTGCGGCTGTTCCTGTACAAGCCGGTGAAGGCGATGCTGGCCCGCCGCCAGCAGAGGATCGCGGACGGGCTGGAAGCGGCCGATCGGGCCCAGAACGAAGCGGAAGGCCAGCGCGCCGCCTTCGAGCGCGAGCTGGCAGCCGCCCGCGATGAGGCGCAACAGGAGGCGCGTGCCGCCGCGGAGGCCACCGAGCGCATGCGCGGCGATGTGCTGCAGGCGGCCCGCGATGAGGCGGAGGAGATCAAGGCACGCGCCCGCGAGGAAGCCGAGCGCGAGCGCCAGCAGGTGGCGGCCGACCTGCAGCGCGAAGCCGGGGAGCTGGCGCTGCTGATCGCCCGCAAGGTGATCGCCGACGCGGTCGACCCGGCCGCGCACCGGGCGCTGGTCGACCGCGCGCTGGCCGACATCGGTAGGATGCGTGAGCCCCGGTGAGCTTGCGCAGAAGTACGCGACCGCGTGCTTCGGCATCGCCTTGGAGGAGTGGCTCGGATCGCTGCGCGCGATGAGCGCGGTGCTGGCCGCCGACGGCTCGCTGGCCGGCGCGCTCGACGATCGCAGCGCGCCGTTCGCCGACCGGCAGCGGCGCATGGAGCGGTTGATCCCGGCCGATGCGCCGGCGGCGGTGCGGCGCTTCTGCGGCACGCTGTTGACCAACGGCGACGTGGCGCTGCTGCCGCGCGTGCTGGCCGACCTGGAGCGGATGGCCGCCGCCGGACCGGTCGCGCAGACGGCCACGGTGGCGAGCGCCGTGGAGCTGGATGCCGCCGCGCGCCAGCAGGTCGAAGGATCGGTCCGGGATCGGTATGGACCGGAGGTGCAGGTGCGCTTCGAGGTCGACCCGGAGCTGATCGGCGGGCTCGTGATCCGCGTCGGCGATGAGGTGATCGACGGCAGCGTGGCATCCAGGCTGCGCGAGCTCGACAGCACCCTGCGGCGGGCCACCTGAAGGACAGACCGACGGGAACGGGGTTGAGTGAACCGATGGCGATGAGAATCGATGAGATAACGCAGCAACTGCGCAGCCAGATCGAGGGATGGCAGCCGCCGCTGGAGCGGCGCGAGATCGGCACGGTGATGAGCGTCGGGGACGGCATCGCCCGCATCTCCGGCCTCAGCGGCGTGATGGCCACCGAGCTGCTGGAGTTCCCGCAGGGGGTGGCCGGCATCGCCCTCAACCTGGAGCAGGACGCGGTCGGCGCGGTGATCATGGGTCCCTACGACCACATCGAGGAAGGGGACACGGTCAAGAGCACCGGCCAGATCGCCTCCGTGCCGGTGGGCGACGAGCTGATCGGCCGCGTGATCGACGCGGTCGGCGCGCCGATCGACGGCAAGGGCGATCTGCACCTGTCCGAGCGCTATCCGATCGAGTGCATCGCTCCCGGCGTGATCGAGCGGGACAACGTGGACACGCCGGTGCAGACCGGCATCAAGGCGATCGACGCCATGGTCCCGATCGGCCGCGGCCAGCGCGAGCTGATCATCGGCGACCGCCAGACCGGCAAGACCGCGATCGCCATCGACACCATCCTCAACCAGCGCGGCGGCGACCTGATCTGCATCTACGTGGCGATCGGCCAGCGGCAGGGGCAGGTCGCGCAGGTGGTGGCGACGCTGGCCGACCGCGGCGCCCTGGAGCACACCGTGGTGGTGGTGGCGTCGGCGTCGGAGCCCGCGCCGCTGCAGTACATCGCGCCGTATGCCGGCTGCGCGATCGGCGAGTACTTCATGGAGCAGGGCCGCGACGCGCTGGTGATCTACGACGACCTGAGCAAGCACGCCTGGGCCTACCGGCAGGTGTCGCTGCTGCTGCGCCGGCCGCCGGGCCGCGAAGCCTACCCCGGCGATGTCTTCTACCTGCACTCGCGCCTGCTGGAGCGGGCGGCACGCCTGTCCGAGGCGCGCGGCGGCGGTTCGCTGACCGCCCTGCCGATGATCGAGACCCTGGCGGGCGACGTGTCCGCCTACGTGCCCACCAACGTGATCTCCATCACCGACGGGCAGATCATCCTGGAGGGCGAGCTGTTCCACGCCGGCCAGCGGCCGGCGGTCAACGCCGGGCTGTCGGTGTCGCGGGTCGGCGGCGACGCGCAGACCAAGGCGATGAAGCGGGTGGCAGGCAGGATGCGGCTGGAGCTGGCGCAGTTCCGCTCGCTGGCGGCGTTCGCCCAGTTCGGCTCCGACCTGGACGCGACCACCCGCGACCAGTTGGAGCGCGGGCTGCGCTTGACCGAGCTGCTGAAGCAGCCGCAGTACGAGCCGGTGCCGGTGGAGGACCAGGTGATCGCCATCTACGCGGTGACCGAGGGGTACGCGGCCGACGTGCCGGTCGCCGACATCCAGCGCTACGCGCGCGAGCTCATGGAGTTCATCGGCAGCACGCACCCGGAGATCCGCATCAACCTCGGCACCCGCCGCGAGCTGACCGACGACCTGGAGTCGGCGCTGAAGGCGGCGCTCGAGGAGTTCGGCACGCGCTTTCGACCGACAGCCCCGTCCGCTGCGGGCGGACAAGCGGCCGACGGAGCCTGAGCAGACGTGGCATCGGTCCGCGAGATCCGGCGCCGCATCACCAGCGTGCGCAACATCGCCCAGGTGACCCGCGCCATGGAGATGGTGGCGGCGTCGCGGATGCGGCGCGCGCAGGAACAGGCGCTCGCCTCGCGCCCCTACGCCGCCAAGGCGTGGGAGGTGCTGATGCACCTGACCGCCATGGTGGGCGGCGACCACCATCCGCTGCTGACCGAGCCTGAGGCGACCAGGACGGCGGCGCTGGTGGTGGTGAGCGGCGACCGCGGCCTTGCCGGCGCCTACAACGGCAACGTCATGCGCGCGGCGTTGCGCTTCGTCGACGCCAACGACTTCCAGGCCAGGATGATCGCGGTCGGCCGCAAGGGCCGCGACCTGCTGTTGCGCGGCGGCCACGACCTGCTGGCCGAGTTCGTCGACCTGCCGGCGCGGCCGGCAGAGAGCGACGTGGCGCCGATCGCCAGCGTGGCGATCGACGCCTTCCTGTCGCACGAGGTGGACTGCGTCTACATCGCCTACACCGACTTCATCAACGTGCTGCGCCAGGAGCCGATCATGCGGCAGTTGCTGCCGGTCCGAACCGGCGACCCGGGCAGCCGCGTGCTGGCCGAGTTCCTGCACGGCGATCCGCCGGAGCAGACCAACCCGTACATCTACGAGCAGGGCTATGCCGAGCTGGTGGACACGATCGTGCCGCGTTTCACCGAGCTGCAGATCTACCAGGCGATCCTGGAGAGCCTGGCAAGCGAGCACTCGGCGCGCATGGTGGCGATGCGCAACGCCACCCAGAACGCCGACGAGCTGGTCGACGAGCTGACCCTGTCGTACAACAAGGCGCGGCAGGAAGGGATCACCACCGAGATGCTGGACATCGTCGGTGGGGCCGAAGCGCTGGCCTCGTAGGCGAGCGACAGGGACTCAAAGCGGAGGAGCACATGGCAGAGGGCGCCAACGGCACCATCACCCAGGTCATCGGCGCGGTCGTCGACGTCGAGTTTCCGGCCGGCGAGTTGCCGGCGATCCACAACGCCCTGCAGGTGCAGGCCGCAGACGGCGAGGAGCCGCTGGTGCTGGAGGTGCAGCAGCACCTCTCCGACGACCAGGTGCGGTGCGTGGCGATGGATGCGACCGACGGCCTGCGCCGCGGCCAGGCGGTGGAGGACACCGCAGGCCCGATCACCGTGCCGGTCGGCGAAACGGTGCTGGGACGCATCTTCAACGTGCTGGGCCGGCCGATCGACGGCGGCGAAGCGGTCGAGGGGGCCGAGCGGCTGCCGATCCACCGGCCGCCGCCGCAGTTCCGCGAGCAGGTGACCGAACAGGTGATCTCCGAGACCGGCATCAAGGTGATCGACCTGGTCGCGCCGTTCACCCGCGGCGGCAAGGTCGGCGTGTTCGGCGGCGCCGGGGTCGGCAAGACGGTCATCATCCAGGAGCTGATCTCGTCGCTCGCGCGCGAGCACGGCGGCTACTCGGTGTTCGCCGGGGTGGGCGAGCGCACGCGCGAGGGCACGCAGCTCTACAAGGAGATGGAGGAGGCGGGCGTCATCGACAAGCTGGCCATGGTGTTCGGCCAGATGAACGAGCCGCCGGGGGTACGGCTGCGCGTGGGGTTGACCGGGCTGACTATGGCCGAGCACTTCCGCGACCAGGGACGTGACGTGCTGCTGTTCATCGACAACATCTTCCGCTTCGTCATGAGCGGCGCGGAGGTGTCGGCGCTGCTCGGCCGCATGCCGAGCGCGGTCGGCTACCAGCCCACCCTGGGCACCGAGATGGGCGAGCTGCAGGAGCGCATCACCTCCACCACCAAGGGCGCGATCACCAGCATGCAGGCGGTGTACGTGCCGGCCGACGACTACACCGACCCGGCGCCGGTGACCACCTTCGCCCACCTGGACGCGACCGTGAACCTGGAACGGTCGATCGCCGAGATGGGCATCTACCCGGCGGTCGATCCGCTGGCTTCCACCAGCCGGGCCCTGGAACCGCGCGTAGTGGGCGAGGAGCACTACCAGGTGGCGCGCGGCGTGCAGCAGGTGCTGCAACGCTACAACGAGCTGCAGGACATCATCGCCATCCTGGGCATCGACGAGCTGTCGGAGGACGACAAGCTGGTGGTGGCGCGGGCGCGCAAGATGCAGCGCTTCTTCTCGCAGCCGATGTTCGTCGCCGAGCAGTTCACCGGCCAGCCCGGCCGATACGTGCAGGTGGCCGACACCGTCGTCGGATTCAAGCGCCTGCTTGACGGAGAGCTGGACGACATCGCCGAGCAGCACTTCTACATGGCCGGCACCGTCGACGAGGTGATCGAGCGGTCCGAGCAGGGCGAGGCGGCGTGAGCCGCCACGGGAGCGATCGATGCGCCTGGAGGTGATTACCACCGAGCGCCGCGTGCTCGACGAGCAGGTGGAGATGATCATCGCCCCGGGGGCAAGCGGCGTGCTCGGCATCCTGCCCAACCATGCGCCGCTGATGTCGGCGCTCAAGCCTGGAGCGCTGGAGGTGCGGGTCGCCGGCCGGGAGCCTGCCTTCATCGCCATCGGCGGCGGCTTCATCGAGGTGCAGCCCGACCACGTGGTGGTGCTGGCCGACGCCGCCGAGCACGCCCACGAGATCGACCTGGAGCGCGCACGGGAGGCGCGGCGGGCAGCGCACGAGCACATGGAGCGGGAGCGCACCGGGGAGCCTGTGGCGCTCGACGCGGCGCGCCACGCGCTCATGCACTCGGAGGCGCGGCTGCATGCCGCCGAAACCCATCATCGGCGATCCGCATCCGGAGCGCCCCCCCGCGCCTGACCGGCAGGAGACGGTCCGGGGTACTACGGGAGCGCGAAGATCGCGGCCTGCAAGCCGGCCGTAGCCTCCTGGCGCTCGCCCGACCGCCGCTCGACGATGACCAGGAGCTCCTCGAGATGGGCCGCCGAGAATCCCTGCGGGCTGGCTGGATCGACCAGCACCGACTTGCGGTATGTGCCGTGCTGACCCGGTTCGTCTGCGGGATGGATGAGAGCTATCCGGTGACGTCCGCCAGGCTCATCGTCCGAGTCATCGATCACGAACTCGTCGATCACGAAGCTGAACCCAGCCGGGCGCGGGAGGAAATACAGAGACGTGGTGCCGATCGCCAGCGTGACGGCGGTCGTCGGGCCCAGCCCGTCGTCGGCCACGGGCGCAAACAGCACCTCGCTCGACGATGGCAGGTGCCACAGAACGTACGGGATCCCGTCCGCGCACCCGGCGAAGTGCGCGCCGACGCCGTCAAGGAGTGGCTGGTACGATCCGTCACCGCGGTGCCGGACGAGCGAGGCGCCGGCCGCAGGCGCGACGAATGACGCGCTGCCCGCGCACGGGACCGGCCAGACGAGGCGCGGGTTTTCGGCCATCCCCTCCGGCCGGTGTCTGCCCGAGCCCGAGACCGCGGACAGCTCGACCACCGCCGGACCGTGCGGGGTTGCCGTGACCAGCAGCAGATCGCCCGAATCCTGCGGCATCAGCGCGCGCGGCGTGCCCTCGAACACCGGGGAAGTCACCCACCAGCCGTCCTCGTCCGCGTCCCGATGGACCCACTTCGGGATCAGCGCATCGGGTTGGTGCTGATCCAGGTAGATCACGTGCTGCCGGCCGACGTGCACGGCGTAGGCGTGCACCCCGAACGCGGTGAGATCGGACGGGTAGATGCCGACCGCATCGATGGTCTCCAGGGTGAGCCGGTTGCGGCGGGGATCGAGTCGCGCGAGCTGCAGCGTCAGCGTGTCCAGGCTCGCGAACAGCACGTGCAGTTCGTCGTCCACCGTCGCGAGCGTCAGCGGCGCCGCCACCTGGTCCTCGCTCAGCACTGCGATGTGGCGCGGCGCGAGCCCCGCCGGCTCCTGCCGGCAGGCGGCAGCGAGCGCCGCCACGGCGATGAGCGCGAGCACGCGACCGTGGCGGACGCCGAGGTGGCGTACGCCGGGGGGGCGTAGCCGAACGGCGTCATGGTGCGGCACACTGCCGGCATGCGCGTGGGGGTAGTCTTCTTCGCTGACCGTAACCGGCAGAGCCTGCTGGCGCTGGCTCGGGCCCTTGGAGCGGGTCTGGAGTCGCAGGGCCATCAGGTTGAGGTCGTCGACGGCACGCGCGACGTCAACACGAAGCTGACGTCCCACCAGTACGCCATCGTGGGCACCGAATCGCTGTCGATCACCGGCAAGATACCGGCCCGCGTGGCGCCGTTCCTGGCCGGCGCCGGGCTGATACAGGGGAAGCGGTGCTATGCGTTCGTGGCCAAGTCCTTTCTCGGTTCCAATCGCGCCCTGATAAAGCTGATGCGCGCCATGGAGCACGAGGGCATGTACCTGAAGAACTCCGGCGTGCTGAAGTCTCCGGAGGAGGCGCGGGCGATCGGCGCCAATCTGCGCGTCGGTTGAGCGGACGCGGGGAATCTACTCCTTCCAGGGGAAGATCATCCCGCGCAGCGTGCGCACGCCCACCTGCTCGCGATCCTCGGCCAACAGCGCGTCCCACGGTATCCGAACCCGGCGGCGCCGCCGTCCGGCATCGCTGCCGCCGGCCTGCTCGACCTGACCGCCATCCTCGCCTTCCTGATCGGCGCTGGCCTGCTGCCGTGTCTCCAGGAAGTCGTACTTGTACATGCGCAGCTTGAAGGCGACTGTCAGCAACAGCACCGCGCTGGCCGGTCCCGGCAGCAGCAGCATCGGCGATCCGAACGCCAGCAGCCGGGTGGGCGCCCCCAGGAACAGCAGCAGGAACAGTCCGAGCAGGTACGGAGCCGACACGTTCAGCGCGATGAACAGCCCAACCGTGTACCCGGTATTGTCGAACAGCACCGTGAAGCACTTGCGGAGCGTCTTGCCGAACGGATCGCCCATCCGCGTGATGAGCGGGAAGAACGACTGCAGCGACAGCAACCAGAACACCGCCGCCCAGCCCAGCAGTCCGAGCGCGACCAGGCCGATGGTCGACTGGGTGTAGACGGGCACGGCGATCACCAGCAGGAAGAGAAACACCGCTGCGTTGATGATCACCAGCAGCACGGCCGGCAGCCAGCGGGCGCGGATGGCGTCCAGGAAGATCCTCCATTCCGGGGTCTTGTAGTCGGCAAGATCGCTGGCGATCGCCGCGGTGCCCATGGTGAACACCGAGAGCGCGGCCGAGCCCAGTACGAGGACGGCGAAGTAGGCGAGCTGGGCTTGCGGAACGGCGCTCAGCAGAAAGCCGGTTCCACTGATGATCAGCACGTAGCCGAGGTTCAGAGCGAAGATGCGGAACAGGTTGTCCCACATGTCGAAGAACGCCTTCTTGATCAGAAACGGGAACATGCGCGGGGACTCAGTGTACCCGTCGATGGGCGGCAGCTCAATTTGACCGCCGGACGGCCGGCGGCTACCCTGAGCGCGGAGTGACGGGTGAGTGCAGCGAACCACACCCGAAGGGTGGAGGACTACTACCGGCTCCTGGGTGCCGACCCGGAGGACTCACAGGAGCGGATCAAGCGCTGCTTCCGCCAGCGCGCCAAGGAGCTGCATCCCGACCTCACGGTGCTCGCCGAGGATCAGGCGGAGTCGCGGATGCGACGGTTGCTCGATGCGTACCGCGTTCTCGGCGACCCGGAACGGCGCCGCGACTACGATCGGCTGTACGGCCACGCGCTGCGCCGACGCCGCTTCGATTACCGGTCGTTCCTGCGCGCCCGCGCCGATCCGGTGAGTCTGGCCAAGCTGGTGCTGTACGACTTGATGCGCTCACGCGACCGGGAGGCGCTTGCCACGTTCGGTCAGCTCGAAGAGCACATCGAATCCGATCTGGCGGCGCTGCTCGACTATGACGACTTCATGGACTGCGCCTACCTGCTGGCCGAGGCGCTGGAGCGTGACGGCTCATACGGCAAGGCGTGCGAGTACTACATGCGCGTCTACCACGCAGAGGCAAGCCGTCCCTACTTCCGCCACTTCATCGCGGAGGTGGTCGATCGCCTCCGGGAAGTGGCGTGCGTCAAGATGGCCGGGACCGCGGCAACAGCGGACTCCGTGCGCTGGATTGAGGAGTTGATCGGCCTCAACCTGTCCGACCGGGATTCGGCGTTCTTCTGCAAGCGCATCGCCGAGATCTACTCCGAGGTGGGGGACCTGGAGGCGGCGCGGCGCTACTTGGAGCGGGCGCTGAGTCTGGACGAGCGGATTGCCGGCGTGCAGAAGCTCAAGGAGCGGGTCGGCCTGCGCGAACCGGTCATGCACGCATGACCGGCAGGCGAGGTACGTATCCTGAACGTAAAGTAGTATTCTGAAGGCATGAGGCAACTGTTCATACGGAGCGGCGCGCACGGCGCTCAGGCGGCAAGGGGACGTGGGTTCGTGCTCATGACCCTGGCTGTGGCCGGCATGGCGCTGATGAGCGCCGCGGCGGCTTGGCCGCAGTCGATCGCCAGGACGGTGGCCACCCTGGATCTGCACAAGCCACAGATCATCTCGTCGCCTCAGTTCACGGCATTTGCCAGCATGGTGGCGCGCCAGAGCGGGCGCGAGACGCTGGATCGGGCCCAGTGCCGGACGGTACTCGAAGCGCTCATCGACGAGCTCCTCATCGAGCAGGAGGCCACCGAGCGGCGCCTGATCCCCACGGAGGCCGAAATCGATCAGGAGGTAGTTGCGCGGCGCAGGCAGGTCGAGCAGCAGCTCGGCGCAGATCAGCCGTACACCGATGACGCGTGGCGGGCGGTCATCCAGCAGAATTTCGGCCTGACGCCGGAAGAGTACCGGGATCGGCTCACCGCGCTGATCGTCACGGAGCGCCTGGCGGCGCAGATGCGTCCGGGCCGGCTGGAAGCGGTCGAGTTGCCGACAGAGGCGGAAGTCAGCGACTACTACGACTTGAACGGCCATCAGTTCTACCAGCCGAAGATGGCGCTGGTGCTCCACATCCACTTCCGGACGCAGGGACTGGACGAGGCCGCCGTGAAGCAGGCACGGGAACGCGCCGCGGAGGCGCTGGCGGAACTGCGCGACGGCGCTTCCTTCGACGACCTGGTGGTGAAGTACTCGGACGACGGCAACTCGCGCTACGACGGTGGCGAGCTCGGCAATCGCTACCTCCGCCGGGACGATGCCAGGGTCGTGGAGACCCTGGGCGTGGGGTTCCTGAACACGATGTTCTCCCTGGAGGCCGGGGAGACCAGCGGGGTGGTGGAGTCCAACGTCGGCTTCCACATCCTCAGAATCGCCGACCGGATCGACGCCCGTCTGCTTACCCTGGACGACCCGGTGACGCCGCGCTCGCCGCAGACGGTGCGCGGACAGATCACCGCATTGCTTGCGACCAACCGACGGGTAAGCACCTCACAGCAGGTGGTCCAGGAGGTCATCACGGAACTGCGTGATCGGGCCGACGTCGAGGTCTTCACCGACAACCTCGAAGCCATCTGCTCGGCATAGCACCCCATCAAACTGATGTCGACGGGTCAAGTAGCACGGCACCCCCAAACTACAGTTTGATGGGGTACTAGCAGTTCCTGAGCAAGCCGTCGTGCGTGATGCGAGCGGCCGCCGCAGTGCCCGCGTGCTCGCGGTGCAGTCCCTGTACCGGTACGACTTGTGCGGGGGTTCGGTCGCCGACGTCGTGGACCTGTCGTGGATGGACGCCGTGCAGCGCGACTCCCTGAGCGACGAAGCCTGCGCGTTTGCCAGGCTGCTGGTCGCCGGCAGCATCGAGAACCTGCAGGCCGTCGACGGCTGCATCGACCGGCAGCTCGAGCACTGGGACCTGGAACGCCTCTCCCGAGTCGACCTGGCGATTCTGCGGATGAGCGTGTACTGCCTGATGCATCAGCGGGATGTCCCCCCGTCCGTGGTCATCAACGAGGCGGTGGAGATCGCCAAGCGGTACGGCACCGACGACTCGTACCGATTCGTCAACGGCGTGCTGGACGGTGTTCGGAAGCGGGTGGCGTGAGCAGGTCCGAGAAGGCGTGGTGAGCGCACGAGGCCGCCGCCGCCGGCGCTCATCGGGGCCGGGCGGCTCTCCCCGGTTTCCCGGCCGCCCGCGCCGCGCGTCGGACGCCGACGCGCCCGCGATGACCCGGCTGAAGAGCGAAGCCGATCTGCAGGGCATTCGCGAGTCGGCGCGCATCCTCTCGGAGACGCTGCGGCTGGTCGCCGAGCGGGTCGAGCCCGGAGTCACCACGGCCGAGCTCGACGACATCGCCCGGTCCCACATCGAGGCGCGGGGGGCCCGGCCCGCGTTTCTGGGCTACCTGGACTACCCGGCGACGCTGTGCGTGTCCATCAACGAGGAGGTGATCCACGGCATCCCCGGCCGGCGGAGGCTGGCAGCGGGCGACATCGTCGGCATCGACTGCGGGGTGGACCGCTCCGGCTGTTTCAGTGACGCCGCACTGACGCTGCCGGTCGGGAGCGTTGCACCGGGCACCGCGTCGCTGCTGGACGTGACCCGCGAGTGCCTTCAGCAGGCGGTCGCCGCGGCCGTCCCGGGCAACCGCCTGCGCGATGTCGCCAACGCCGTCTACCGGTACGCGAGCGCCCGTGGATACGGCGTCGTGCGGCAGTTCTGTGGCCACGGCGTCGGCTTCTCCCCGCACGAGGATCCGCAGGTGCCCAATTACCCGTCCCCGGGGAGCAACCCCCGCATCAAGCCCGGCATGGTGTTGGCGATCGAACCGATGATCACCGAGGGCACCTGGGAGGTCGAGGTCCTGGACGACGGATGGACCGTCGTCACCGCCGATCGCAAGCGTGCCGCGCACTTCGAGCACACCGTGGCGATTCTTCCCGACCGCGCCGAGGTGCTGACCATGCACCCGTGAGTTGCGGATGCCGTCTTCGGAGGCTGAGCACGCTGAGGAGTCTGCCGGGCGCGGCCCTGCTGCTGGCGGCGGCCGCGAACCTCGGTGCACAGGACGCCGCGGCCGCGACGACCGCCGACGCGGCGAGCCCGGCATCGGCCGTGCTGATCGACCTGCAGCAGGCCGTGCGCCACGTGGCCGAATCGGTCACGCCGTCGGTGGTGAAGCTGGACACCGTGGCCGCCGGCCGGGACCGCGACTCCCGCCCGAGCCTCATGCCCGTGCCCGGGGTCGGATCCGGGGTGCTGGTGCGCCGTGACGGCGACCGGCACTTCATCCTTACCAACTACCACGTGGTGAGGTCTGCGGAGCGGATCGTCGTGACGCTCAGTGACGAACGCAGCTTTCCGGGGGAGGTGGTCGGCGCCGACACCCGCATGGACCTGGCGATGGTGGCCGTGCGGGCGCCGGGCGAGCTGCCGCTCGCCGCTCTGGGCGACTCCGACACCCTGCGAGCGGGCGATCTGGTGCTGGCCGTCGGCAGTCCGTTCGGCCTCGACGCCACGCTCACGCTCGGCATCGTCAGCGCGGTCGGCCGTTCGGGAGGCGAAGTCGGCAACATCAGCAGCTTCATCCAGACCGACGCCACCATGAACCCGGGCAGCTCCGGTGGCGCGCTGGTGGATATCACGGGTCGCGTGGTAGGCATCAACACCTGGATCCAGGCGCATGGCAGCCGTTGGGCGGGGGTCGGGTTCGCCTTGCCGATCAACAATGCCAAGCGGGTCATCGACCAGTTGATCGAGGACGGAAGCGTCAGCTACGCATGGCTCGGCGTTGTCCTTGCCGGCCCGGCCGACCCGGACATCGTCGAATACCTGACGCCCGGGGGCTCGGGCGCCGTCCTCTTCGACCTCTACGACGGCGAGCCGGCCCAGCGCGCGGGACTGCGCCCCGGTGACGTGGTGCTGGAAGTCGCCGGACAGGAGGTCGCCGACAGCGACGATCTGGTCAGCGCCATCGTCGCGCTGCAACCCGGGCAGCCTGCGCGGTTCCGGCTGATGCGCGACGGTATCGAGCGGGCCGTCGTGGTGTGGCCGGGAGCGGAGGAGCCGCAGCCGGGAACGGTCTGGCCCGGCGTACGGGTCCAGTCGCTGCAGGTCCTGACCGAGCAGGCTCGGGCGGCGCTGCCGGAAGCGGGTGCGTTCGTGTTCAGGGTGATCTCCGGCAGTGCCGCCATGGAGTCCGGGCTGCGGCCCCAGGACGTGATCGTCCGCATCGACGGCGCGGAGATCCGCGGCCTGCGTGACTTCTACCGGCTGATCAACGCCAGGCAGGAGGGCTCGTTCGACATGCGCGTGGTGCGCGACGGCCGAGAGGTGACCGTACGCGTGAATCGCTGAGGGTACGGCCGGTCTCCAGGTAGCACGGTCTCCAGGTAAGCAGGGTTCCAGTCTGCGGGAGACGGCTACTCCAACTGCCAACGTTCCGGCAACTCGCCGGCGTCCACCGACGCGGACCACAGGCCGTCGCTGGCCGTGAGCGCGAACACCCTGCCGGCGTCAACGGGGTCCACCCAGAGTCGCAGGATCGATGCATGGTAGATAGCCTCGGTGGTGAGCGCCAGCCGCGCCACAGCGAAGTCGCCGTCCAGGGGTGCCGTGTAGTAGCCATGGCCGTCGGTGCCGATGAGGGCCGTACCGCCCACGGCGATCGCGCCCCACAGGGGCACGGCCTGATCCTCCACCCTGATCTCTTCCGTGTCGGGCCAGGTTCCGCCCCCGTCCCGGGAGCGCCACACCGTCCCCGAGTCGCCGGTCAACACCAGGGTACTCGTGCCGTCATGGATCACGCCACGGAACGTCTCGGAACCCTCCGGCGACGGCGCCGTGTCGGGTTTCCGCAGGCCGCCGCCGAGCGTCCCGGTGTAGAGATCGCCGCCGGACACGGCCCAGTAGGTGCCGTCCCCGTCGGTTGCCACCGCTGCGACCGGCTTGCTGAGGCCGTCGAGCTCGACGCGGAACACGGGTGTCTCCGCCGACCGGCGGGTAGCGCTCAGAAGCCGGTAGGTGCGGGGCTCGCTTCTCGACTCGGCGATGACCGCGAACAGCACCGATTCATCGCCGGGCGTGAACAGGCCGATCACCTCACGGCCGCTTACTGCGGAATCCGTGACCGCTTGCCAAGCTACGGAGTTGGCCGTGATCCGGCTGCCGGTCGCCTGGAGCAGAGCGAAACGCTCCTCATCCACGAACAGGGCTCCGGCGAGCAGCGACGGCCCGCCGGCCTCAGGCCGCCACCGGACCAGCGGCAGCATCACGGCGGACCTGATCCGGCCGTCGAACGTGACCGTCATCGAGGCCCAATCGCCGGGCGGCGTCTCGTCCGTGGCGACCGCACGGGACCACAGCTTGCCGGCGGCGACCAGGTAGCGGTCGTCCCAACGCGCGACGCCGCCGATGGTGATGTCGTTGGCCAGGTTCCGGTCGACGGTGGGTTGCTGGTGGGCCAGGTGATGGAAGATTCCGGTGACGGCTTCCTGGCATCCCGACAGGACAAGAACCAGCGACGCTGCCGCAGCGCCGGCGAGTGCGTGCCGTACGGTCATTCCTTTCACCGTCGATCGATGCCCTCTCGTTGCCATCGCTGTCAGAAGTGCCATCCGCCGATCAGAAGTGCCATCCGCCGATCAGAAGTGGTAGACGATCTGCGGGGAGATATCCAGGAACGCGGCCAGGCCCGGGCCCGAGCCCGCGCTCGCCGGGCCCCAGAGCGGCTCGAACATCAGCCAGACGCTGACCGATCCGCCGAAGGACCAGTTGCGATCGTACCGGTAGAAGACCGCCGCGCCCGGACGAAGAACCAGGTTCACGTTGAACAGATCGGCCAGCTTCATGAACCCGACGCCGGCATTCACGAAGACCGGCAAGTCGAACTGTCCCAGGCCGAGCAGGTCCGAGCTGAACTGGTAGCCCAGGCGACCGGTGACGGGAACCATCAGCAGCGGCTCCCCGTGCCGGTCGATCGCGAACATGCCGCCGACCTCGGCTCCGACCGTCAGGCGCGGCCCGAGGAATGCGTTCCAGTTCAGTGACAGCTTGCCCCCCGGCGTCAGGTTGGTGCCGGTGATGCCGGAGCCGTCGACATCGTCGGTCGGCAGATACGTGAACAGCGGCAACACCAAGCTGGCGCCCAGCGCCAGCATCTGGTCGCCCAGGACGTAGGAGTCGCCCCGAGCGTCGGGAACGGCGGTCGGCTGTGACACGTCCTGAGCCACGGCGTGGCCGATGGCGAGCATGCCGATGGCGAACATGGTGGCGACCGTCGCGACGAGGAACCGTTTCAAGACTGGCCCCGCAGTATATCGTGAGCGATGGGCAAACATCCAGTAACCCGGCGCGCGGTCGACCCTCGCCGGCAGGTCGGTCGCCGGCGCGGCGGCGCTTGGGTATCCGGCGCGGCGGCGCTTGGGTATATTGCCAGGCATGCAGGTGCTCGTATGGATGACCCCTCATGAATGACATCGTCCCGCGTGAGACGCTTTCCAGGCAGGGGGTGGCCGGCTTCACGGCGGCCGCCGGCGGCGTTGGCCTGCTCGTGATGGGGGCGTTGCCGGGAGTGGTCGGGATCGTCATAGCCGGCCTGGTTACCGCGGGCGGTCTGGCGTTCGCCACGAGTCGGGACGATCGCCGCCCCGGCCTCGTGGTCGCCGGCGCCGGCGTGCTCGGCATCCTCTCCGCGGCCATCGGCGGATTCCCGGGCATCGTCCTGGGATTGGCCGGAGCGGGCCTGATCGCGTACGGCGGTCTGTCGATCTACCGCTTCTTCCGCGGCTTGAAGTCCCGTATGTAGAGCCGGACCCCGTCCGCCGACAATGGAAGCGGAGGGGGATGGCAACCCGAGGGGCAGCGGGAAGCGCGCGATGGATCTTGATCCCGGTGCTTGCGCTGACCCTGCTGGTTGGCCGGGCGGCCGCCGCCGACCTGGAAGCGGCGTGGGACGCGCAGTTGCGGGGCCGCCTGCAGCAGGCGCAGGTCCTGCTGGAATCCGACCTGGTACCCGCGAGCCCTGCGCATCGGCTCGCCCTGGCGGGAGTGGCGCTGGAGTTGGGCGATCTGGATCGGGCGCTGTCGGCCCTGCAGCCGCTCGTGGACGACGCCGCTCACCCGGACTTCCCGGGCGCGGTGCTGCTGCTCGGGCGCCTGCACCTCGCCGCAGGCCGGGACGACGACGCAAGAAGCGCGTTCTCGGCCTCACTGGCGCGGTCTGCGGACGGGCCGTACGCTCCGGCGGCGCACTTGGCGCTCATCCGTCTCGACGTCCACTCCAGGAGGTTCGAGGCACTCGAGGAACGGCTGCGTCGTCTCGCCGCGCTGGGCTCGTCGCCGGAGCTCGAAATCGCGCTCGACCTGCTGAACCCGGATGGCGGAGGTGGTCCGGTCCGCACCTTTCCATCGCCTCTCGGGCTGTTCGACGCAGCGCGATTGGCTGATGGGCTGGTCCCGTCTTCCTTGCCGGCGCTCCCCGTGGTCCGGCCGGCGGTGGATGCACGCTCCGTGCCGCCAAACCCGAACGACGCGGGGAGTGCACGGTCGCCGGGAGCCGGCCTGCAGCCGGTTGCGTCGGGAGAGCCGGCCACCCCCCGGGATACCGCGGCCGGTGGGAGCGCGCGGTACGCCTTGAGGGTCGGTTCGTTCAGGGACCCGATCAACGCCCGGCACATGGTGAACGCCCTGCGCGACGCGGAGTTTCCCGTACACACGCGTCAGAAGGGCGATCTCGTGCAGGTGCTCGTCGGCGCGGTGGCCACGCGGCAGGCGGCCGAGCTGC
The DNA here is from genome assembly GCA_028818385.1 of Spirochaetaceae bacterium. The sequence continues at coordinate 29,099 of JAPPNY010000200.1, forward strand.
TGCTGAAACGGGTGCAGGCGATCGGCTATGACGGGGACGTCATTCCGTATCTCGCCGACTCCGGTCCGTGACCGGCTGCACCTGGTGCAGATGGAGCACCTTCGCTCCGGCGGCTGGCGCGCGGGGAGAGTCCGGTCCAACGGGCGTCAGCCGCAGCGAGCGCTCCACCCCATCGGATGAGGACTCTTCCGCGTAGTCGATCAGAAAGCTGAGATAGCCCCGATGGGTCCCGCGCGGACCGATGATCTTCATGGAGAGGAGCCGGCCGCGAAGGGCGAATCCGCCTTCGAAGACCTGAGCGCCGTCGGCCCAGACGAACCGGTCGCCCAGGAATTCCAGCGAAAGGCCGTCGGCCGACCGGTAGTGACCGCTCAATATCGCCACGGGCGCCGGGATCCGGGCGGCAAGCAGGGTCTCCTGCGCGGCCGGAGTCAGCCGCCGGTAGGTGCGGGAGCTGACCCCGGCGTACGGGTCGTGGCCGCGGACCTGGATCCGGATCTCCGCGGCGGATTGCGCCTCGATGCCGAATGTCCTGGCGATGACCTCGATCGCCAGATTGCGGGTCCACACGTCCAGATGCGCGAGCAGTGGACGGTGTGACGCGACCCACTCGAGCTGCTCCAGGATCTCGCCGTCGTAGATGGAGATCAGGCGTTCGTCAGGTGCGAACACGATCAACTCCCTGGGACCGCCCGCGTCGTCAGGGCCGGACGGGTCATCGCGGTACCACGGTCCGGCGAGGAATGCTTCGTACGGATCGACGCCGGGGGTGGAATACAGGGCGAGGAGCCGCGATTCGGGGTCGGCGGGCGCGCTGACCGGCTCGGTTCGAAGCAGCACGTACCGCGCGCGCTCCGTGTCCCACCCATAGGTCAGGCGCAGCAGGTCGAGCCCGCTCTCCGAATCCGGTGCCTTCACGTACGCGACGAGTGGAAGCGCGGCAGCGTCCTCGCCCCGCTCTTCGCCGCCGGCATGCCGTCCGCCCCCGGGGTCTTCGATCGTCAGCGTGCCGTGGACGGCGATGCGGGCGATCGTCCGGAATCCTTCCACACCTTGTTTGGCCACACCTTGTTTGGCCGCACCTTGTGTGGCCGCACCTTGGGCGGCCGGGACGAGCTGATAGGCGTCCAGCGTCTGCCGGTCGGAGCCAGCCGTCCCGCGGACCACGATCTCCGGGGCCGGATCGTCGACCAGATCGATCATGGCGATCTGCAGGGTGTCGGGGTCGAGGGCTTGCGTTTCCGCCTCCCAGATCATGCGCCAACTGACGCCGTCGTCCTGGTAGTCGATCACGCCGACCCGGATCGGACCGTCCATCGAGCCGGTGGGGCGGAACGCGGCGATCTGCTCCTGGCCGGGATCGTCGTCCAGTGCGGCTGTCAGAAGGGCGATCCGATCGAGGCCGGACCCAAGCGCGGGCTGCGGCGGCGCGAAGTCGTCGGGTTTCGCGCCGCCGGCTTCGAGGCCGGTTGCGCCTGCAGCGACGCTGGCCGAGGCGGCTCTGTCCGCGTCCGTCGAGCCGCCACATCCGGCAAGCACGGCAGCGGCGCCCCCCACGAGCAGCCACGCTCGCACCATCACCTTGCCGCTTTTCACCTTCCCATTTTGACACGGTGACGGAACCGCCTGCACAGTGAGGCATGAAAGCCGACAGTGGCGAGAGCCGGAGCATCTTCCGGAATCTCTCGCCGCTCGATCATCGCTACTACCTGGAGAACCGGGAACCCTTCGACCGCCTGGCCGACTTTCTGAGCGAGGAAGCGGCCGTGCGCTGCTACGCGCGCGTGGAGATCGCGCTGCTGCGGCAGTTCGTCCGCATGGTGCCCGATGCCGTCCGGTACGGGCCGGGTGGCGGTGAGGAGCTGCAGCAGGCGCTCGACGCGGCGGCCTCCGCCATCGACCCGGCGGAGGTGCACGCCGAGGAGCAGGTCACACGCCACAACCTGCGCGCGGTGGTGCACGTGCTGCAGCGGCGGCTCCCGGAGTCGGTCCGCCACCTGGTACACTTGGGAGCCACGTCGTTCGACATACAGGACACGGCGACCGCGCTTCGCATCGGCGGAGCGGTCCGCGCGGTGGTGGTGCCGTTGCTGCTCGATCTGACCGATCGCCTGGCCGATCTCGCGGAGGCGGAGGCAGCGACGCTGCAGGTCGGGCGAACCCACGGCCAGCACGCAGTGCCGATCACCTTCGGCTTCGCCGTCGCCTCGTTCGTGGCACGCCTCGACGACGTGCTGCCTCGCATCCTGCAGGCGGCCGGCGAGTTGCCCGGGAAGCTCTCCGGGGCCGTCGGCGCCTACAACGCCACCGCACTGCTGGTCGACGACCCCCTGGAGCTGGAACGGCGCGTGCTGGCCGATCTGGGATTGGCGCCTGCGGCGCACGCCACCCAGATCGTGCCGGCGGAGCCGCTCGTCCGGCTGCTGCTGGAGATCAACCTGGCGTTCGGGGTGCTCGCCAATCTGGCCGATGACCTGCGCAATCTCCAGAGGACGGAGATCGCGGAGGTGGCCGAGTCGTTCGACGCGTCTCAGGTGGGCTCATCGACCATGCCCCAGAAACGCAACCCCTGGAACAGCGAGCACGTCAAGAGCCTGTGGAAGACATTCTCGCCGCGGGTGGGCACCTTCCTCATGGATCAGATCTCCGAGCACCAGCGTGACCTGACCAACTCCGCGTCGGCCCGGTTCGTGGGTGAGTACCTGGCCGGGTTCACCGCCGCCGTGAACCGGACGCTGCGCGTCGTCGGCTCGCTGCATGTCGACCGGCGCCGCATGGCGGACGCCGTGGGCACGGGCGGTGACGCGGTCGTGGCGGAGGCCGCCCACGTCGCGCTGGCGCGTGCCGGCGTGGCCGATGCTCACCGGGTGGTCCGTGAGGCAGCTGCCGAAGCGGGATCCGCAGGTGGCACGGTGGCGGACGCCCTGGAGCGTGACCGTGACCGCTGGGCGCTGCTGGAGCGGCTCGCGGTGGGGCGCGAAGGGTCAAGCGCGGCGGAGCTGCTGCGCGATCCCGGCCGATATTGCGGGATGGCCGCTGAGCGGGCACGGGCGGTAGCGGCCCGGCATCGCGAACGGGCGGCGGCGCTGCGAGGCGCCCTCGACGTCCGGGCGAGCTGACGCGCCATGGATACCATCCTCGTCCTCGACTTCGGTGGACAGACCGCTCAGCTCATCTGCCGGCGTATCCGCGACGCCGGCGTGTACAGCATCATCGTGCCCGGCGACCAGCCGCTGGAGGGCGATCTGCTGCGCGACCTCAAGGGCATCGTGCTGTCCGGCTCTCCTCACTCGGTGTACGAGCCGTCGGCGCCGCGGCCGGATCCCTCGCTGCATGCGGCTGGCGTACCGATCCTGGGGATCTGCTACGGCCTGCAGCGGCTGGTCACCGACTCGGGCGGCCAGGTCGCGGCCGGAGCGACCCGCGAGTACGGGCGGTCCCGAGTCCACATCCGCGAGCCCAGCCCGCTGTTCGACGGGGTCGAGGACGGTTTCGTGTCGTGGATGAGCCACAGTGACGTGATCGAACGGGCGGCGGGCATGACGACGTTGGCGGTGTCGGAGAACGGACACCCTGCCGCGATGCAGGACGGCGGGACGACATACGGGCTGCAGTTCCATCCGGAGGTCTCGCACTGCGAGTTCGGCACTCGCATCCTCTCGAATTTTGCCGCCGCGGTGTGCCGGGCACGACGTGAATGGAACATGGATCGATTCCTGGATGCGGCCGCCGGCCGCGTGCGGCGCCAAGTCGGCGCGGCACCGGTGGTCACGCTGATCTCCGGCGGGGTCGACTCGGCGGTGGTGGCGGCCTTGCTGCTGCATATCCTTGAGCCCGATCAGGTACACCTGCTGTACGTGGACACCGGACTCATGCGCGACGCGGAGACCGAGGAGGTCATGGCCAGCCTGCGCGAGCTGGGCGCCACCAACCTCCACGCCGTGGACGCGTCACGCCGGTTCTTCGCGGCGTTGTCCGGAGTCATCGACCCGGAGCGCAAGCGTACGGCGGTCGGCGACGAGTTCGTGCGCGTCGCGATGGACGAGCTCGAGCGGCTGGGAGTCGCCAACGCCTATCTCGCGCAGGGAACGCTCTACACCGACCTGATCGAGTCGGGGAAGGGCGTGGGCTCGCACGCGGACGTGATCAAGTCGCACCACAACGTGCGATCTCCCCTGATCGAGGCCAAGCGCAGCTCCGGCGTGCTGGTGGAGCCGCTCGCGGACCTGTACAAGGACGAGGTGCGCCGTCTGGGCCGGAAGCTCGGCCTGTCCGCGCGCGTGGTCGGCCGCCATCCCTTCCCGGGCCCGGGCCTGTCAGTGCGGATACTGGGCGAGGTGACCAGGGAGCGGTGCCGGACGTTGCGCGCCGCCGACCGCATCCTGATCGAGGAGCTGCGCAGCCGCGGCCTCTACGATGCCATCTGGCAGGCGTTCTGCGTGCTGCTTCCGGTCCAGTCCGTGGGAGTCGCGGGTGACGTACGCCGCTATGGATCGGTGGTCGCGATCCGCGCCATCACGTCGGAGGACGGGATGACCGCCGACGTCTATCCCATGGCGGCAGACGACCTGCTGGAGATCTCATCACGCATCACCAACGCCGTCCCGGAGGTCGGGCGCGTGGTGTACGACGTTTCCAGCAAACCGCCTGCCACCATCGAGTGGGAATGAGCCGACCGGGATGAGCCTGTACCTGTTGGCCGTCACGCCGCTGACGTTCTACGCCGCGTGCGCGCTGCTTCGCGAGCGGTCGCCCTGCGTGTCGATCGTCCTGTTGCGCCGGTTCCTGATCGGAGGCCTGCTGGCGCTGCCGGGATACTTGGGCGCCGGGATCGTCACCGGCTGGTTCGGCTCCTCGTACGCCCCCGTGGCGCTGTTCGCGCGGCTGACCACGACCGGGTACGTGCTGCCGGCGGGAATGGCGGCGATCGCCGCCCTGACGGCCGAGCTGCCGATTGCGCGCGCGGCGCGCCGCGGCGGGGGGACGGCGGACCGGCATGCCGGCGGCGGCGCGGGGGATGACGCACTGCCCGTGCTGGCCTCCATGACCGGATTCGTCGCGTTTTTCACGGCCATCGAGCTGGCCGCGGGGCGGCTTCCGCCAAGTCCGATGCAGCTTTTGATCATGCCGACCCTGCGTGCGGCGGCGATCGTCGTCCTGGCCTTTGCCTGGACGCGCAGGAAGCGTCCGCTCGCGGCGGTGTTGGTCGCGGTGGCGGCCATCCTGTTCGCGGGGGAGGTGTCGCACCTGTACGCGGTCGGCTTCCGCGCTCCCGCGGGCGCACTCGCGGCAGCAGCGGCCGGGGCGGGCGGCTTCGCGTTGCGGGCCATGCGCGGCAGTCCATGACGGGCCGCGCCCGCGCGGCTGCGGTCGCCGTGGCCGCGGCGGCGGCGATGGTGGCGGTGACCGGCTGCGCGCGGACGGCGCCGCACCTGGTGTTCCTGGAAGGGCCGCTCTGGAGCGCGCTCGATGGCGGCTCTCTGCCCGACCGGCTGGCACCGGTCGGGAGCCAGGTGGGCCGGCGCTTCGAGGTGCGCCGCGCGCGGTCTGACGAGACGCCCGTGCGGGAGCTGGAGGAGATTCTTGGTCAGCGCTCCTATCGCGGCGTGGTGGTCGGGCCTCTGCTGGCGCTGGAGATACACCAGATCGCGCCGATGTTCTCCGCGATGGAGTTCGTGGCCATTCGGCTGCAGGAAGCCGGCTCGGGTGCAGCGGGAGCCGGATCGGCATCGGAGGGCTTGCCCGCGAACGTCACCGAGATCCGCTTCGCGCGTGGCGACGGATACCGCGACGCGGGCCGGTTGCTGGCGATCCTCGAACCGGCCGGCACGATCGGCATCATCAGTGTGTGGGGACGGGACGAGAGGCTGGTCGCGGCGTTTCGGGAAGGCTACGGTGAGGGTGGCGGGAGCGCCGCGATCGATCACCGCCGACTGGTATCCACGCGGGACGAGGGCGAGATTCTCCGCCTGGTGCAGGATCTCGCCGGCAAGGGCGTAGCCACGGTGCTGCTCCCGGCGGGCCCGATGACGCCGCACGGGTTGCGGGCGATGCGCGGAGAAGGGATGCGCGCCATCGTCTCCAACTGGGGCCTTGCCGGAGGTGAACAAAGCCGGCCAATGGCCGACACCGTGCTCTGCTCGGTCGACGACGACCTGGCCGGCGCGCTTCTCGACGCCTTTCGCGCGCTGGACCAGGAGAAGAGCGACGGCGGGATCACCGGCTCCACCGTGATCACCTGGGGAGGCGCCGCGCCGTTGCCGGCAGACGCAGCCGTCTACGTTGACCGGCCGGCCGGCTCTTGATAATTTCGGCACGCGTTTCCCGGTTGTGTAATTGGTAGCACCCAAGATTCTGGCTCTTGTTGTGGGGGTTCGAGTCCTCCCCGGGAAGTAATCCGGCCTCCGGTGGCGTCATGAAGCAGGCCGCTGCATGAAGCAGGCCGCCGAATGAAGCAGGTCGCTGCATGAAGCTGGTCGCCGACCTGCACCTGCACTCCCACTATTCGCGCGCCACCAGCAGGGACCTGACGTGTGAGCACCTGTGGAAGTGGGCGCAGCTCAAGGGCGTGCAGGTGGTCGCCACCGGCGACATCGCCCATCCGGGGTGGCTGGCCGAGGTTCGGGACAAGCTCGATCCGGCCGAGGACGGGCTGTTCCGCCTGAAGCCCGACCTCGAGTCGGCGGTGGCGGACGAGGTGCCCCCCTCCTGCCGCGGCACCGTCCGCTTCGTGATCGGCGGCGAGATCAGCAACATCTACAAGAAGCACGACCGCACCCGCAAGGTGCACAACATCGTCTTCTCACCTTCCTTCGAGACAACGGCAAGGCTGCAGGCGGAACTGGAGAAGATCGGCAACATCCGCTCGGACGGCCGGCCGATCCTGGGGCTGGACAGCCGCGACCTGCTGGAGATCGTGATCGCGACCGGCGGCCGCTGCCACCTGATTCCCGCCCACATCTGGACCCCGTGGTTCTCCATCCTGGGCTCCAGGTCCGGTTTCGACTCGGTCGAGGAGTGTTTCGCCGACCTGACGCCGCACATCTTCGCGGTCGAGACCGGCCTGTCCTCCGACCCGCCCATGAACTGGCGGGTCTCGTGGCTGGACCGCTACACGCTGATCTCCAGCTCCGATGCCCACTCGCCGCCGAAGCTGGCGCGGGAGGC
>JAPPNY010000046.1 GCA_028818385.1 Spirochaetaceae bacterium
TCAAAGCCTTGCCTGATGGGACCTTCGGCTACGTGACTCCGCATTATCCCGGACTCCGCATAACAATCTCAAGTTCTTGGGATCGGCGTCACCCCCCAGCGCATACGGCAGAATGTGGTCTATCTCGATCGTGTGTCGCGAGTTGCAGCGGCGTCCGGTCTGCCGATCAACGTAGCTGCAGCGACCGCCGTCCCGTTGCCACACCTGTCGTCGCACCGCCGCCGGAATCGCCCGGCCCGAAGCGCGCGGCTTGGCCGCCGAAGTTGCAGCGCAGGCCGGTTTCGTCTTGGCAGTCGCCCGGCCTGTCGCTCCTTGCCGGCTCGGCTGCGGCGTCCGCTCCTCCGTCCACTCCGCTGTCGGAGTGGCGCGGGCGTCGGGAGACGCTGCGTCCCGCTCCGGCGATGGCTCGGAGGCCGGTGCCGGCTGCCGCTTCGCCCTCGGCGTCCACTCCGCTGTCGGAGTCGTGTGGACGTGGATCGCGGCGTGCTGCACCGTCGAAGCGTGTCCGCGTTCCCGGGCGGCCTGCTCCTTCGACCCCGAAGTGACCGCGGAGCCGCCCTCCGCCGTTCTTCTACCGCGCGTGCCGGCTGGCCTCGCCGGCGGCCGGCTCGGGTCGTGGCGGTCGAGAGCCTCCTGCACGATGCGGCCGACGAGCTGCCCCATCGTCATACGCGGGTCCACGTGCGAGAGCAACCCGCGGAGTTGCTCCAGCCCCCGGTGGCAGTCGGTGTCGATGACCGCCTTCAGCTCGTAGCGTCCGTCGCCGAGCGGGCGCACGCGGTCGGCCGGCACCGCCAGCTCCGGGTCCAGGTCGGCGAGCATCCGGCGGACCTGCCGCGCGCTCTTGCCGGCCGCCTCTTCCACGAGCCGCTGCCTTTCTGCCGCATCGATCACCAGCGGCGGCGAAGAGGTAGGAGCCGAAGTCCGGGGCGCCGCCGGATCGCTCTCCGGCTCTGGACTCGTCGGCGTGGTCGCCGCGCTCGACGCGATCCCGGAGACCGCCCCGCGCCGCCGCTGCCGGTCGAAGGCCCACTGCAGCTCCGCGGCGGCGCTCAGCGTCAGCGAGCCGTCGCGCAGCCGCTCGCGCGCATCCGGTTGGTCGGCGCACAATCGCACGGCGCCGATGCGCCGGCCGGCGGCGGGGTCGCTGTAGCCAAGCTCGCGCACCGCGTAGTCGAACAGGCTGGAGCAGCCGCGCTGCAGATACAGCCGTCGGGCATCGATCTCGGCCAGGTGGTCAATGACGGCGCCCTGCAGATGGCGTTCGTGGCGGACGAGGGTGCTGGTCTGACGCAGCAGTTCGCGGTCGGAGAGGACGCCGACGGTGGAGGTGGCCGGGCGGCCATCAGCGGCAAGAGCGGTACTCATGAAGTAAATATACTCATGATTTCGATATAGCCCTTTGTGGCCGGTCCGGGACGGGCAATGGATTCGCGCGCAGCGGGCGCTGAAGGGGGTGCTGGGCGGCCGAAAAAGCGTCCAAGCTTGCGGGAGGCCGGAAGCAACCGCGGCGTGCGGTGACATGCCACCTCGCAGGCGCACATTGCCGTCAAGACCCTGCGGCAGGATTTTCCGAGCTTTTCCCGGCGCGCTCGCTGCCGAGCCGGTCTCGGTGGCATCAGGAACTCGTCGATCTCAATGCCGTCGACGGACCTCCCACCGACGTTCGAGCCAGCGCGCGACGGCGTCGTCGTCGTTGGAGCCGATCATGGCGGTGGCGTGCTCGGCGAGCTCGGGAGCGGCGCCGGCAACCGCGTACGCTTCGTCGGCCACGCGGAACATGCCGATGTCGTTGACCTGGTCGCCGAACACCACGACGCGACAGTTCGCGATGCTCAACAGCCGCGTCAGGCTGGCCACGCCCTGATCCTTGGTCGCGCGGGAGTCGTGGATGGTGAGCATGTGCCAGCGCGAATCGAGCCCTTCGTTGAACGGTTCGTAGCAGTGCGTCTGGACCGAGTCATCGTGGCGTGCTCGAACCGCGCACTCCACGTTCCGCACTCTCGAACGCGCGCCTATCACGGTAAGGCACACCACTTGGTCGGCGAGCCCGTCGCGCATGTTCCCGAGCCTCCGCAGGCGCGGATCCCGGATCCGTTGCCGATTCTCCAGGAACCGCCGCATGCCCTCGTTGTGCAGGACGTTCTCGTCGTAGTACACGCGATCAGAGGCACCGTCGACGGTCATCAGAAACGGGTTGCAACCATGCTCTTCCACAAGAGACCACAGGTCACGGGCGACCGACGGCTCGATCGCGTGGATCGCCAGGTGGCGCCTTGAGACGAGCTCCGACACGCATGCCCCGTTCTGGTTGATGACCGGCAGCCGTAGCGGCAGGTCGCCGATCGCGGCGCGGATCAGGTTGCAGCCGCGAGCGCTCGCGACCGTGAAGAGCATGCCCTCGCGGATCAGGCGAGTGAGCGTCCGCCGGCTGTAGGCCGAGAGCGATCCGTCGCTGCGGAGCAACGTCCCGTCCAGATCGGACACATACAGCGCTTGCGGAGGGTCGGCGCTCATCCGGAGATCTGCTCCCCGCTGTTCATGTGCGCGCTTCCCACTTATGCGCGAGCCAACGCGCGACAGCATCGTCGTCGTTGGAGCCGATGACGGCGGTGGCGTGCTCGGCGAGCTCCGGAGCGGCGCCGGCCACCGCGTAGGCTTCGTCGGCCATACGGGACAGTCCCACGTCGTTGACCTGGTCGCCGAACACCACGAGGCGACAGGGCGCCGCGTCCAACAATCGCTTGAGGGCCGCTACGCCGCGGTCCTTGGTGGCGCGGGCGTCCTGAACAGTCAGGTGGTACCAGAGTGCATCGTAGTGCTCGTGACAGTGCATCTGCACGCAATCACCGTGGCGCCGTTGGACCTCACACTCCATATCCCGAATCCGTGGCAGCGAGTCTATGAGGGTGAAGCGCACCACCTGATCCTCCAGACCCTGGCGCAGGTCGTCGAGGCGACACAGCACGGGGTCCTGGCGAATCTCCCGTTTCCGGTGAAACCGGCGCATGCCGTCGTTCCGGAGGCTGTCGGCGGTGTAGTAGAAGCGGTCGACACGGCCGTCGTAGGCGAATACGAAGGGGCTGTACCCTCGTCCGTCGAACAGCGTCCACAGATCGTGCGCGATCGACGACGGCAGCGCGTGGACGGCGAGGTGCCGGCCGGTCGTCAGGTCGGAGACGTACGCGCCGTTCGTGGCGATGACGGGCGACCGCAGCCTTAGATCCTGAAGTGCATACCGGATTTCACCGCACCCGCGGGCGCTCGCCACCGTGAAGGGCATGCCCTCGCCGATGAGGCGGTTCAGCGTCCGGACGGAGTACGGCGACAGCGAGCCGTCGCTGCGGAGCAGCGTGCCGTCCAGGTCGGAGACGTACAGCGTCTGCCGCGGGTCCGCGGTCATCCGGCCAGGGTCTGTGAGCGGTTCATGCGGCGCTGCGACTGCACCAGGCCGTGGTAGATGCCGCCGGCGGCC
>JAPPNY010000066.1 GCA_028818385.1 Spirochaetaceae bacterium
TCCTGGCCAGGGTTACACCTTAACCACCTGTCCAGTTTTCCGGGACCACCTCAAAACAAGGCGCTTCCCAGCGTCCGTAGCGTTCCGTCCACGTTCAGTCACTCGTTTACCTCCTCGCCAAGTCAGGAGTCTGCCACATCCAGCCACGCCTCGAAGCGTCGAGCGCCGGCGTCCGAGATGCCGTCCGGGCCGACATCCTCTGTACCCCAGGAGAAGGTGCGCATCGCGGCGGCGACGAACTCCTCGTCCGTCATGGCGCGCACGCCAGCTCCTTCAAGCCACCACTGCTCGAATGCGCCGTCATCCCATGCGAGCGCCACCTTTCCGCCACTCTCAGCCAAGTAGGCGCGGAACCGTTCCCGCCACTCCGCGTCACGGTAGGGCACCGCGTCGTCCGCCACGTCCTCGCCGTCGGCCTCGGGCAAATACGAAACGTTTCGTATTTGCCCCTGCCGCCGCGCTGACCACGCGCCGCGGATACTGCCTGCAAGTTCGACCTCTTCACGGGACAGCTCCCGCGCCGCACGCATCATGTACTGCGCCTGCCGCGTCTCGATGCAGCGTTCCTGAAGCCATCGCATCCACCGCCCGTGTCCAGCAAGCGCCTTCGCCTCGTTCAGCAGCCTGCCGGCCTCCCACAAGTTGACCGCGCCCATACGAGCATGGTGTGTGCTTCCTCTCCTATACCAGCGTTCCCGCTGGTGAGCCCCTGAGCGAAGCGCATAGCTGGCCCATCCCCAGGGTGCTGCTACGCGCTCGCGGTTGCGGTTCCCGCCGGAGCCGCCCCGTCGCCATGCGCCCTGTCGGTGACTCCCCTCGTGAACACGTCCCGACAGATCGGACAGCGCGTCGATTACAGGCGCCCCGGCTTCACGTTGCCGAGCCCCGCCGGCCCTGTCCTTTCGCTTGGCCTCGCCGCCTGGCGGTATCCCCACCGGGTCGCTCGTGGCTGCGGCTTCGTGTCGAATGAGGAACGGCGCCACGGGCGCCCTGGTGAATCCGCCGGCCCTCACCTTGCAGGTTGTGCTACTCGTGCCCTCCTACTCCGCCGGCCTGGATCGGACCCACTCCTCAACGTCGGTGGATCTCCACCCGACGGCACGCTTCGAGAGCCGAACCGGCGCCGGGAAGGTGCCGGCCTTCGTCAGCCGCCAGATTGTCACGCGGGATAGTCCCGTCAGCTTCAGCACCGACGGCATCCGCAGGATCTGCGGAAGCGGGTCAGCCATCGCAGCGCCTACGGATCAATCGCCGTCTGCGCTTGGTTGAGTTGGTTGCGGAGCTTCGTCGCCGGCATCTGCCGCACCTGCTCCAGCTCGCTCTCGAAGTGGTCTGCGAGGGTCCGCAGCGCCCACTCGACGTAGAACTTGTCCGAGTACCCCGGACCGGGTGTCGCCCCGGTCTTCCGACAGTACTCCTCGATCAGCCGCTGGTGGGCGGCCTTGGTCTGCTCCAGAACGCCCGCGTCCACGCGCGGTTGCCTTCGTTCAGCCATAGTGCGCAAAGAATACCATCTGTGTCGATTGGTGTCAGACGACCCGATAGTGCGTCAAGACCGGGGTGTTGCCCCTAGGCCGACTTTTCGCCATAGTCTCTGGGAAAGTCGCAATGCCCCACCCGAGGAGGGGTGGTGTCTACTGGGTGTAGACACTTGCATCGCGGTAGGCGCGGTGCGGAGAGAGTGGGAATCGAACCCACGTCGGGCAGTGTTGGTGCCCGGGCCTTGGAGTATCAGTCCAGCGCCTTACCACTCGGCCATCTCTCCTCCGGGGCGCCTTTCTCAGCAAGCGTAGCCCACCACCTGCCATACGTGCCCGCTACACACCTGTAGGGCGGACGTATTGCCCCCAGGCCACCATCAGCTCACGGCGCCGCTCGAATAGATCCGACCTCTGATAGGCACCTTCGACTCCGGCGACAACGTGAGCGAGCGCCTGCTCGGCCACCTCGCGGTCAACGCCCTGCTCCGCGGCCCACGAGCGAAAGCTGGTCCTGAAGCCGTGGGTCGTGGCGTCGATGCCGGTCTCCTTCAAGAGCTTGGAAGTCGTCATGTTAGACAGCTCCTTGCCGGTCATGGATGGAAACACCAGCTCATCGGCGCCGCCGCCCGATAGCGCCCGCGCGCCTTCGAGCACCGCCACCGCTTGCCGGGAGAGCGGAACACGATGCACCTTCCCGGACTTCATGCGCTCCGCTGGCACCGACCAGACGCGGCCGGGTAGGTCGATCTCAGACCATCGAGCAAGCCGCGCCTCACCGGATCGCACGGCCGTCAGGACGATGAACTCCAACAGCAGCTTGGTGGCCGGCCATGCCCCGGACGCTCGAACCTTGGCGACGGCCGCGGCCACGTCGGCATGAGGGAGCGCCCGATGGTGGCGTGCTGGAGTCGTGCCGTTCTTCGGCAGAGCCTGCGAGACGGCATCGCCTGCCGGGTTGTCGATCCGGTAGCCCTTGGCGACCGCCCACTTCATCACAACGCCGATCCGCTGCCGCAACCGCCGTGCCGTCTCTCGCTTGGTAGACCAGATCGGCACCAGCACGGAGAGAACGTCTCCGCTGGTGATGGAGCTGATGGGTTTGTCACCGACCCGCGGGAACACAAACCGCTCCATGCTCGACCACCAGATTGAAGCTGTCGCCGGATTCCGCCAGGAGGTTGCATGGAGCCCGTGCACAGCCTTCGCCGCCTGCTCGAAGGTCGGCATCCGCGCCCGCTCCCGCGGGTCGCGCCCCTGGTACACGTCGCGTGCGTTCTCAAGCGCCTTGGCGCGCGCCTCGGCCAAGGTGACGATGGGGTAGGGCCCCAGCCCCACGTTGCACGGCGCTCCGTTGACCCGTAGCCGCTGCGACCAGCTCTTCGCCAGTCCACCGACCGCCCGCGGCTTCACCAGCAGGCTCAAGCCGTGACCGCCGTGCCCGTCGCCGTACCGCCCCGGTCGCTTCACCGTGCGCACGAACGACGCCGACAGCCTCTGCGGTCGCTTCGTTGGTACCTCGGATCGGGGTTCGATTCCCTGTTCTAGTGCGCTTCCGTTATCACTCATGGAATCACCTTTTGGTGATAATCGCCCGAAACTGAGTGAAACGTCAAGCAACGACAGATCGGAGTCAAATCGTTTTTTGTGCGTTACTTATTGGTACCATGAGAAACGGATGGAAACACCGGATTGTTAGCCCTAGGGGCTATAGGCTGCGGTGCGCATCCCCTGCGCACGTGAAAGGCCGACCTCACTCGAAGAGGCCGGCCACGATCTCCACCAGGGACTCGAACACGTTGCCGGCCGCCTCGGCCACCCCCTCCAGGAACCCGGGAGCCGTTTCGGCCGCGGCGCCCGCGACCTGTGCCGCGCCCACCGCTCCGAGGAATGCCAAGTCCGAGCCCGTCCAGAGTAGCGCTTCGGCGACCACGTCGGCGCCCTGCCCGTCACTGCGGACCGCAACGCGGCTGCGCTCCAACCGCCAGATCGCCTCCAGCTCGTGGTGGTCGAACCACGCCCCCTTGCACTTCGTGCAGATGTCGAGGGTGACGCCGGCGCGCGGCACCTGCAGCATCGGTCGCTCACAGGCGGGACAGGCCAGTTGGGTCTTCGCGCCGCATGCTCCGCAGACGGGGCTGTCGCGGTCCAGGAAGGCGCGGCAGGAGTGGCACTGCGCCCGGTGCTTCCGGTCGCGGACAGGCACGCGGGCACGCAGCGCCTCGGGACGCTGGCGGCGGAGGCGCTGGACCTCGCCCAGCTCGAACCACATGCCGCCGCAGCGGCTGCAGTGGTCGAGGATGAGCGGCTGGCCGGCAGACGTTCCGTGCGCGGCCGATCCGTCGATGCGCACCTTGTCCATCTTGACCCCGAGACAGACCGGGCAGGGCCAGCGGGGTTCGCTCATGGGTCCAGCAGCCTCCTCGCCTGATCCTTCTCGGACGCGTGCGCAACGTCGTGGAACACGTACACCAGCACGCCCGACTCGGTGACCTGGAGATCCGCCACCTTTCTCAGCGCGAGCGCATGCAACGCCTCTTCCGCCGCCGCCGGGGACACCGCCAGCTCTCCGGCCACCTCCACGGCGGTGAGCCGCCCTGCGTGCCGCCCCGCCAGGCGCAGCACCTCCGCCTCCAGCGTCTCGCGCCGCAACGCCTCCCGCCGCTCGCCGCGGACCGGCCCGGCGCCGAAGAACCCGCCGGCACCAAGGTGCCCGGCGATCAGCCAAGCTCCCCCCGCCACCGGCAGACCCGCCCCGATCAGCAGCGCCACGACCGTGGCCAACCCGCCTTGCACGTCCGCCTGCGTGAATCCGAGCAGCACGAACAGCCCCACCGCGATCAGACAGCATCCCCCGATCAGCCTACCCATGTTCCGAGCCTTTCCGAGCGTCGCGGTCAGGGTACACCGCACTGCCCGCTCCCATCAGCCACAGGCTGCCCTCGGATCACCGGCTCGTGCACGAGGCCCCAGGGTGGGGCGAAAAGGCGGCCGTCAGCGGCCTCCCTTGGCCCTCAAGGACCTGTTACCAAGAAAAACTGTTGAGGACGCCGCCAGGGGTGATCCGCATGCTTGACCCCACATTCGGGGTGGTTTCGCGGCAGTGGCTTCGCCTTCTACGCCGGCTGCTAGTAAGGTACGCCCATCAACGCACAGCACCCCGCCGAAGTGAACACCCTGGATGCCCTGCTTTCCGGGATCGCCGCCGACGCTCCGCTCATCGGCCTGCTCGTCGCCATCGTCGTATCGCTGGCGGTGCTCGCGAAGGGCGCCGACATCCTGGTCGATCAGGCGGTGTCGCTGTCGCGGCGCTTGGGCGTTCCGAAGATGCTCATCGGAGCCACCGTGGTCAGCGTCGGCACCACGTTGCCGGAGGCCGCGGTCAGCGTGCTGGCCGCCGTGCAGGGAGCGCCGGGGCTGGCACTCGGCAACTCCGTCGGGTCGATCATCGCCGACACGGGCCTGATCCTGGGCCTGGCTATCCTGATCGGCCGCGTGCCGACCGAACGGCGCCTGGTAAGCCGCCAGAGTTGGATCCAGGTCTCGAGCGCGGTGCTCCTGGTGCTGGTGTGCGTGCCCTACCTGGCACTGCGCGGCATGTTCACCGACGGCGGCCGCCTGCCGCAGCCGGTCGGCATCCTTTTCCTGGTGCTGCTCGGCCTGTACCTGTGGCGCTCGATTTCCTGGTCGCGCACCGCACCCGGCGGAGCTTCCGAAGAGGCCGCGGACGAGGACGGCGCCGCGGCGCCAACACCGCTCGGCGCGCTGGCGCTGCTCGCGCTCGGCGTGGTGATGGTAGTGGTGGCCGCGAACGTGCTGATCACGGCGGTCGAGGAGTTGGCGACCCGCTTGCAGATTCCCGACGCGATCATCGCCGCCACGCTGGTGGCGTTCGGCACGTCGCTGCCGGAGCTGGTGACCGCGGTCACGGCCGTGCGCAGAGGACACGGCGAGCTTGCCATCGGCAACGTGCTCGGCGCCGACGTGCTCAATGTGCTGTTCGTGAGCGGCGCCGCCGCCGCGGTGACGACGGGCGGACTGGCCGTGCCGCCGCAGTTCTTCTACCTGTTCTTCCCGTCGATGCTGTTCGTGGTGCTGGTGCTGCGGTTCGGCATCAGCCGCACCGGGACGGGCCAGTTCAGCAAGGCGTTCGGCTTCGCGCTGCTCGGCGCCTATCTGGTGACCGTCCTGCTCGGCTACGTGGTTCCGGGCGGCGGCAGCTTGCACGGCTGATCTCAGAGGCCCCACGGAACCCTAAGGAGTCCGCCCGCACCATGCAGACTCGGCGGTCGCCGGACCAGCGATATCCGCGCGGCACACCAGCCTCGCCGGGACAGGGCCGTCCCAACATCCTGTGGATCACGACCGACCAGCAGCGCCACGACACGGTGGGCGCGCTCGGGTATGCCCACGCTCACACTCCGTGCCTGGACCGCCTCGTGCGGGAAGGGGCCGCGTTCACGCACGCCTACTGCCAGAGTCCGATCTGCACCCCCAGCCGCGCGAGCTTCATGACCGGCATGTACCCCAGCCGCGTTCGCCAGCGCCGCAACCGCGCGGCGCACTTCCCCGCGCCGTATGCCCGCGAGCCGACGCTGGTAACGCACCGGCTGGCCGCGGCAGGGTACGAGTGCGCCCTGGTCGGCAAGCTGGACCTTGCCGGGCACCCGCGGGGCATCGCCGAGAACGACTACGGGTACGGCTTCGTCCGCTACTGTTCGCGGCCGGACCGGCAGGCAGAGGACGGCAGCTCCTATCACGCCTGGCTGCGAGAGCACGGGCACGACCCTTCGGCGCTGCTCGGCCGGGCGGCCGACCGGAAGCACGGAATCACCCCGTTTCTGCCGCCGGCGCCCACGGCGGACAATGTGCCGGTCGAGCTGCACCACTCCACGTGGTGCGCCGAGTCGGCGATCGAGTTCATCCGCCGGCCGCACGCCGGGCCGTGGCTGATGAACCTCAACATCTTCGATCCCCATCCGCCCTACGATCCGCCGTGGGAGTACTACCGGCGTTTCGACGCGGATGCGCTGCCCGATCCTCCGTTCAGGCCGACGGACCTCGCCACCCGGCCCGGACTGACAGGGGTCGAGTTCCAGACCGTGGCACGGCATCCGGACGAGGACGGCATCCGCAGCCTGCGCGCCGCCTACCTGGCGATGATCGAGCTGGCCGACGCGCAGATCGGGCGGGTGCTTGACGCCCTCGACCGATCGGGCCAGCGCGACGACACCGTTGTCGTGCTCACGTCCGATCACGGCGACATGCAGGGCGACCACGGCCTGGTGCGCAAGGGGTGCCGGTTCTACGAGGGCCTGGTCCGCGTGCCGCTCATCTGGCGCTGGCCCGGACGAGTGCAAGCCGGCCTGCGCAGCGACGCCCTGGTAGAGCTCACCGACATCGTGCCCACGCTCCTGGACGCGGTGGGGCTGGCTCCGGGCCGCCTCGTCACCGGCCGTACGCTGCTGCCGCTTCTGACCGGAGGCGAGCAGGGAAGCCCGCACCGTGACTTCGTCCGAGCCGAGTTCCACGACGCACAGGGCCTCGGCGGCGACGGGAGGCGGATGAGCGTCGCCACCATGTTCCGTGACGCGCGCTGGAAGCTGGTCGTATACCACTCGCACGGCGTCGGCGAGCTCTACGACCTGGAGGACGATCCCGAGGAGCTCGTCAATCTCTGGGACACCTCGTCGCTGGCGGCGACGAAGGCTCGTCTGCTGGAGGAGAGCTTCGCGTCGACCGTCCTGGGCGGCGATCCGGGCCCGCCCCTGATGGAGGACCCGTGGTCATAAGCAAGCGGGTGGTGGTGATCGGCGCGGGCTTCGGCGGGCTGGCGGCCGCGGCGCTGCTGGCCCGGGACGGGTTCGACGTGACCGTCCTGGAGCGCAACGGGCAACCGGGCGGCCGGGCCATGCTCCATCGCGAAGGCGGCTTCTCGTTCGACATGGGACCGTCGTGGTACCTGCTGCCGGACGTGTTCGAGCGGTTCTTCGCCCGCTTCGGCAGCGTGCCGACCGAGCATTACGGCCTGACGCGGCTGGATCCGGCCTACCGCGTGTTCTTCGGCGACGGGGCGCCCGCCGACGTGTCCGCAGACCTGGAAGGCAACCTCGCTCTGTTCGAATCTATCGAACCAGGCGCCGCGGAGGCGCTCCGCGGCTACCTGGCGCGCTCCGAGTACCAGTACCGGGTGGCGATGGAGCGCTTCGTGTACCGCGACTACCGCGGCGTGGCGGATGTCCTGGACCGGGAGCTGCTGGTCCGCGGCACGCGCCTGCGGCTGTTCGGCCGCATGGACCGGCTGGTGGCACGGGCGTTCCGGGACGACCGGCTGCGCAAGCTGTTGACCTACAACCTGGTCTTCCTGGGCTGCTCGCCGAGCCGCGCGCCGGCGCTGTACGCGCTGATGGCGCACGCCGACTTCAACCTGGGCGTCTGGTATCCGGAGGGCGGCATGAACGGCGTGGCGCGCGGCCTGTACCGCCTGGCGCAACGCCAGGGAGCCCGGTTCGTATTCGACTCGCCGGTCACCGGCATCAGGCTCGCCGGGCGGCGGGCGACCGCCGTCGACTCGGCCTCCGGGAGCTACCCCGCGGACGTGGTGCTGGCCAACGCCGACTACCACCACGTCGAGCAGGCGCTGCTGCCGTCCGCGGCGCGCAGCTACTCCGCACGCTACTGGGCCCGTCGCGTGGTGGCGCCGTCGGCGTGTATCGTCTACCTCGGCTTGGACAGGCGGGTGCCGGCGCTGGCTCACCACAACCTGCTGCTGCAGCACGGGTGGGACGAGCACTTCCGGAGCATCTTCGACCGGCCCGCGTGGCCGGTGCGTCCCGCGCTGTACGTCTGCAGGCCGTCGCTGACCGATCCCGCGGTGGCGCCGGAAGGGAGCGAGAACCTGTTCCTGATGATGCCGGCGGCGGCCGGGCTGCGGGACGACGACGACGCGCGCGAGCGCTGCCGGCGGCTGATGCTGCGCGCGCTGGAGACGACGATCGGGGAGGGGATCGAGGACTCGATCCGCGTCTGCCGGCTGTTCACCCACCGCGACTTCACCGCCACCTTCAACGCCTTCCGCGGCACCGCCCTGGGACTGGCGCACACGCTGCGCCAGACGGCCTTTCTGCGCCCGGCGCTGCAAAGCAAACGGGTCGGCAACCTGTTCTTCGCCGGCCAGTACACGACGCCCGGCATCGGCGTGCCGATGACGCTGATCGCCGCCACCATCGCGCGCGACCGCATCGTGGCGGCGGCCGCACGGCAGAACGATGCCTGACCGCCGCCTCACCCGCATCTTCCGCCGCGGCAGCAGGACCTACTTCTTCTCCAGCGTCGCCTTCCCGCCGGCGCTGCGCGACGACGTGTTCGCGCTCTATGCCTTCGTGCGTACCGCCGACAACTTCGTCGACCAGCCGCCCGGCCGGCAGGACGCCGCGGGCTTCGACCGCTTCCGGGAGCGTTACGGGTCGGCGGCCGCCGGCAGCGCGGACGGCGACCCGGTCATCGACTCCTTCGTCGAGCTGGCGGTCCGCAAGCGCTTCCGCGTCGAGTGGGTGGAGGCGTTCCTGGACGCGATGGCTCAGGATCTGCAGCAGACCGACTACCCGACCGTCGACGACACCGTGGCCTACATGTACGGCAGCGCGGAAGTGATCGGGCTGATGATGGCGGCCATCATGGAGCTGCCGGAGGAGGCGTACGCACCGGCGCGGATGCTCGGACGCGCCATGCAGTACATCAACTTCATCCGGGACATCGCCGAGGACCTGGAGCTGGGCCGCACCTACCTGCCGGCCACGGAGCTGGCCGCCGCCGGACTGCGCAGCCTGGACCCGGAAGAGGCGCACCGCGACGCGCCGGCGTTCCGCCGTTTCGTGCGGGCCGAGATCGACCGCTACCTGGGCTGGCAGCGCGCCGCCGATGCCGGCTTCCACTTCATCCCGCGCCGTCCGCGGGTGGCGATCCGCACCGCGTCCGACATGTACCGCTGGACCGCGGATCGCATCCGCGCGGACCCGCTGGTGGTGTACCGGCGCAAGGTCCGGCCGTCGGCGGCCCGCATCCTGGCGACCATCGCCGCGAGCGCGTTGGGCGGCGGGCGTCGATAGACACGTTGCCGGCGACAGAGAAGCGGCCGACATTCCCGGTAGCACCTGTGTACGTCAAGGAAGGTAGTCCCGCCCGAACGACGACACCGGCTCCGGCATACCGGGCGTTGGCCGCGGGCGTCCTGTTCAGCGTCGCCTACACGGCCGTCATCTGGCTGCTCGCGGACCGGCTGGCCGACATCCCGCACGCCGAGGACGCCGGCGCGTCGTGGTACTACTGGAAGCTCATCGACCCCACGCTGGCCAGCAGATTGACCGCCTGGGGGTTTTACCTGTTGCACCAGGTAGCGTTCTGGGCGGTGATCTTCTACGCCCAGCGCACGATCGGGCGCGGCACGGCGCGCTACAGCGGTTCCCTGCGCCTGGCCAACGGCTTGGCCCTGGGGGTCAACGGCTTCTTCATCGCCCTGCGCGTGGTTCAGACGCACCTCTGGTACGACGGCCTTGCGCAGGACGTCTCCATCTGGAGCTCGCTGGGATCGGTGGCGCTCATGCTGGTCTGGGTGCTGCTGATGGAGAACCCGCGGCGCGGCCTGTTCTTCGGGAAGAAGATCGGCTTCCCCAAGCGGGTCATCTCCGTGGCGCGGCGCTACCACGGCTACTACTTCGCCTGGGCCACCGTCTACACGCTCTGGTACCACCCGACGGAGGCGACCAGCGGCCACCTCATCGGCTTCCTGTACATGTTCCTGCTGCTGCTGCAGGGCAGCCTGTTCTTCACCCGCGCGCACGTGAACCGGTGGTGGACGCTGTTCCTTGAGGTGTCGGTAGTGGCGCACGGGACGCTGGTGGCGATCATGCAGGGCGAGGGCATGTGGCCGATGTTCGCCTTCGGCTTCGGCGGGATCTTCGTGATCACGCAGATGCACGGGCTCCGCTGGCCACGCTGGGTGCGCGGGCTGGTGCTGGCCGCCTACGTCGCGGGCGTCCTGGCCGTGTACGGCGCGTTGGGCTGGGAACGGCTCGCCGAGGTGGTACGCATCCCGTTCATCGACTACGCGGCGGTGTTCGCGCTGGCCGGCCTGATCGGCGGCGTGCTTGGCGTGATCCGTCTGATCCGGCCCACGGCGGGAGAGGGCACGACCGCGGTTCCGAGCCGCGAGCGGCAGAGTGTCTGATGCACCTTCCGCTGACGGATGCCGATTGGAGGTGGCGGGAATCGAACCCGCGTCCTGAAAGGCACCACGCAAGCTTCTACAGGTTTGTCCGGCGTTTCATTGTCGATGTGGACGTGAGGCCGCCGGCAACCGCGTCCCATCCAATCCCGCTGTAGTGTTCCCGACGGCCCGCGGGCCTGCCGTCAGGTGAGCCCTGATTTGCAACAGGGTGGCGGTCGCTCAGAGCTGCGCTCCCGAAACCCCGTGGCTGCTACTTTAGGCAGCCAGTGCCAGGTTATTGTTGGCAGTTAAAAAAAGGTGCCATGTTTTAGGAGAATGGCTCTCCACCTGCAACCTGTGAGACGTTCTTCCAGTCGAGCCCTGTTCACCCCCGTGGAGGCTGTTCACCCCCGTCGTGCGCCGCTTCGTCACCGGCGAGTTCGCAGCGCCCGCTGCGCCTCTCGCTCGTCGTCCCGGCGCCGTATGTCTTGGCGCTTGTCCACGTCGCGCTTTCCCCGGCACAGGGCCAGCTCGACCTTGACCAAGCCACGCACAGTGTAGAAGCGCAGCGGGACCAGGGTCAATCCACGTTCGGACACGCGCCGGCGGAGAGCGATGATCTCCTTCTTGTGGGCGAGCAGCCGGCGCGGACGATCCGGCTCGTGGTTGTAGCGGTTGCCGTGCTCGTAGTGCGAGATGTGCAGTCCATGCAGCCACAGCTCGCCGTTCTCCACGCGCCCGTGCGCGTCCGCGAAGGCGAACCGCCCGGCGCGCATCGACTTGACCTCGGTGCCGGAAAGGACCACGCCCACCTCCAGCCGCTCGACAGGTTGGTACCGGTGCAATGCACGCCGGTTGGTCGCCAGCGTGCGCGGGCCGGCCTGCTCAGCCATCGGGCGCGTCCGGCAGGGCGATGACGACCCGAAACCCCAGGTACGGGGTCGCCCACGCCGGCTCCTGCGCTCCGCGCGAGTAGACGCGGATCAGGTCACGCTCGCTCGCCCAGGAGCCGCCGCGTACGACCCGCTCCGCGCCGGCGCGCGGCTGTCCGGCGAACGGCTGCACCGGATCGTCCCCCGTCCACAGCAGATAGGAGGCCGGCGCGTACCACGTGGCCGTCCACTCCCAGACATTGCCGAGCAGGTCGCGAAGTCCGTAGCCGTTCGGCTCGGACACCGGGGCGGGACCGGGCCCGTGGACCTGTGTGCCACCGACCCGGGTCCGCGCGAGCCGCGCGCCGCCCGTGCCCGAACCGTTGGGATATGGCTGGCCCGACAGGCCTCCCCGCGCCGCCCACTCCCACTCGGTTTCGGTGGGCAGGCGCACGATCATGTCTCCGTACGGCCAGGCGCCATCCGACGAAGCGCGCGCGGCGAGCCAGGCAGCGAACGCGGCCGCAGCGTGATGGGACACGTGCGTGACCGGTTGATCGAGGGTTCCGGGCGCCGGAGTTCCGTCGGACCACGATGCCAGATAGGTCGGTTCGGCCAGCCCTTCTCTCACCAGCCCGGAGGCAGCGTGCGGCGACCAGCGCGGCACGTCGGCCACGAACCGAGCGAACTGACGGTTGGTGATCTCGGTCTCCGCCATCAGGAACGGCGCGACCGCGCGCAGGTGCGGCTGATGGTCGTGCGCGGCGTCCGCGCGCACGCCGCGGTCCACGTCATCCCCCATGAGCAGCGTCCCGCCGGGGACCGGCCGGAAGCGTATGCCGCCGATCGTCACGGCGTCCTGCGACGCCGCCGGATCGGCGGAACGGTGGGAGGCGACGGCACGCCGGTAGTGCTCGCCACGCTCGTGGTACCAGCGCTGCGCCGCCACCCGCGGCCTGAGATCACTCGGAACGGCGGCGGCGAGCCACAGCGGCAGGCCCGAGTAGTCGCGATCCAGTTGCAACAACCGGTCGAACAGGCCGCGCGCGGCCTGTGGCGTCACCGGCCCGCCGCCGGCGGCCGCGGTTGCCGCGGCGCGCACCAGCGCGCCGAGCGCCTGACGGCGGTCCACGAACGGCACGATGTCCCGCAGAAACGCGTATTGAGCGGACGGTTCGGCTCGCGCCAGGGCGCGTCCCGCGTCCTCGATGATTCCGGTCACGTGCGATGCGCCGCCGAACTCCGCGACGCTTCGACGCGCCACGCCGGCCGCGTCCACCAGCTCCAGGTCGGCGTGAGCGGACGCGCGGTTGCGAACGATCAACGTGCCGATGACTCGCGGCGCCACGTCGACCTGCAGCCGTGCCGCGGCGAAGCCGGCGCGCGTGAGCTCCAGGTCGTGGGTCCCCGGACCGGCGTGCACCGACAGCGGCGTGGTGCCCACGAAGCGGCCGTCCAGCCACACGGTCACGTTCGGTGGGGTGGCGGTGACCGCGATACGGCCGCCGGGAGCGCGCAGTCCGGGATACGCCAGCACCAGGAACAGCGCCAGCAGCAGGATCAGCGCGTAAATGCCGGTGAGGTACGCGCCCGGCGACATCCCCAGGAACCGGCGCAGGCGGACCTGGGAGGCGCGTTCGAGGTCCGTGGTCCCGGGCGCAGCAACACGCGCGGCCGGCGGCCGCCGGTCCCGTTTCATCATGACACCGGCCGAACGCCCGGCAGGGAGCGGTGCTTCTCCGGGTTGCGCGATTTGCGGTACGGAACCGCCCTCATGGGCCACCGTGCGGTTCTTGTGACGTTCACCATCGAGCGGAATGCGCCCTCAGGATGGAGCGGCGCCGCTCGCGGTGTCAAAGCACGCCGCCAGACGCATACCAGCGGACGCGGCTTGCCCGCGCCACCGGCGGCAAGTAGGCTCGCCGCCGTGGCCGCTGCACAGGCTCGCTCCGGACGCGTGGGCTCCGGGTGGCAGACATGGAGCGCGGCGCTGCAGCGCGGCACCGAGCGGCTGCTTACCGGCCGCCGCCGCAGGAAACTGCGCCGCCGGGAGCGTCATCGCCGCCGCAATCCCGTGGTCGACTGGCTGGACGCGATCGGCTCGGCGGTGCTCATCGTCCTGGTCATCAACCAGTTCCTGTTTCAGGCCTACAAGATCCCCTCGCAGTCGATGCGCCCGACCCTGGAGATCAGCGACCGCATCTTCGTGAACAAGCTCGTCTACGGGCCCGAGCTGGTGCCGGGGCAGGTCAAGCTTCCCGGTCCCCGGCGCCCCGGGCGCGGCGAGGTGGTCATCTTCGAGAATCCCACCTACGAGCCGATCGGGCCGCTCAAGGACATCTTGAAGCGCATCATCTACATGCTGACGCTGTCGATGGTCGACATCGACCGCGACCAGTACGGCAACGCCAAGCCTCACATCCTCATAAAGCGCGCGATCGGCGTGGGCGGGGACCGCATCCGCCTGCGCCGGGGCGAGGTGCAGGTGCTGCTTCCGGGAGCCGACGGATGGAGCGACGAAGCGACGTTGCAGGCTGCGTTCGGACTGGACTACCCGACGCGGCGCAGCCCGATCCTGATCGACTACGACATCCTGCAGGCCGGCGTGACGGCAGAGACCAGGCTGGAGGAGGGGTTGGCTCTGACCGAGCAGGAGCGCGTCGACCTGAACCGCTGGAAGCGACGCGACGGGATGGCGGACCCGGTGTTCAGGGACCAGTGGCGGCTGCGCACGAAGTTGGAGATGGACCCGACCGACCGCAATTCCGCCCGGCAGTGGCAGCTCCGGGAGCGGGGCTGGGTGGTGCCGGCCGGCACGGTGTTTCCGCTCGGCGACAATCGGGACGAGTCGAGGGACGGCCGCTACTTCGGACCGGTGACGCTCCGGCGGGTGCTCGGCAAGGCGATGTTCCACTACTGGCCGCCGACCCGTTGGGCAGCGATCCGATAGCGCCCCGAAACCGTCGTCAGGTCCCGTCCGATTTGACCGCGATCGGCTCCGATTGGTAGCCTTGGTTCCGGGCAGGGGATGTCAGGACACAGCAAGTGGCACTCGATACGCCACAAGAAAGGCGCCGCGGACGCGAAGCGCGGCAAGCTCTTCGCCAAGCTCATCAAGGAAGTGACGGTCGCCGCGCGTCTGGGAGGCTCCGACGACGGGGCGAACCCGCGGCTGCGGCAGGCCGTGCTGAAGGCGCGCGCGGCCAACATGCCCGCCGACAACATCGACCGCGCGATCAAGAAGGGCGCCGGGGAGGCAGGCGGCAGCGAGTTCCACGAGCTGCTGTACGAGGCGTACGGTCCCGGCGGGGTGGCCATGCTGATCGAGATCCTCACCGACAACCGGAACCGCAGCGCCGCGGAGGTCCGCAACACCCTGTCCAAGCACGGCGGAAACCTCGGCGACGCAGGCTCGGTGTCTTACCTCTTCAAGCGGCGCGGCGTGGTGGCCGTCGATGGCGAGCAGCACTCCGAAGACCAGGTGATGGAGGTCGCGATCGAATCCGGTGCTCTCGACGTGGTCGCCGACGACGGCATCATCGAAGTCCTGACCGAGCCTGCCGATTTCGACGTCGTGCTGCAGTCGATCCAGACGGCGGAGTTGGCCACGACCGGGGCGGAGATCACGTGGGTGGCCGACGCGCCGCTGGAGCTGCCGCCGAAGCCGGCAACGGCCGCGGTACGGCTGATCGAGCTGATCGAGGACCTGGACGACGTGCAGTCGGTGGCCAGCAACCTCGAACTCGGCAACGTCGAGCTCCCGGAGCCCTCACTCGTCGCCGACTGAGCGCAGGGCATCTTCGGCGACAGTCAGGGCACATTGGCGGTAATCCTGGGCATCGATCCCGGACTGGCCGCTACCGGGTACGGGGTGATCCAGGTCGAGGGCAGCCGCCTGCGCCACCTCGCGCACGGAGCGTTTACCACGGCGCCCGCCCAGGACCGGGGCGGGCGGCTGCTGGCGATTCGCGACGCCCTGGCCGCCGTTCTCGAGCGGTACCGCCCTGACCAGGCCGGCGTGGAGTCGCTGTTCTTCTCCCGTAATGTGCGCTCGGCACTGCCGGTGGCGGAGGCGCGCGGTATCATCCTGATGTGCCTGGCCGACGCAGGGGTGCCCGTCGGCGAACACACGCCGCTGCGCGTCAAGCAAGCCATCCTCGGCCACGGCAGCGCCGACAAGCAGCAGATGAGCGCGATGGTGCGGGTTCTGTTTCAGCTCGGACCTGACGAGCCTCTGCCTCACCACGCGGCTGACGCGCTGGCGGTCGCGGTGTGTCATGCTCACTCCTCACCCCTGGACGAGCGAGCACCCGAGTAGATGTACAACAGCCTGACGGGCACGGTCACCTTCAAGGACCGCGAGCGGCTGTACCTGACGCTGGCGGGCGTCGAGTGGGACCTCGCCATCTCCGGCAGCACCGCGGACGCGCTGCCCGAGGCGGGCTCCGAAGCGAAGGTGTTCACTTTTATGCACCATCGCGAAGACGTCATGAAGCTCTACGGCTTCGCCTCCGCGGCCGAGCGGGAGCTGTTCCTCAAGCTCATGCAGGTCAACGGCGTCGGACCGGGCCTGATCATGCGGATGCTGTCGGCGGCCACCGAGCGCGACATCCGCGCCGCGGTGCAGGCCGGTGACGCCGACGCGCTGGCCCGCGTGCGGGGACTGGGGACCAGGAGCGCACAGAAGATCATCCTCGCTCTGCGCGGCAAGCTGCTGCCGCCGGCCGAGGTGTCCTCCGGGGTCGAGACCGAGCTGATCGGGGCGCTCACGGGCATGGGCTTCAACCAGCGTCAAGCGGCGCGGGCGGTCGCTGCCGCGCTGCAGGAGTCCGAGCGGTCCGGCAGCAGGCAGGATGAGGCGCAGCTTCTGCGCGCGGCCATCCAGATCCTGGGTGCCGGGAGGTGAGCGACCGCATCATGTCGCCCGGAGCGGGGCCGGGCGACGGGGACGAGGTCCGGCTGCGGCCGCGAGCGCTGCACGAATTCATCGGCCAGAAGCAGTTGCGGGAGAATCTGCGCGTGTTCGTCAGCGCTGCCCGCGATCGCGCGGAAGCGCTCGACCACGTGTTCTTCTCCGGACCGCCGGGACTGGGCAAGACCACCCTGGCGGCGATCGTCGCCAATGAGCTGGACGTCGAGTTCCGCAGCACCTCCGCGCCGGCGCTGGAGAAGACCGGGGATCTGGTGGCGATCCTGACCAGCCTGGGCCGCCACCACGTCTTCTTCATCGACGAGATTCATCGCCTTCGGCCGCCGATCGAGGAGTTGCTGTACACGGCGATGGAGGACTACGAGGTGGACGTGGTCATCGGCGAGGGGCCGAGCGCCCGCACCATCAAGATCTCGCTCCCCCGTTTCACGCTGATCGGCGCGACCACCAAGACCGGCCTGGTGTCGGCGCCGCTGTACTCGCGGTTCGGGATCACCGCGCGGCTGGACCTGTATGACCAGGAGGAACTGGAGCAGATCGTCGAGCGCACGGCCTCGCTGTTGTCCATGGAGATGGCGCCGGACCTGAGGCCGCTGCTGGCGCGGAGCTCCCGCGGCACGCCGCGCGTGGCCATCCGCCTGGTGCGGCGCATGCGGGACTACGCGCAGGTATGGGGCGACGGCACCCTGACCGGCGCGATCGTCGACCGCGGCCTGCGCGCGCTGGGCATCGATCGGTACGGGCTGGACCGTACCGACCGGGAGATCCTGTCGATCATCATCGAACGCTACGCGGGCGGTCCGGTCGGCGTGGAGACGCTGGCGGTCTCCCTGGGGGAGACGGCGGACACGGTGGAGGACGTGTACGAGCCGTTTCTCGTGCAGAGCGGGTTCCTGAAGCGCACCGCCCGCGGCCGCGTCGTGACCGATCTTGCCGTTCGCCATGTCGGCGGAGCCGCAGGCAGTCAGGAGGGAACCGGTGCTCGTCCGGGACTTCTCTTTTGAGGTCCCGCCGCAGCTCGTCGCGCAGCGGCCGGCAGGGAGGCGCGGCGCCGAGCGGCTCATGGTCGTCGACCGGTCCCGCGCCGACAACCGGCACACGACCATGGCGGCCCTTCCTGAGTTGCTGCCCGCGGGGTCCGTGCTGGTGCTCAATGACTCGCGCGTACGCAAGGCGCGGGTGTTCGGATCCTCCGAGAACGGCGGGGCGGTGGAGCTGGTCTTCCTGGAAGAGATCGGCCCCGGACGCTGGCGGGCGCTGGCGCGCCGGGCGCGGCGCCAGCGGGTAGGCAAGCGCCTGTTCCTGCCTGAGGACGTCGAGGCGCGCATCGCTGCCGTCCACGGCGACCAGCGCGAGCTGGAGCTGGACCCGCCGGTCGGGGAGGACTACTTCGAACGAAACGGCGCGATGCCGCTTCCGCCGTACATCGAGCGTGCGCCGGACGTGCAGGACGACGCCCGCTACCAGACGGTGTACGCACGCGAGTTCGGCTCGGCCGCGGCGCCGACCGCAGGGCTGCACCTGACTCCGGGGCTGCTCCAGACGATCCGGGCGCGCGGAATCGACGTCCAGCGCGTGACCCTGCACGTCGGAGCGGGAACGTTTCAGCCGATCCGCACCGAGCGCCTCGAGGACCACCGCATGCACGCCGAGTCGGCGGCGCTGAGCCGTCCGGCGGCGGCGGCGATCGAGGCGGCGCGGCGCGGCGGCCGCGACGTGATCGCGGTCGGCACCACGGTGGTCCGCGCCCTGGAGTCACGGGCGGCCGCCGGTGACCACTCCGGAGCGCTGGCGCCCGGCCGGTGGCGCACCGACCTGTTCATCCGGCCCGGCTACCGTTTCCGGGTGGTCACGCGCCTGCTGACCAATCTGCACACGCCGGGATCGACCCTGGTTGCCCTGGTGGCGGCCCTCGCCGGCCGCGAGCGGCTCCTGTCCGCGTACGGGGAGGCGGTGTCGCGCGGCTACCGGTTCTTTTCCTACGGCGACGCCATGCTGATCCTGTAACCGGCCGATCCTGTAACCGGCCGATGCTGTAACGAAACGGACCTGCCGATAGTCTCATTGGTAATGCCTTCATGGTCCGCACCCGGACGGGATCAGTCGAGTCCGAGGACCGGCCACAGCCGGGAGAACACCTCCTCCGGGCTGCCCGAGCCGTCGACCCGGTGAACCATCACCCCGCGCGCCTGCAACCGATCCAGGGCGTGCCCGTAGGCGGCGAGCACCCGCCGCTGTGTCGCGGCCGCGTCGAATCGCTGCGGGACTCCATCGCGGCCGCGCAACCGTTCCTGGCAGAGCTCGACCGGGCTGGTCAGGAACACCACGACGCCGGGCAAGGGCGAGGCGTCGTTGACCGTCTCGATATAGTCGGCAGGGACATCCAGGCTCTGGTACGCCAGACTGGATGCGATGCTGCGATCGCTGATCACGACGTCTCCGGCAGCGTGGCGATCGAGGATGCCGCCGGCCCCGTGGCAGTGCTCGGCCCGGTCGGCGGCGAACAGCAACGCGAAGGCTCTGCCGGACACCGGTTGGCGCGTCGCCAGCAGCGAGCGGATGAGCTGGCCGATCGGCCCGTCGGTGGGTTCGCGGGTACGGAAGTGGCGCACGCCGCACGCGCGCAGCCGGTCGGCGATCAGCCCCACCTGCGTCGTCGTGCCCGCACCGTCGAGGCCTTCGACCGCAACGAATCGCGGCAGGATCCGGTTGCCGCTTCGGTCCATCACGCTATGATCGCACCGATCATCATGATCGCACCGATCGCCGTGACACCGACCGGGCACCTCCGCCGTGTCTCCATCCTGGCGCTGCTGCTGGTCGCGCTTTCGGTTCCGGGCCAGTCCGTTCCCGGCCAGGAGGCGGAAGCGCCCGTGTCCGGGGCGAGTCCCCTGAGTGTGCCCGACATCGTCATCACGGGCGAGGATGCGATCATCATCGTTCCGCCATTGCCGGTTCTGCCCGGCGGCAGCATACCCGTGCCGCGGGTCGAATTGCAGCCGCTACCGTTCCGGCCGCACCCGACAGGGTGCGACGTGAGCGATGCCGCGCCGGTGATCGAACCGGTGTGCATCGACCTGTCCGCATTCTCGGACTGGCTGCCATTCTTCCTGGCGCCCGGCGAGCCTCCGATCCCGGAAATGCACGCCTTGGGCATCCTTCATTCCGCGACTCATTCCAAGACGGCACGCGACGACATCAGCGCTCAGAGCAACGGGGGAGACGAGTGATAGAGTTTTTCTTGCGCGGCGGCATATTCCTATGGCCGATCGGCCTGCTGTCGGTCGCAGCCCTCTACCTGATCATCGAGCGGGCGATCTACTTCCTGCAGTCGCGACCCACTCCGCAGATCCAGCAGGCGCTGACCGCGTTCCTTGGCGGCGAGCCGCCGACGAGCCTGGAGGAGACGCTGGGATCGAGCATCGCGCCGGAAGCGACGCTGGCGCGCGTCGGTCTGGACGCCCAGGGGGCGGACCCGGGCGATGCGCACCGCCGGCTGGAGCGTTCCCTGCTTGAGGTCGTCACCGCCCTGGAGCACAACGTCGCGCCGCTCGGCAGCATCGCCAACGTGGCCACCCTCCTGGGACTGCTGGGAACGGTGGTCGGCATGATCGCCGCCTTCATCGGCATGGGAGGCGTAGCCACGGCGGACATGGGCGGACTGACGCAGGGGATCTCGCAGGCGATGGTCACCACCGCCGCCGGGCTCGGCGTCGCCGTGCCGGCGACGTTCTTTCACCATATGTACGCCAATTACGTGAAGCGGCGCACCGCGGAACTGAACGTCACCACCTCCGAGCTGGAGTCGCTGGTGGTGGCCGTCAGCGACGGTGCCGAGCAGGTACGGTGAACCGCCGGGGCGCCATCCGGGTCACCGGCAGCGATCTGGGCGTGTCATCCGCCCTGCCGCTGACGGCGCTCATCGACGTGATCTTCCTGGTGGTCATCTTCTTCATGATCAACGCCGTGTTCGCGGTGACCTCGCAGATCCCGGTCGATCTTCCCGACGAACCGGGAGACGCCACCTCGGGCAGCCGCGCCATCATGGTCACGATCGACGCCGCCGGCCTGATCTACGTGGACGAAGAGCCCTTCTACACCGAGGAGCTGACCGACGTGCTGCGCGAGAAGCATGAGAGCGACCCCGATCTCGCCGTCTACGTCAATGCCGACGCCACCCTTCCGTATCAGGTCCTGGTCGACGTGCTCGGCGCGGTCCGAGACGCTGGAATCGGCGCGCTGTCACTGTTGACCGACCCCGAATCCGCGTGAGAGGCCCGCGCCGGCCGGCGTCGCTCGCCGTGTCGGTGGCCGTTCACGTCATCCTGCTGATCGTCGCGTCGCGCCTGTCGGCGCCGACGCCGCCCGTCGTTACGCCGATCGCCGTGCAGATCGTCGTCGAGTCGCCCGGAGACAGCGCGCCGGCCGGAAGCCCGGAGCCCGCGGAGGAAGCGGAGCCGGAGCCCCAATCGGCCGCGGCGCCGGAACCCGCGGAGCCGGAACCTGAACCCGAGCCTGAGCCAGAACCGGAGCCTGAGCCGACTCCCGAACCCGAACCCGAGCCGGAAGAACCTGAGCCTGAACCGGAACCCGAACCCGAGCCCGAGCCCGAGCCTGAGCCAGAACCTGAGCCTGAGCCAGAACCTGAGCCGGAGCCTGAACCCGAGCCGCCGCCCGAACCCGAGCCGGAGCCTGAGCCAGAGCCCGAACCAGAGCCCGAACCGCAGCCGGAGCCTGCACCGGCCCCAGCGCAGCCGCCGCCCCCGGCGGCGGCCGAGGCCGAGCCGGAGCCCGAGCCGGAGCCCGAGCCGGAGCCCGAGCCGGAGCCCGAGCCCGAACCGACGCCTGAACCCGAACCGCCGCCGGAACCAACGACCGAACCGGAGCCTGCACCGGACCCTGAGCCCGAACCGGAACCGGAGCCGGCTCCCGAGCCTGAGCCGGAACCTGAACCGGAGCCCGAGCCTGCACCCCCGCCGGAGCCAAAGGTCGACTTGGCCAAGCTTGCACGGGAAGCGGCCGCCAAGGCCGCGGCGGATCTTTTCCAGACCACGCCGTATCAGGCCCCCGCAGTGCCCATACCTGACGTGGACACCGGGCCGGTGTGGACCTCGGACCTGACCGTGCCCGGTCCTACGGAGGACGACACGATCGGCCTGGCCGACGCGGCGCTGAACCGCCCCATCGTGTCGTCGGGGCCGGGCGACGAGGCGGGCGGCGAGAAGCAGCGCGGCTGGAAGTGCCCGGAGGTCGTCGGCTACCTGAAGGACGGAAAGTACCCGGAGCGGATGACACGGGAAGGAACCGCCGTCCCCGTGATGGTCCACATGACGGTCAACGCGCGCGGGGTGGTCACCGATGCCTGGATCGAGGAGGACGACGAGTCGGTCTTCCCATCGATCGACATCGCCGCGCGGGCCGTCGCGCGCGACTGCCGATTCGACGCAAGGCTCGGCGCTGCCGATACGACCTATAGGGTGCCTATCACGTTTGACCCCCGCCGGCGGTGATGCAGGCTCGCGAGAAACGGCGGCTTCCCCGCGCGGCGATCGTCACCATCGAGATCACCGTGTTCGTCGGTCTGTTCGCCGCTGTCGTGTTCGGCCTGGGCTATGCGCGCGACCGCCTGGACCGGATGGTCGGCCACCTGCGGGAGCAGGTGGCCGTCCAGGTGGCCGACCGGCTCGGAGCGCGCGTGCGGTACGGTACCGTCGCCCCGTCGGCGTTGCGCGCGCTGCAGGTCAGCGACCTGGAGTTGCTCGGCGCGTCCGGTGACGTGCTGCTGTCGGCGCGCCGCCTGCGGGTTCATTACTCGCTGCGCACGCTGCTGAGCACGCGCAGCGCGGTCGACGCCGTAAGCCGGGTCGAGTTGACCGGCGTCGTGGCGGATCTGCACCTGCCGCGCGACCAGGTCGTCGTGTCCGCCGCGCTCGGTGGACTGGGCGCGGCGGCCGACGGCGGCCGGCCTTCGGTCCTGCCGTGGCCGCTGACCATCGCCAACGCACGCGTCAAGGTCACCATGGGCTCCGACCGCGCCTCGGGCTCTGCCCACATGGACCTGAGCGAGCTGTCCCTGCGGCTGGAGCCGGACGGCGACGGCGTGCGCATCGTCGACGGCCGCGCCCGTCTCGGTGCGCTCCTCGACGATGTGGCGGGCCACGCCACTCAACTGGATACCCGGATTGGCGTCGATGGACGCCTGGCGCCGGGGCCGGCAGCCTCGCGGGCGGCGGTTCGCCTCGGCGACATGCAGAGCAGCCTGGGCGCGATGCCGGACCGCGAGGTGCAGGCCGGGTGGGACGGGAAGACGATCACCCTGACCACGCTGGCCGATGAGCGCGGGTCGGTGCTCCAGGCGTGGATCGAACCGGAAAGCGGGCTGATCCGCATCGACCTGCGGGCCGAGCAGTTCCGCCCGATGGATCTCTTTCGGCCCGCGGGTCCGCTGGAGCACCTGCGCCCCTGGTTTGAGACCACCGTGACCGGTACGGGTGCGGTCATCGCCGGCCCCGACGGCGTCCTCAGCTACGACGCGCACGTCGACTTCGTCGTCCCGCCCGCGTCGCTGGGCGATCTGCTGAACGGGCCCGTGGATGTCGCGCTCACCGTGCAGGGCGACGCGACGACGGCCACGTTCGCCCCCCTCCTTCTGCGCTCGGCCGACGGCGCCGCCCGGTACGACGGAACGGTCGACACCCGCACCGGAATGGCGGTCGGCCGACTGGCGGTCACGGATCTGGATCTGGGCGACCGACCGGTCGACGCGAGCGCCGAGGTTGAGGCTGACCTTCAGGCGCTGCGCCTGACGCTGCGGGAAGGCCTGGCGCGCATCGGCGACGTGGAGGTGACCGAATTGACCGGACCCGTCCTCCTGTCCGGTGGCGCGTCCTACGGGGGCACGCGGACCGCTCCATCTCTGCAGCTCGATCTGACCGGCTCCCCGCCCGATTCGCCTGACGGAGCGGCGAAGGTGACCGGGTCGATCACCCTGGCGCCACAACCGGTGTTCGCGGGCCGCGTCGACTTCGAGAACGTGGACGCGGGTGTTCTCTACGGTCTGCTGCGGCCGCCCGACCCGGACGACTCGGAGAGATCCGTCCCCGCCGAAGGGCTCATCGTCAGCGCGCAGATGCAGGGCTCCGCCGGCCCCGGTCTCCTGTCGTTCGACGTGCCGGCCGCTTCCGTGATCCAGCGGGACGGTCCCTTTCGGGCTCACTTCAGCGCCGTCGCCACGGAGCGGTCGTTGCAGATCGCCGATCTGGATCTCGTGGTCGACCAGTCGATTCGCGCCGCCGGCACAGCCGAGCTGGACGCCGAACGGCTGTCTTTCTCCGGAAGCATCGAGGTGGACGGCGAGCCGCTGCCCGGCACGATCCGCGTCGACGCAGGCGACGGGCTGACCGTGCACGGACCATGGGGGCTGGTGCTGCAACTATGGCCCGGAGAGACGCTGCGTCCGGCTGACCTGTTGGCGCGCATCGCAGCAGCGGAGGCGGGGCGTCCCGCGCCGTTCCGACTGAGCGCGACCGGGTATCCGGTCGCCGTGCTGGGCGAAGGCGCTACGGCTGACGCCGAGCTCGCGGGCACCGTCCTGAACCCGTGGGCGCTCCTCGAGGGATTCGGGCCGGCAGGACCGGGGCACGATGAAGGTTGGGACGCCGCCGCCTCCGGCCTGGTCTTCACCGACTCGCGGCTCGCCGTTCAGAGGCTGCCGATCGGAGCACTCCCCAACAGGCTGGATCTCGATTTCTCGTACCGGGACCAGGTGCTCACCGCGAGCCGCATCCGATTCACGAACGACGAGTTCGACCTCACGGGCAACGGAGTGCTGAACGTGACGACGGAAGGCGGTCTGCGCGCCGCCGGGAACGTGATGCTGGAGACCGGACAGGAGCGCTACGACACCATCGTGGCGCTCACTCCCGAGGAGCTCGATCTCGAAGTGGACGTGGACGACCTGCGGCTGGATCGATTCGCGGCGGTGCCGATATCGGGAACGGCTTCCGGGAGAATCCGGATCATCGGTTCGCTTGCCGAGCCGGTGATTACCGCGGACCTGACCTCCCATGACATCCCTCTCGACGAGGATTACGTGACACTGGCGCTGCATAGCACCTATGACGGGCGCCAGATCGTCATCGACGACTTGGCGGCCGATTTCCGGGACCACCGGATCCGCGGAGTAGCCGGAAGCATCGATACGAGCACCGGAACCGTGGGCCTGGGAGGGCGCTACGAAGGCGAGTACCTGGGGGAACCGTTGTCGCTCGATCTGGCCGTGACCGGGACGGCATCGTTCCCGGTGGGTTCGGCCCCCGAGCGGTCGCTGCCCGTGGAAGCCGTCCTGACCATCGCGGCCACCGCGGTGACGGTCGGCGGCCTGAGCAAGCCTTCCTGGGACGCCGCGGTCCGGTGGGAGGGGGATGGGCTCGCCTTCTCGGGCGGCCCTCTCGACGGCCTCTCGGGCAGGATCGCGACGGACGGAACCTTCGCAGTGGAGGCTTCGGCGCCGTTGCCGCTCCAGGGCAGCGCGTCGGGGACGCTGTCCGGCAGCGACTTGTCCGCGGACCTGTCGATCGCGGCGCTGGATCTGACACTCCTCAACACCCTCATTCACACCACGGCGGTGACCGTCCTCGCCGGCTCGGCGGCCGGCACCGTGCGCCTCCACGGCCCGATCAACGACCCCGCCATGCTTGGCACGCTGCAGGCGACCGGCGTGGTCCTGGAGTCGACGCTGATCCCGCAACGCGTCGGACCGCTTGCGTTTCCCGTGGCTGCCGCCGAGCGGGAGCTCACCGTGGGGCGCACACGTCCGGAACGGGGCGTCGCCCCGGTGGTGGTGAACGGGACGGTGCGGTTCGGGCAGTGGGCGCCGGTCGCCTATGACTTCAGCGTGCAGACCGCGAACGGGGACGGGGTTCCCGTCGACTATCGCTTCGGGCCGATCTCCGTCACAGGCGTCGCCCGGGGCGGCGT
This sequence comes from Spirochaetaceae bacterium, assembly GCA_028818385.1. Next base: position 25,465 of record JAPPNY010000066.1, read on the forward strand.
GCAGATCACGGGCGATCGGGAGTCCACCCACATCGCGGGCTCCGTCGAGGCCGACCCGGCGCGCGTGTTCATCGACAACGCCGGACGCGGCTCACCTCCAGGCTGGGAACCGTTGACAGTCGAGCTTGCGGCTACCACGGGGCGCGGCGTCGAGCTGACCTGGCCTTCGGAAGAGCTGCCGATCCTGGAAGCGCTGGTCGACGTGGATCAGACCGTTGCGGTCAGCTACGACGGGTTCAGCGGCGACTACACGGTCGTGGGAGACGTGGCGATCCGCCGCGGCGAGCTGTTCTTCTTTGGCCGCACCTTCGTCCTGCGCGACGGGCTCGTCTCGTTCGCCGAGGACGAAGGACGCTTCGATCCGATGGTCACGGTCCGGGCCGAGACGCGCGAGCGAAGCCCGGACGACGGCACGCTGTCGATCTACCTGGATGCGGACTCGCCGCTGAGCGCGCTCAGCCCACAGACCGTGCGGCTCAGCTCCCAACCGGCGCGACCCCTGCCCGAACTGCGCGCGATGCTGGGCGGGCCGTTCGCCGATGGCACGGCGGACGAAGACGTCGACCTGCTGGCTGTGGCCGGCGGCATGGCCACGCAGTTTGGAGTGGTCCGCCCCATGGAGCGGGCGCTGCGCGACTCACTCGGACTCGACCTGTTCAGCATACGCTCGCAGCTCGTGGAAAACCTGCTGCGCACCCCGCTTGGCGTCTCCAGCCCCGACCTGCTCGACAACACGGAAATCGTCGTGGGCAAGTATCTTGGCGATGACCTGTTCTTCGAGGCGCTCGTGCGGGTAGAATCCGACACCGTGTCGCCGGTACCCGAGTTGCGCACCGACCTGGAGCTCAGCCTGGAGTGGGCGACGCCATTCTTTCTCCTGGAGTGGTCCGTCTTGCCGTCCCTCACCAACCCGTTTCAGACCGGCAGCGCGTTGTCGCTGTCATGGAGCTTCAACTACTGATGCGCGCACGCTCGACGCCTCCGCGCTTCCTCCGCGCCCTGCCGGCCGTGGCCGTCCTGCTCGCCGCCGTGCCCGGCACCGCGCAGCAGCCGGAGCAGCAGTCCGAACAACCGGCACGAGCCTGGTATTTCGGCAAGCCGATCAGAGCGGTGGAGTTCCTCGGCCTGAACACGGTCGACGAAGGCGACCTTCGGCCGATCGTGGACCCGTACCTGGGGCAACCCTTCGAGTTGGAACTGTATTTCGAGATGGAGGGCGCGCTGTACGCGACGGAGCTGTTCGAGGTCCTCGAGGCGGACGCCGAAGAAGGGGACGAGGAGCGATCGACGGTCATCGTAGTCCTGTCCGTGCGGGAGCGGCCGACCATCGACGACATCGTCATCGAGGGCGAGCGCCGCATCCGGGAAGGACAGATACTGAACGTGATGGCGTCCGAAGCGGATACGATCCTGAATTCCGGCCGGCTCGAGGATGATCTGGACGCGATCCGGAGCCTGTACGAGGCGGACGGGTTCGTCAGCGCGCGGGTCGAGGCCACGGTCGTCCCCGACGCGGCCGCCAATCGCGTCACCGTGCGCATCTCCATCACGGAAGGCATCCGCACCACCGTGGTCGCGATCGACTTCGTGGGCAACGAGTTCGCCTCGGCAGGCACCCTGAGGAGCCAGATGGAGACCCGGGAACGGGCACTGCTGCAACGCGGGCTGTTCTCCGAACGCGTCTTTCAGCGGGATCTCGACAGCCTGATCTCCTACTACCGGAGCAACGGGTACGTGGACGCCTCCATCGACCGGGTCGAGCGCAGCGTCGAGCATGACGCCGAGGGAGACCAGGATCTGCTCAGCCTCACCCTGCACGTGAACGAGGGACGGACGTTCCAGTACGCGGGCACGGCGTTTGAGGGCAACAGCGTGTTCACCGACGAAGAGCTGCAGGCGCTCGTGCGCCATCGCCCCGACCGCTCGATCAACCTCGATACCGTCGAAGCCGACTTCGCGCGCGTGCAGGACCTCTATTACGAGAACGGCTACATCTTCAACGGCTTCGATCAGGAGCTGATCCGCGACGACGATCAGGGAACGATCCTGGTGGGGGTCACCATCACCGAGCGCGACGGCGCCCACATCGAGAACATCACCATCGAAGGCAACGTCAAGACGAAGGAGCACGTGCTGCGCCGAGAGCTGCCGTTCGAGGTCGGCGACGTGTTCAACCGCACCGAGATCGTCCGCGGCCTACAGAACCTGTACAACCTGCAGTACTTCACGTCCGTGGAGCCGGGCACTCCCCTCGGCAGCGCACCGGGCCTGATGGACGTGCAGATCACCGTGGAAGAGGGCACGACCGCGGACATCGGCTTCGGAGCCACCTTTTCCGGCGGCGACTTCCCGCTCTCGGGCTTCGTGCGCTGGTCCGAGCGGAACTTCGGCGGACTTGGGCAGACGGTCAGCGTGGACCTGTCGGCGTCCCAGCTCCGTCAGGCGCTGTCGCTGGGCTTCCGCGAGCCCTGGCTCCTCGGTCAACCGTGGTCCGCGGGGATCACCCTGGGCGGCGAGCATTCCGTGGTCCGCGGCGTCGCGCAGGATGTCCTCCACCCGGTGTTCACCGACGCCGAGTCGGAGCAGGCCGTGCCCGACCCCTACGTCTCCAAGGACGACTACAGCTCCGGCACGTTGATCCCGGACCAGTACACCATGCAGTACGACACGTTCGCGATCTCGGCGGAAGTCTCCAGCGGCTACCGGTTCGACACCCTGCTCGGCCGCGTCATCGTGCGTGGCGGATTCGGCTCCAGCCTCGAGTTCCTGGTCTACGACCCGCAGGTCAACCGGCCCTTCGACAAGACGATCCGCGACCAGTTCGAGCGCTGGAGCGTGGTCAACAGCCTCTGGACGGGCGTGGCATGGGACCGGCGCGACTTCTTCCTGAATCCCACCGCCGGGACACTGCTGAGCCAGCGCGTCACCCTGACCGGCGGGCCGCTGTCCGGAGACCGGCACTTCATCGTCCTCGACAGCCAGGCCGAAGCCTTCGCCACGCTGTTCGAGCTACCGGTGTCCGACGTGTTCGACCTGAGAGTCGTGCTCGCCGGCCACACCGGCTTCTCCGTGATCCTTCCCCAACTCCGCAGTTGCGGCGCCGTCAACGACGGCGATCCGGGACTGTGCTGGGACCAGGTTCTGGGCCAGGAAGACCTGCTGATCATCGATGGAACCAGCGTGGGCCGGGGGTGGGAGCCGGTGCTCGACGGCGAGGCGCTGTGGGACAACAAGCTGGAGCTGCGGGTGCCGATCGATCCCCAGATCATCTGGGGCGTCGCGTTCCTGGACGCCGCCCTGCTGTGGGACGACCGCGGCGCCATCGGCAACACGTCGCTCGACGACGTCCACTTCAGCGCCGGCTTCGGCCTTCGCTTCGCGGTGCCGCAATTGCCGTTGCGGCTCTACCTCGCCAAGCCGTTCGCGTTCCAGGACGGCCGACTCGGTGACCCGCCCGGCACCCAGAGCAGCGGCCCGCTGGGCGGCATGAATCTCGTCCTGGGACTCGGCGGCGACACGTTCTGAGGCAGGTTACCGGCGGTCCCCGGGCGGGCGTCGCCATGCTGGCCGGAGCGGCTCGGATGATGATGCGCAAGCGGCGAGGAAAGCTGCCCGCAGCGGCGTGTGCCCTCGTCGCCGCGCTGCTGGCGCTGCCGGCGCCCGCGACCGCCCAGGAGTTGATCACCCGCATGGGCGTCGTCGATCTCGACAGGGTCGTGCGCGCCTTCTACCTCGACTCGGAAGCGTTCCGGGCCTACCAGGCACGGCGTGCGGAAGTCATCGCCGAGCGAGAGGAGATCGAGGAGGAGATCCACATCCTGGAGCTGGATCTCCTCCGCGCACGGCAGGACGGGAACCGCAGTCTGGCGCTGAGGCTCGAACAGCAGGTCTTCGACATGAAGGATCACCTGTCGCAGTACGTGCGCGTGATGAACGACCGACTGCAACGCATGTACCACGACCTGACGACATCGGACCTGTTCATCGGCGAGCTGGCGGAGGCGCTCCCCTACGTGGCAGAGGAGCTTGGCTACACGGTGATTCTGGACACCGACGACGTGCTGCACTGGGATACCGACGTCGACCTGACCGACGAGGTCATCGCTGAGCTTGCCCGGCGAGCCGCCCGACGCTAGCGCCCGGGGGCGGCTCCTGGGCGTGGATCTGGGTACGCGGCGCATCGGCCTGGCCCTGTCGGATCCCGCCGGGGTCATCGCCTCTCCGCTGGCGACCTTGCCGGCCACGACCGAAGCGGCGCTGCTCGACGAACTCCTCGGCACCTGCCGCGAACACGAGGTTCGGCTGATCGTGATCGGGCATCCGGTCCGCACCGACGGCACGCCGACGCCGCTCGGCGTGCGCGCCGAACGGCTTGCGGAGAAGCTGACCGCCGGCGGGGTCCCCGCCTGCACGTGGGACGAGCAGTTCACCAGCCGCGCCGCAGCCACCGCGATCGGTCGCCGGCGGCGCCGGGGCGACCGCGGCCGGATAGACCGCATGGCGGCCGCACTCATGCTGCAGGACTACCTCGAGCACGGGTACGCTTGCAGCGGATGAGCGGACGGACCCCCATGATGGGGCAGTATCTGCGTCTGAAGGCGTCGCAGCCGGGTGCGATCCTGTTCTTTCGGCTCGGGGACTTCTACGAGATGTTCGCCGAGGACGCGGAGCAGGCCGCGCCGATCCTGGACATCGCGCTCACGAAACGCAACGGCGTGCCGATGTGCGGCGTTCCCCATCACGCCGCGCAGACCTACCTGACGAAGCTGCTGCGGGCCGGACGCAAGGTGGCTGTCTGCGAGCAGGTCGGGCTTCCCGAGGGCGGGCTGACCGAGCGGCGGGTCGTAGAGGTGGTCACCCCGGGAACGATCGTCGACGAGCGCCTGCTCGACCATGCCAGCAACAACTACCTGGCGGCGCTGGCCGACGGCGGCGCGGCCCTGGCGCTGGCGTGGGCCGATCTTTCCACCGGCGAACTGCGAGCCACCCGCCTGCCGCCCGGCCAGACGGAGCTGTGGCTGCGCGACCACATGCAGCGTCTGGCACCGCGCGAGCTGATCGTCCAGGAAAGCCTGCTGGACGCTGGCTCGCCGGCGGAGCGCGTGCTGGCGGAACGGCCGGACCTGGTGCTCAACCGCTATCCGGACTGGCACTTCGACGCCGAGGGAAACCACGAGATCCTGTGCCGCCAGTTCGGCGTGATCGACCTGCGCTCGTTCGGACTGGGGCGCACCGACGCGGAAGTGCGGGCCGCCGGCGCTCTGGTAGGTTTCATCCGGCAGCACGCCCTGCACGATGCTCCCCACCTCGACGACCTCGTCGTGGAGGCGGTCGACGCACATCTCCGCATCGACGAGCCCACGCAACGCAATCTGGAGCTCACCGCCAATCTCCTCGACGGCGGTCGCGAGCACACCCTGCTCGCGACCCTGGATCGCACGCGGACTGCCGTGGGAGCACGGCTGCTGCGCCGGTCGATCCTGGCGCCGTTGCGCGATCGGGACTCGATCGAGCGCCGCCTCGACGACGTGGAAGCGCTGTTCCGCGATCAGGCGCTGCTGTCCCGCCTGCGCGTGGAGCTGGACCGCTTTCGGGATCTCGAGCGGCTGACGGCGCGCAGCTCCCTGGGCCGTTCCGACGCGCGCGAGCTGCTGGCGATCCGCACCTGCCTGCAGTGCGCGCTCACCGTCGCCGACCTCCTGGCGGACTGCGTTCCCCGGCTGGCCGCGGCGCTCCGCGTTCACGACGACCACCTCGGACCGCTGCTCGAAGCGCTGCGTGACGCCCTGTGCGACGCGCCCGAAGGCACGGCGTTCAGGGCCGGCCACTCCACGGAGCTGGACCGCCTGCAGGCCGCCACCGAGACGGCCGAACGGGAACTTGCGCAGTACGCCGACGAGGTGCGGACGGAAACCGGTATCGCGTCCGCGCGGCTGAAGCACAACCGCGTGCTCGGCTATTTCTTTGACATCACCAAACCGAACCTGAGCCGCGTGCCCGGCCACTTCATCCGCCGGCAGAGCCTTGCCAACTCGGAACGCTTCACGACCGAACGGCTCATGGACCTGGACGCCCGCATCGGACGGGCGCAGGCCGACCGGGAGGAGCTGGAGCGGGCCGGCCTCGTCGCGCTGCGGCAACGGGTCGCCGAGCGGTCGGCCGAGCTGCTGAGACGGGCCGCCGCGGTCGCGGAGGTCGACCTGGCGCAGTCGCTGGCGTCGGCTGCCACCGAGCTCGGCTACACCCGTCCGACCTTCGTGGACGAGGACGTCCTGGAGATCCGCGGCGGCCGGCATCCGGTAGTGGAGGCCGTCATGCCAAGCGGGGCCTTCATCCCGAACGGGATCGACCTGGGGACCTCGGAACGGGTCGTCTTGCTGACGGGACCCAACATGGCCGGCAAGTCCACCTATCTGCGGCAGACGGCCCTGATCGCGATCATGGGACACGTCGGCTCGTTCGTGCCCGCCGAGCAGGCGCGCCTCGGGGTCGTCGACGCCGTCTACTGTCGGGTCGGCGCAAGCGACAACATCGCACGCGGGGAGTCGACGTTCCTGGTGGAGATGGCCGAAACGGCGCGCATCCTGCGCCTGGCGCGCCCGGCCAGCCTGGTGATCATGGACGAAATCGGCCGGGGAACCGGCAGCGACGACGGGCTGGCGATCGCCCGCGCCGTTCTGGAGCATCTGCTTTCCGCCGTGCGCGCCAAGACGCTGTTCGCCACCCACTTCCGGGAACTGACGGCTCTGGAGCATCCCCGGCTCGTGAACCGGTCGATGGCCGTCATGGAGCGCGACGGCGACGTCGTGTTCCTGAAGACGGTGGTCGACGGGCCGGCCGACCGCTCGCACGGCATCCACGTCGCGCGCATGGCCGGGATCCCGGGCGGCGTCAGCGATCTGGCCGCGCGGTATCTCGAAGACTCTCCGCGAGCGGACCGCGCGCGGTCGACAGAGCCCCCGGCGCAGACCGAGGCGCCGGCGCAGCCGCCCCTGTTCGACGCCCGCGGCCCCGACGGCCGGGAGCCGGCGCGCGGCGCTGCCGTCATCGACGAGTTGCTGCGGCTGGACCTGGGCATCCTGCGCCCGATCGACGCGCTCAACCTTCTGCACGAGTGGCAGCGGCGCGTCCGGTGAGCGGCACCGCGGCATGCGGCTCCGCGCTGCGAGCGCTGATCACGCACGCGCTCATGGAACGTTGCCTGGCGTGCGGCGCTGCGCTGACGTGCGCCGGCGACTGCCGCGTTCCCGTGTGCGCCGCCTGCCGGTCGCGGCTGGAGGTGATCACGGGACGCCGGTGCCTCACATGCAGCCGCCAGCTCATGTCGGAGACGAACCGGTGCACGCGGTGCCGGAACCGGGACTACGCGTTCGCGTCAAACACGTCGCTTCTGGCCTATACCGGCGCGACCCGGCGCCTGCTGTACCACTACAAGTTCAGGGCGCGAACGCGGCTGGCCGACCTGTTCGCCTGCGCCCTGCACACTGCCGGGCTCGTGGACGGGGACAGTCACGTCATCCCGGTTCCGGCTCGACCGCGACGTCCGCTGCAGCGGACGTCGACGAGATTCGACCAGACCGGACTGATCGCGCGCAGTCTGCGCCGCCGCACGGGTTGCACCGTCCACCACGCGCTCCGCCGCAGCTCCGGGCCGCCCCAGAAGCGGCTCGACTACGATGCGCGATCGCGCAACGTCGCCGGCCGCATCCGTCCCGCCGCCGCACGGCCGCTGCCGGCGCGGGTCATACTGCTGGACGACGTGTTCACGACGGGAGCGACCGCGCATGAATGTGCTCTGGTGCTGGCGCGCTGCGGGGTGCGGGAAACCCGCGTGGTGACCGTCGCGCTGGGCTGAGCCGGCCGCTCCGACACCCCCGGCCTTGACCGGCTCGCCCGATCCGCTCTACCTTGATCATGCGCCGGCAAGCCGCACGGAGCGGTGATCCCGGCGGGGTCGTATCGGTGGGAGTCGATGGGTTCGACTCCTTTTTTGTGCCTGAGGCGGCGGCGTGAGTCGCGGGACTCGCGTCGGCCTCGGAGTCCGGATTGTCCGGGGAGGTGAGGTGACAGGTTGTCCGGGGAGGTGAGGAACGGCGACGGTCAGTACGGCGCCGGCGGCGATGACGACGCGGCAGCGGCCGCCTCGCCGTCCGTTGCGGAACCTGCGGCGCGGCAGCACGACGGCGTGCGGTTGAGCGGTTTCGCCGAGCAGGTGCGCTCGGAAGTGGAGCCGGCGGTACGTTCGTACGGCTTTGCCCTGGTGGAGCTGGACGCCGCACGCCTCGCGCGGCGCAGCCTGGTCCGCCTGGTGGTGTACCGGGCCGGCGCGATGACGGTGGACGACTGCGCGGAGCTGGCGCGGGCCGTGCGCTATCGGCTGGCACTGGTGCCCGGCGCCGAAGACGCCCGGCTGGAGGTGAGTACGCCCGGGACCGAGCGCCAGCTCAAGTCGCCGCACGAGTACGCGATCTTCCGCGGGCGGACGGTGGCGGTGCTGGTGGGTGACGACTGGGTGCGGGGCGTCATCCTGTCGGCCGAAGACGGTATAGTAACGCTTCACACCGGCACGGCAGAGCGAGAGATCGAGACAGGACGGATCAGGAAGGGACGGTTGAGCGAAGACATGATTGACCGAAGCAATCACGACGGACTTGGGGACGGAACCGATGTCCAGTGAGATGGCGTTGGCGATCCGCCAGCTCGTACAGGACCGCGGCATCTCCGAGGACCTGATCGTCAAGACGGTCGAGGACGTGCTGCTCGCAGCCTACAAGCGCCGATTCGGCACGTCCGAGAACGCCGTCATCCGCTTCAACGATGACGCCACCGATGTCACCATCTATGCGCAGAAGCGCATCGTCGCCGTGGTTGACGACCCGGTCACGGAGATCGGGCTGCAGGACGCGCTGGGGTACGACGATCAGGCGGAGATCGGCGACGAGCTGCTGATCGAGATCAATCCGCGCGACTTCGATCGCGTCTCCATCCAGAGCGCCAAGCAGCGCGCTCGACAGACCCTTCGCGAGATCCAGAAGGACACGCTGTACTCGGAGTATGAGGACAAGGTCGGTGAGATGATCATCGGCTACCACCAGCGCGAGCGGAACGGCGCCATCTTCGTGGACCTGGGCAGGACGGAAGGCATCATGCCGCGAAAGTACCAGAGCCCGCGGGAGGTGTATCGGCCGAACGACCGCATCCGCGCCCTCATCTACGAAGTGGAGAAGACCCCCACCGGCCTGCAGATCATCCTGTCGCGTACGCACACGCAGTTCGTGCGCAAGATCTTCGAGCTCGAGGTGCCGGAGATCTACGATGGCACGATCGAGATCTACAAGATGGTCCGGGAGCCCGGCTACCGAACCAAGATGGCCGTGTACTCCACCCGCGATGACGTGGATCCGGTCGGAGCCTGCGTCGGCATGCGTGGCGCGCGCATCCAGGCGGTTGTCCGGGAGCTCGAAGGCGAGAAGATCGACGTTCTGAAGTATGATCCCGATCCTGCCGTGTTCATCAGGAACGCCCTGCAGCCGGCGGAGGTCGAAGAAGTGATCATCGTGGACGACGCGACACGGCATGCCCTGGCCGTCGTCCACGATGCTCAATTCTCGCTCGCCATCGGCCGCCAGGGACTGAATGTCCGGCTCGCGAACCGCCTGGTGGACTGGAACATCGACGTCAAGACCCGCGCCCAGGTCGCGGACATGGATCTGGGCGGAGAGCAGAAACGGGAAGCGGCGGCGCTGTTCTCGGAAGACGAGGCGCAGGAGATCGACCGCATCTCGGAGTTGCCGGGAGTGCCCGAACGCATCGCGGCGGCATTGGCCGAGCAGGGCGTGGAACGCATCGAGGATCTGGTCGAAATGTCCGATGACCAGCTTGCAGCCACCCGCGGCCTGACCTCCGAAGACATTTCGACGATCCGCAACCTTCTCGACGAGACGGTGGAGATCGTCGAAGAGGACGAGGTGGACCAGGTAGAGCAGGTAGAGCAGGGGGACGAAGCTCCGCCGCCCGCCGATCAGGCCGGCGTGCCGGTCGCGGAAGCTGCACCTGCCGGCGACGTGGCCGAAGAGGTCGGCGGAGCCGAAGAGATCAGCGGTGCCGAAGAGGTCAGCGCGGTGAAAGAGGTCGACGTGGTGGAAGAGGTCGACGTGGTGGAAGAGGTCGAGGAGATCACCTCCGTCTCGGAACTGGGGCTCGAGCAGCACGTCACCGATGCGCTGGCGGCAGCCGGAGTCCAGGAGGCCGAAGCTCTCATGTCGATGTCGGAGACCGAGCTCTCCGGCGTGCCCGGTCTCAGCCCGGACGACGTGGCGGGCATACGGCAACTGCTTGAAGAGAACGTGGTGATCATCGAGGAACCGCCGGAAGGCGACGAGTAGGGGGCGGGCAGCAGAGACATGGCGGAGAAGAACGAGAAGGGCGCGCAGAGAACGCCGGAAGACGAAACGGAGAGCAAGCCCAAGCCGAAGGTAACGCTCATAAAGAAGCGGCCCGAGCCTCAAGCCGCAAGCGACTCGGAGCCCGCCCGGCCGCCGGTGAAACGGAAAGTCGTCATCCGCCGGCGTCCGATCGAGGTACCGGCGCGCCCGGCGACACCCCCGCCGCCGCCCGAGTCGCCTGCGCCACCCAAGCCCCAGCCTCGCAAGGAGGAGGTACCGGCCGCGCGGCCGGCCGCCCCCCCGCCCCCGGGCCCGCGCCTCGATCCGCTGCATCAGCCGGTTCA
>JAPPNY010000172.1 GCA_028818385.1 Spirochaetaceae bacterium
GGACGATCGCTTGCTACTTCAGCCCTCGTAAGGTGGGGTTCAGCGGACGCTTACGATGTAGGCGGTGTAACTTCCGGACAATCTCTCGCTCGCCGGTGTCTCCTAACCTACGGTATCGTCACTAAGCAGAGTTGCACCCAATGGGACAGCATGGGGAACGCACGAAAGCGGCCGAACAAAAGGGATAACGACCGTGGTCAAGAACATTCACTGGAAGACGATATCGCGTTTCGAATCGCATGATTATGTTGCGAAGTGGTATTACAAAGCCCATGGAAGAGAAGCGAATACCGCGAAAGTGAGTCAGATCAGCGCATGCTTCGCGCACGGCCGGGAGTATTTCAGGAACGCAGAGCGCGCAGAGATGAGCGTCAAGCCGTTGCTTCTGTACTACGGGATCCTGGCGTGCTGCAGGGGTGTGGTCCTGGCAAACGACTCCACGAAGAAGGAGGAATCACTCAAACCGGGGCACGGTCTCGAAACGATTGACTGGCGGAACACGCTTGCCGGCGGGATAAAGAATGTTCTCAAGCTTCGGATTCGAGCGACTGACGGGACTTTTCGTGAACTAATGGATGTTTGTTGGCATCTCAAGACGCTGCATCTCTTCGACGGTGCCACAGACTCGATGGTTTCAACCGGTCAGCAGCTGGGACAGGTTCGATTTGCAGCCGACGGGAGCCAATTGACGCTTGAAGATCTGATTTCCCGTCTACTCCAAACAGGACTGGCGTACCCAGAGCTTACCGGGCAACGGCCCAAGATGTATCGTGGCGCGAGAATCGCATCGCACCCTGAGGTGCACCTCGCGTTCCCGTTGGTCGGAATCCCTGAGGAGCTGAAGACGCTTGCCGATAGACCAGACGTCCATGTTGGATCATCGAATCAGATCGCGCCAGGTCTCAGGCAAGCCGACGATGCAGGAGACTGCCTGATCTTTGTCCGCGGACAGAACGTTGCTGACCTGGATTTTCCCGTATCGCACTATGGGGGTGAGGGTGAGTACATGGTCGTGATGTCGGACTTCCCCAACGGCGACAAACTGACCGAGTTCGTGAAACTCTATCTCGTTTCTTACATTCTTGGAATGATAGTGCGATATTATCCGTCGATCTGGACGGCGCTGTTGCGGAACGAGAAGGGGGATTTTGCACAGCCGCTCCTGGTGGACGCGATAGAGGCAATTGAGGACAGATTCGCAGAGCAACTGTCGCATCAAATGACGGGTATAATCAGGAAGGACGACTGACTCACCTCCTCCAGTAGTTTGCATCATGACGCCCGTGGCGAATCTCTAACCGGTCTAAATGGTTTACTGTAACGATTGCATGTTCTTCTGCTTCTACAATGACTCCCCTTTACGATGACCGATCAGGATTCCCTCTACTGCATTCGACGGCGGTCGATGGCGTTCGCCTGCGCACCGAGCGGATGATCCAGACGCCGTTCATCTTGACAACAGTAAACCTCTAACGCATTCTCGAAGCGTGAAACAGAGGGGCGGGACGCTGCTGGAGGACGAGCTCGCCAGGGAGGTTCTACGTGTCGCGGCTGAGGAAGGCAGGCGCATGAGCGACGTGATCAGCGGAGCGCTCATCGGCTACCTCGCCGAGCGACAATCGGACCAGCAACGGGCCACGCAGGCGTACCGTGTGTTCTGTGAGAGCCCGATGCAGGTCGCCCCGGCCGACCTGCATCTCATCCTCGACGACGACATGCTGGCAACGTGACGGTGTAGGCGATCGGCACGCGATCGCGGTGCTCAATCGATGCGAACATCCTGCTTTGTCCGGAAGGTTCGCTGCACGCAGGCGACGATCAGTCGCCATTCTCTTGTTTGCGGCGCCCCTGGAAGCGTGCCGCCGAATGATGCTCAAGCCGCGAGCGACCGGCAGGCTCACGGGACCCAACCCGCCCGCGCCCCGAGTTCGGGCGGCCCGTGCACGTTTACCGGACCAATCTGGACCCTTTGGAAGGCATGGAACTGCGGATCGATGCGCACAGCAGCGCCGACTTGCCATAGCGCTCGACCTGTAATCGTGCTCCCCAAGATGCTCTCCAGGAAGCAGTGTTTCCCAGGACACCGGATGGCATATCCCCGTCGCCCACTTGCCTACGCGCAATAATGAGGATATAAAATCAAACCGGAGAATACCCCGATCCACACATCTAACTTGCTCTGCAATAGCTATTGACCTCAGATCCGCTTTATGCCCACCTTTCAGATGCCCGTCGTCGACGGACCAGAATGCTCGGTGACTCGCCCTGCAGAGAACGTTGAAGTACTCAGCGGGTTCTAACAAAAGGACTCAGGAAGGAATGTGAACCGGAGACTATACTTGCCTTGGAAGTCCTTGCAGGAGAGTAGAACCGCACTACAGCGAAACAGATGGACAAGCGGGAATCCAGCTAGGCGGCAAAAGGAAGGATGAGATGGCATTGGCGAAGTGGTGGGACGAGCATCAGCGGCTGACAGTTGCGTTAAGGCAGACACGAAGTGCGTATGAGCGCGACACAGCCGGTCGCGACTTACACACCGGAACGGACATAGCCAATCAGTGGATGTTCATCGCGGCCTGTTATTCCGGCTTGGAACAGAGCCTCAAAGTCATCGCGGCCGCCCACCTTGACATTTCCGTTGAGGATGTACGCAAGAGTGTGCCGCGCGGCCGCGGCCATGATCTATCTATTCTTTTTAAGAATCTTGATCACGAAGCTAAGTGCGTATTGATGAGATATTACGCTCGCTTCCAGTCGCTTCACAGCTATATTCCTATCGGCTCCCTTCCGGATTTCCTTCAGTCGATTTCAAGAACGGATGGAAAGGGTTATGAACGTTGGCGGTACTCTCTGATCGAAACGGACAATGACCTGCCAACGAATAGCGCGGAGGCCATGTTGGCCATATGGACATCGAGCAATCAGTTGATTGGGCAGCGGCTTGGGATCGAACCCATAGTGATGCCGGAACACGCATTGATGCGCGAATTGGGCGAGCTGTTACCGCGCGTGTCGACGGGAGATGATGCGACTCAGCCACGTTGGAGGGAGTGTTATGAGAAACCCATAAACTGCGCTGCGCAGATGCTTTGGGATGAGCACCGTGGGATCAATACGACGTCTTCCTGGATACAATCATGGATAGAGGCAATAAAGGAGAGGAGCACCCAAAGTAGAGAACTGAGGCACTTTATCGTTCGAGCTACGGGTAGTGGGACGACTGGACTTAGCATTTGTTGGGATGATGAGGCGAAATGCTTCGCTAATGTTCCGTGGAACATGCAATCCGTTGTAGAGAACGAAGCGCCCGACGGTGCGCGGGAGCTTTACTCGTCGGCGTGGGATGCGCGCCCGGAGGTTCTGCGTCGAACTCATCAGAATGGCTTTACAGTGAGAGAAAACTGGGAGAGTGCGAATTCCCTTGATGGCCGATGGTGGCGTACCGTCGTGGCAGAAAAGACTCATGGGTCCGGCGTGCGAGACGTGCTCACCGCTTGGCTTCACGATTACGATCTGTACGTTGAACTAGAGGGGGAAGCGACTGATTTGTTTAGACATTGGGAGTTCAAATAGAGTGAGGTTTTCACGATCATCGTATCCTATGGAACTCGCTGGTATTCTGATGTCGACCATAGGGCGTCAGCCAGTCACATCGCCGACACGATAGTTAGCACTGACGTATCACGAGGCGAAGTCGACTCGCCCTCGACGTATATAGGCAGAGCTTCAAGGTTCTCGGTCATCCTTCGTGCTTCGCCTCCTGCTTGCGTTGGCTCAGATTCACATTGCTTACGTCAACACATCAAGCATGGACCTGCAGCCTCGAGTCACGGATAAGATGCAGTGGCCGGCTTGTCAATGCCCCTTTGACTGTCGTATGACTCCGGCGACGTGCTCGACCCTCTAATACCCATCTTCTCGTTTGCCTCGGAGTCGATGGCCCTTCGTCGGTGAGGACAGGCCCAAGGACATGACCTACAATGAGTGGCAGCATGCGGACGGCCGTATCTGCGATCACTACGGGCCTCTGGTTCACACCTTGGAGGAGCTCGGCGCCGCCGAGCTGGGCCGCCGCTGGGAGGACGCAGCCCGCCAAGTCAGTCTGGACGCGTTCACCTTCTACCTGGACCCGAAACGGTTCCGGCCCACGCCGGCCGACTGGATTCCCCGCATCGTCCCGCCGGACCACTGGCAGCGGATCGCCGCCGGCGTCGCGCAGCGCCTCAAGGCGATCAACCGGTTCCTGGTGGACCTGTACGGCGGCGGCCAGGACATCGTGCCGGACGACGTGGTCTACACCTCCCGCCACTTCTACCCGGAGGTGCAGGGCTTCCGGCCGCCGCGGGACCTGTTCGTGCACATCTACGGCGTCGATCTCGTGCACCTGGGCGACGGACGCTACGTCGTGCTGGAGGACAACCTGCGCATCCCGTCCGGGATCAGCTACCAGCTCAAGACCGTCGAGATCGCATCGCGCGTCGTTCCCGAGCTCGCCTCCGGCTACGACATCACCCCGTACGCCATCCGGGACGCGTACCTGCAGATGTTCCGGTCGCTGTGCGACTCCCCCTCCCCCGCCTGCGTGCTGCTGACCGACGGGCGGTACGGTTCGGCCTTCTTCGAGCACCGCTACCTCTCGGACCTGCTCGGCATTCCCCTGGTGGAGGGCGCCGACCTTTACGTCGGCCACGACGGGCGCGTGTACGCGCGTACCCTGGACGGCGACTACGCCGTGGACGTGGTGTACCGGCGGGTCGAGGACCTGGAGCTGTTCGTCCCCGGCCTGCGCGAGGCGTACCTCGACAACCGCGTGGTGCTGGTCAACGGCATCGGCACCGGCGTGGGGGACGACAAGCTGGTCTTCCTGTGGGTCCCGGACATGATCGAGCGCTACCTGGCCGAGCCGCCGGTCCTGGCACAAGCGGAGAGCTACAACCTGCAGGATGGCGAGCAGCGCCGCTACGTGCTCGAGAACCTCGAGCGCCTGGTGATCAAGGCGCGCGGCGGGTACGGCGGCATCGGCGTGTTCGTGATGCCGGATCTGGGCCCGGCGTACAAGACGCGCGTGGCGCACGGCATCCTGGAGAATCCGGAGATGTTCATCGCGCAGGAGGCGCTGGACTTCTCCCGGCACGTGGTCTTGAATGAGCGCACCGGCATGCTGGAGCCGCGCCACGTGGACCTGCGGGTATTCGCCATTCAGGGCGCGGACGGGGAGGTCACGGTGTTCCCCGGCGGCCTGACCCGGGTCGCCCTGGAAGGCGGGCGCATCACCAACAACTCTTCGGGGGGACTGTGCAAGCCCACGTGGGTGCTCGGCTAGCTGCACAGACGGTCACGGCGTCGTATATCTACGCAGCGCACTACGGTTACTCCGACTGCGTCCTGCACAACGACAATCATCTCCGCATTTCTCCCACTGCCGATGCCTCCCAGGAACCGCTGGACCAGCAGTTGTGGACCCGGCCCGAGGGCCGCTCCGTGAAGTACCGCGACCGCTTCGGCAACCGCGTGCAGCGCGTCCGCATCGTCGCACCGCACGACCGCCTGGTGGTCGCCACGGCGGGACGGATCCGGCTGGCGGTCACGGCTCCAGCGCCCGACGACGTCGGCGTGGACGAGGTCACCGATCTGCCGGACGGCTTCGACTTCGCGTTCCGGTCGCCGCTGGTCGATCCCGACGGCGTCGCGGAAGTGGCGCGGGAGGTCGCAGGCGACGCCGTCTCGCTGCTGGCGGCGGTACGCGCGACCGTCGAGTGGGTGCACCGCGAGATCGGCTACCGGCGCGGCGCCACCGGCGTCACGACCACGGCCGAGCAGGTGCTGGCAGCCAGGGAAGGGGTCTGCCAGGACAAGACCCACCTGGCCCTGGGCATGCTGCGCGCCCTGGGCATCCCCTGCCGCTACGTCAGCGGCCTGCTCACCGGACAGGTGGGAGAGACCCATGCCTGGCTGGAGGTGCTCCATCCACGGTCCGGCTGGGTCGCGGCCGACCCCACCCGCGGGGTGCTCTTCCCGCCCGCCAGCGACTACATAAAGCTGGCCGTCGGCCGCGACTACTCGGACGTGTCCCCGGTCTCCGGATCGTTCCTGTCGACAGGCGCGGCCACCGAGTGCGCGGCCATTTCCGCGGTGCGGTTTGCCGACACCGAGGCCGTGCTCGATGATGCGCTCGAACTGCTTTCGACGGCCTACGTCGTCAGGAACGGCGCCTGACCGTCCGAGAACTTCCGAAGGAACGGCACGACATGGATCCAAGAACGATGAGCCTGGGAACCGATCGCTGGCTGACCGACTCCCGCGTCTACAACCTGATCTGGCTGGGGCGCTGGATCGAGCGCGCCCAGAACGTCGCCCGCATGCTCCTGTGGGCGGCCGAGCACGAGGCGACCAACGACCTGCGGGACGTGCTCGGCATTGCCGCCGACATGCGCGGCATCACCGTGGCGGCCGACGATTCGGCGCTGGACGTGCTGTTGACCCGCGACAGCGGCGCATCGCTGCGCGGCTGCCTGGAGGCGGCCCGCTACAACGCCACCCACGTGGCCCCGGTCGAGGTGACCCGCATCGTCGGCACCGCAATCGAGACGCTCAACCGGCACGACCCGGCCTTGTCGCCGGCCGACCTGGCGGCGCTGATGCGCAGCATCCTGGCCACGCTCGACGAGCTGCACGGCGCGGTCGAGGAAGCCTGGTTCCACTCCGACGCGCTCTCCGAGGAAGAGGTCTACCGCCGCTTCGTCCAGCAACAACAGCAGCAATAGCAGCTCGCGACAATACCCTCTTTCGTACCCTTGATCAGGAGTTACTACCCTCTTTCGCCAACACACGCCAACGAGCGCCGCGGCCGCGACCGCTGCACGTGACCTCGCCCGACCTCCGCATGTCAGCCAGGAGGCGACGAATCCACTCGCGTCCGACCCCTGGACATGCGCGTTCCAGGTCCTGCAGGCGGAAATCTCCCGGCTGTGCGCGAATCGCGGCCAGAACCAGCGCCGCCTTGGCGCCACGCGGGGCCTGAACCTCTCCAACCCGTTCTTCGAGCTCTCGATAGCCGCGACGAACGATCGTGAGGGCGAAGTCGAGCCATGGCGTCAGTTCGTGCCTGCCGTCGTGCCAGCCTTGCGAGCTGAGATGCAGGCACTCGTAGTAGCGCTCCCGGACCTGCTCTACCAGGCGTTCGAGGCTCAGGTAGCGGCCGACCCGGTAGTCGTGTTGGTAGAGCGCCAGGAGGGTCAGCAGGCGTGACACGCGCCCATTGCCATCCCGGAATGGATGGATGCAGAGAAAGTCCAGCACGAGTGCGGCGATGGCGACCAACGGTGGGATGTGGTCCTGGTCGAGCGCGTGCCGGTAGCGGTGGCAGAGTTCCTTCACCGCGGCCGGCGTCTCCGCGGCCGGCGCGCAACGGAACCGCACCACCGGGGCGCGTCCGGGGTGCATCTCGACGATGTCGTTGTCGATCCGCTTGAACTGACCGGCGTCGCCACTGGCGGATTGGCAGAGGGCATGCAGGCGAAGCAGGGTGTCCGGAGTGATGGGAAGATCGGCGTAGCCGGAGTGGATGTCCTCCAACGCACGGCGATAGCCCTGCACCTCTTGTTCGGACCGATCGCGAGGACTGGATCGGCCAAGAACCAGCGCGTGCAAACGCTCGCGTCCGACCGTCACGCCTTCGATGCGATTGGATGACTCGGCGCTCTGAATGATGGCAGCGTCACGCAGTGCCTTGAGGACCTGCGGCGACTGGCGGGAGAACAGATCCTGTCTTCCCTTGGATTCCGCGATGTCGTTGAGCAGCCACGCGGTGCTCATCGGCAGTTGGTGATCGCGCAGTCGGTTGCCGCGAAACGAATTCATCAATCAGCGAGGGAATTCGAGGTCGCAGTCATTGCCTCGTCACCCCGCGGCCAGCGCGAAGCCGTGTTGTTGCTGTGTGAGGAAGTGGCCGAAGACCAGGTTCGACTTCACCGTGATCTCGTCCTCGAAGTACGACTCGGGCAATCCCGTTTCGTCGCCGTAGAGGAAGTCGAAGACGGTCTGCTTCACCTGATCGCACGTCGCAATCCCGTCAGCGTGTCCGTGAATCTCACCAGCTTGAGCTGTAACGGTGCCGACTTCATCCTTCTCTCCATCCGCCCTATTGAGCTCCGCCTCGATCTCTTCGATGGTGGGCAGACTGCCCTTCAGATCGTCTGGCAGGACGTCGACCAAGCGGGTCTCCCAGTCCGCGATGCCGAGGGGTTTGGCGAGGTCGCGCAGGGCGTACTCCACGACTATGCGGTCCTTGCCCTTGCAGAGCACCAGGCAAATGGTGGCGCGTCATCGGGGTGTCGCTGTCGCCGACCTCAGGCGGCACCTGCCGTCCGACGAAGGCGAATCCTGCCCCGTCTCCAGCAGGAACCGTTGAATGTGGTCAACGAGCCCCTTCTCCAGCTCCCGTTCCGTGCGCGGTTCGGCGGTGCCGAGGAAGTCGAATAGGTACGAGTTCTTGAAAACCTGCGTGGCCAGATCGGAGTCGGCCGTCGGCAGCGTCCGAGGGAAGTTTGGTGACGGTGCTGCCCTGACGCTCGTGCTGCCGGCTCTCGATCTGAACGGCGAGCACGTTGCGGCTCCAGCCCTCCTCACGAGCCTTGGCGGCGTACCAGAGCCGAACGCCCTCGTCGTCAATCTTCTCCAGCAAGGCGATGTTGTGGTACCAGGTGATTTGTGCAAGCACCTCTTGCACGACTTCGCGCTTGGGCTAGGCTGCGGCGAAGGCACGCATGTACTTGGGGTTGCGGGGCGAGAATCCCCGCATGTCCGGGAACGCCGCCCGGAGATCATGCGAGAGGCGGTCGACGGTCCCGGAGCGTCGTTGTCGAGCTCCTGGTACTCGGCCTTGGGCAGGGCGCCGCGCAGGGTCTCGTAGTCCTTCTCGATCTGCTCCATCGCATCGATGATCGCCTGCGCGCGGTCGGCGCCGTCAGGCAGGGAGACGAGATGATCGAACTGCGCTTCGGCGTGCAGGAAGATCGCGCCCTTCCGGGAGAAGTCCTCCTTGGTGAGTGCGCGTGGCCTGCCGGCGCGCCTCGGAAGGGAGGGCTCGATCTCGGCCTTGACCTTGAGGAAGCGGCTGTAGGCGTGGCGCAGGAAGATCAGCCCCATCACGGGCAGGAAGTACTCGTTGCTCGCGAATGGGGAGGTGGCCCGCAGGTTGTCCGCGCTGGACCAGAGCCTCTTCTCGATTTCGCCGATGTGCTCCAACCGTGTCCTGCTCAGATTCCCGGATCCGTCGATTCGACGGTCTGGGTGGAGTCGCCTGGGATCTGGCTACCGCTGATGTCCATGGTATCTGTTCCGTCGGCTCCGTACGCCATGGCCGTCCACAGGCACCCGGCCAGCGAGTCCGTAATTGCTTGTCAGCGAGCGACCTGAAGCCGGTGTCGCGCTTGATGCGCAAGGTACACCGCGTTCTCGTTCCCGGACAACCAAGGCTCCTCCATCATGGCACTGATCATCTGTCGTCCACCACACCCGACGTGAAGCACAGTCAGTCTATACCCCGGGCTGGACAGCGCGATCCAAGAGGCTCCGTGATTTGTGCAGCGGCCTGCTGCACTATTTCGCGCCGGCCCGCGCCGCGGAACATGCGCGCATGTACTTGAGGTTACGCGGTGAGAATCCCGCATGTCCGAGAACGCTCCCGGAGGTCGTCCGACCCATGGACTCAGACCAGACATGGCGAGAGCCCGGTTCTTCACAGATGAGCAGGTCCCAAATGCGGTCATCATGGGCCTTCGCCGCAGAGGCGTGGATGTCCTGACCGTTCCCGAAGCGGGAACGCTGGGAGCCTCGGACGGCGAGCAACTGCGACGGGGCGCGAGACGAAGGCCGGGTCATCTTCACGCAGGATGATGAATTCCTGCGATTGGCGGCGACGGACTCCAGCCATGCCGGCGTCGTATATGCTACCAAGAACGTCCGATTGGACAGATCATCCGCGGTCTGATGCTGATCCGCGAGGTGCTGGAGGCCGGAGAGATGGCCGGTCACGTGGAGTTTCTGTGAGCCGGAGATCGACTGGAGCAGGGCCAGATTGCGGCGCCAACGAATCTGTGCAGCGGTGCGTTGCACGATTTGGCGATCCGGTCGAGCCGCGGCGAAGACGCTCATGCAGCCCTACGTCTCGCAGGGCCGCCTCCGGGAACCGTTTCTCTCTCCTGCTCAGATTCCCGGACTCGCCGATCCGCCGGTCCGGCCACTTGTAGACGGTCTCGCGCTTGATGACCGAATCGGCCGATCAAGTCGTCGCTACCGCGGACCGGAAGGACGCTACCGCGTCGTCGATACCATCGGCGTGGAAGCGAAAGTCGGCCGGTATCGACCGGTAGCGTGAGTCCACGCGAGCCAGCAGCGCCTCCCTCCGGCCGTCGGACGCGTCCTCATTCGTCCCGGGACGCGAAACGGTCTCCCGGAACAGCGTCAGCTCGGCATCCAGGAATTCCTTGAACGCCTGGAACATCTGCTGATGACGGGTGAACTTCTCGAAGTGATAACCCAGCGCCGCCAGGCGGATCGCCTCCGCCAGCATGGTGGGATGGTCCTTGGAGACCTTCGCGATGAACGTGCTGTAGGCAGGGATCTGACCGGGGGAAAGGCGCCCGCGCACCATCATCAGCGCCGGATAGACCTGGTGCCTGGCCAGGGACGGGCTCACGTGCGGCAGCGGCTTCAGGTGCTCGAACAAGGTCAGGCAGCGCTCGAAGTAGTTCTCGAGGGTGGGGTCATAGACCGTGGAATTCACCCGCAGGTATCCCTCGATCAGTTTCGCCGGGTCCATCTGCGGCACGAAGTTCAGGGTGGTCGTGCTGGTTCCCGCGGGCACGTCAAGGAGCCGGCCTTCCGCTTGCATCCGGTGGTAGAGGTCCGTTCCCTTCAAGGCGGTCAGCATCCCGACCAGCGCCATCGGAATGCCGGCGTCCTGAATGAACTGGATCTGGGAACCGAACACCCGCTCGTCATCTCCGTCCAGCCCCAGGATGAACCCGCCCATCACCTGCATGCCCTTGTGCTGGATCTTGCGCACCGCGTTCAGCAGGTAGTCCGGTTCGCGCGTGCTGATGTTCTGCGGTTTCTTGGTGATCGCCAGGGCTTTCGGGTTGGGCGTCTCGATGCCCAGGAACACGCCGTTGAAGCCGGCTGCGATCATCGCGTCCATCACCGTGTCCATGCGCGCCAGGTTCACGCTCGCCTCGGTGAACAGCCGGAACGGAAACTTGTGCGCGCGCTGCCACTCGGCGACCACCGGCAGCAGCTTCAGGGCCTCGCGCTTGTTGCCTATGAAGTTGTCGTCGACCAGGAACAGGTAGCCGCGCCAGCCCAGCCGGTACAACGCTTCGAACTCCTCGACCATCTGCTCGGGCGACTTGGTACGCGGCACGCGGCCGTAGAGCTTGGTGATGTCGCAGAACTCGCAGTCGAACGGACAGCCGCGGGAGAATTGCACGCACATGGCGTGATAGTCCGCCAGCTCGACGAGGTCGAAGCGCGGGATGGGCGTCCGCGTGACATCGGGTTTGCGCGGCTCGCGATACATCGGTTTGGCTCTGCCGGCTTCGAGGTCCTGCAGGAACCGGGCGAAGGTCTCTTCCGCCTCGTCCAGAACGAAGTGGTCGACGCCGGCGATCTCCTCGTGGCACGCGGTCGGATAAGGCCCGCCCGCGACCACGGGCACGCCGGCACGGTTGCACCGTTCGATCACCGTGCGCAGCGATTCCCGCTGCACGATCATGGTCGACGTGAACACCATGTCGGCCCAGTCGAGGTCGGAGTCCTCCAGGGGGGAGACGTTCATGTCGACGACCCGCAGGTCGTACTCCGGAGGGAACATCGCCGCGACCGTGAGCAGCCCGAGCGGCGGGAATGCGGCCTTTGCGCCGAGCAACTCCAGGGCGTAGTTGATGCCCCAATAGGAGGGCGGATGGTCGGGATAGACCAGCAAGGCATTACGCACGGCCGAGTTCCCGTGGCGTGAGTCCCGTTGTGAGACGTTCACCATGCGTCACCAGAACGCGCTCACTCTCCTCCTTCGCCGGAAAGGAAGATCCCGGAGCCGACGATGAGCTTCTGATCGGAGTTCGGAACCGGGAAGCCCTTGGCGTAGCCGATCTTCGGAGAGCCGGTCTCCTCATCGCCTTCGACCGTCGGATCGTCGAAGTTGTACCTGAGAAACATGCCCTCCTCGTTCTCGCGCGCGCCGTTTATCATTTCGTGCACGAACTTGACGCCGTTCACGTCCACGCGATCCATGTTGACCAGCCTGCCCTCGAGATCGCTCTGCGTTGCGTGAAACAGGATGATGCCGGAGCCGCTGACGACCCACAGATAGATCGAACCTTGCTTCCAGTGTCCGCCTTCCTGACGAAACGTGTTCCGGACCGGAATCAGGCCGCGGAAGTTCTCGGACATCACGCCGATCTGGTAGGCCCTTGCCGCCTCTTCGACGAAGGCGATCAGCGTTTCCCGGTCCACGACCTCCGACGCGGTCACGGAAGGCTCAGGAAGATCGGCATAGGTGATCGGAACATGGGAGACGTCCTGGGCGTACCCACCGACCAGCACGAACGTCCTGCCCGTTATGCCCGACGTGTACTCGACGGCATAGGCCGTCTTCGGTCCGTCGACGTGGTATTCGACGAAGCCGCCGCCTGCTGCGGCGGTGGCGAGCAGCTCCGCGACGACCTTCAGCCCGCGCTCATCCTCGACGCCCATCAGGTTCCTGCTCTCCGCCGCGCGATCGTTCCCGTGAATGAAGGGGTATCCGTTCTTCAGGAAGATCACGAGGAACATCTCCCCGGACTTCAAGTTGCCCTCCACCCCTAGCCGTTCCCTGAGCCGCGCTCCTTCGTTGACGTCCGTGATCGCCTCGATGAATTGCTTCGTTTCCTCGACAAATGCCTTGAGGCTGTCGCGGTCGGTGACATCGCCGGCCGTCGTGCGGGCATGTGCCGCAGCGCTCGCGAGGATCCCCAGCATCAGGACGCCAAGCAGGGACCGCATCTTCGTCATCGACAGATTCCCGCTTCTCATAGGCTCTGGATAGCACAGCACCCGCATCGTGTCGACTTCCTCGCGACCGGGAGATCGAGCCACCGCTGCAGGAACAGCCCCGGCACGAAGGCATGGGACACGACGGGATGGTCGGGCACGGTAGATCTCCGAGGAAGAGGTCTATCGGCGCTTCGTCCGGCAACGGAAGTAGCCGGGATCGGCGCGTGCCGTCTCCCGCAGCATACGCGCGGCCGCGACTTCTGCCGTCAGCTTGGCGTATACCTCGTCCATGGAGACGTCGGCGCCCGAGCCCGGTGCAAAGCCGCAGTCCGGGTTGAGGGTGATACGCTCCGGCGCGACGAATTGCAGCGCCGCTTCCACCCGCTGCACGATCTGAGCAGCGGTATCGATCTGCCCGGGCGTTACGCTGACGCAGCCGAGACCGATCTGCAGTTCCTCTCGCAGATCGCGCAACACCTGCATGTCGCCGGCCTCCGGAGTGGTGAACTCCAGCGTCAGGTGCTGCGCTTGCAGCCGATTGAGCTGGGCGACGATCGGCGCGTAGCCGCCGCGATGGCTGCGCTCACCGCGTGCACGCGCACCGGCGCGCCGACAGAGGTGCACGGCGGTCGTCACGTCCGCAGCCATGGCGTGATGACCGCTCAACACCTGGTTCACCATGTCCACCGAGAAGTCGGCCGCAGCGTCGGGATCTTCGTAGCCGGCCCGGACGTCGGGATCCACGAACAGGCACAGGTGCGGGTCGTCGATCTGAATCACGTCCGCCCCGGCGTCACACACCAGTTCCACCTCGCGTCGCAGGATCGGCACGCAGTCGCGCACGAACTGCTCTCGCGTGGGATACGCCTGCGACGAGCGCTGCGCATCCCACATGCGTTGGCCGAGCAGCGCCGGTGCCGGCAACGTGGCTTTCACGGCACGCGACGTCACGCTCTTGAGAAACGCAACCTCACGAGCGATGAACCCCGCCGCTTTGGGCGCCAGCCTGTCTACCACCACCGTCCATGGGCGACCGTCGGCAGGGTTGGCCGAAAGCTCGAAGCCGTGGGCCAGCTCTGCAATCACGCCGATGTAGGACCGGCGCCGCCACTCACCGTCGGTGACCACGTCGAGACCGGCGTGCTCCTGCATGGCGACGACGTAGCGGACGGCGGCGTCCATCCGCGCGCCGTAGTCCTCCGCGGCAAGGGACCCGGAGGCACCGATGAGGTCGCGAACGAATTGTGGTCGCGGTACGGAACCTACCACCGAAGTGGGAAACAGGAAGCGCTCGCGATTGTCACCCACGCGCGCCACCGCCGTCCCAGTGCGCGCGCGCCAGCTCGAAGTCCTGCTGGGTGTCGATCTCCATGTACTCTCCGGGCGTGTCGACGTGCGCGATTGGCACGCCCTGTTCCAGCATATCCTGGTACAGGTGGATGAGGTAGGCCTTCTCGAATGACGGCGCCTCTCGGAAGCTGGCACCGGCGTAACGGCGCCGGCAGCGATGATAGTGCTCTCTCAAGAGCGTGGCTCCCGAGCGGGAGAACTTCGAGACGCCGGTGAACTCGCCGTACGCGGCAGACTCCCCAATGTCGCGATGGATGCGCGTGATCCGTCCATCAGCCGCGATTACCTTCTCGGCGTCGTCCGCCGGGTGGTCAGTGCGGTATCGGTAGCGGTCGGACCACTCCGTGTCCACGACCAGAGCGATGTCGTGGCAGTCGTTCATCACCCGCCGAATGACCTCCGGGGTAAACAGGATGTCGGAGTAGCAGCAGATGAAGGGCCCGTCCATCAGATCCTCGGCGTGCATCAGGGAGGCAAGGATGTTGTTGCGCTCCCAGTTGGCGTTGGTCCGGAACGTGAGCCGCGGATACGCTGCGCGGACGACGTCGATCCGGTAGCCGCCGATGAAGCAAACATCGTCGATGCCGTTGTCCCGGAAGGCCGCCAGCACCCAGTCGAGTATGCGCTGTCCGCCCACCTCGGCGAAGCACTTGGGCGTGTTCTCCGTGGCAGGCATCAAGCGACTGCCGCGCCCGGCTCCGATGATGATGCCGCGCGTGCGTGTCATCCCTGGAGGAACAGCCCCGGCACGAAGGGATGGGGCAGGAAGGGATGGTCGGGCATCACGCGCACCGTCGCGGCCACCCTCCCCGTCCTTTGGCACACCGCGCTGGCACGGTAGGTCGCCGAGTCGCCGTGCCGTTCGATCAGCTCCATCGGCGTGCTCTGGCCGTCGACGATCTCGTCGTCGCCCGGCTGCAGGTCGATGCTGCCGGGCAGCGCGCCGTGATAGAGCGCCACCTGCACGTCGGACGGCTCCAGTCCGCCCAGCCGGATGCGCGCGGTGACGTCCAGCGAGTCGCCCACCTCAAGCGTGGCAGAGCTGTCGGAGTCGAGCTGCTCGACCGCGATCCCCGGCCAGTGGTGGTGCAGCCGCTGCAGGTGGCCGGCGAGCTCCACGGCGTCCCGGTACCCCGAGTCGCGCAGCCGGCGGGCGTGCGCGAGCGCCGGCTCGTAGAGGTTGCCGTGGTACTCGGCGACCATGCGCTGCGCGCTGAAGTGCTCGCCGATCACGGTCATGGAACGCCGCATCTTGGCGATCCACGCGCGCGGCAGGCCGTCGATGCTGCGGTCGTAGAACATGGGGATGACCATGTGCTCCAGCTCCGCGAACACGGCGTCGGCCTCCAGCTCGTCCTGGATGTTCTCGTCCTGGTAGGTCTCGCCCGAGCCCACGGACCAGCCGATGTCGGGGCTGTACGCCTCGTCCCACCAGCCGTCCAGAGTGGACACCATCAGCGATCCGTTGACCGACGCCTTCATGCCGCTGGTGCCGCTGGCCTCGTGCGGGCGGCGCGGGATGTTGAGCCACACGTCGCACCCCGCGACCAGGTAGCGCGCCACGTTGATGTCGTAGTCGTCCAGGAAGACCATCCGGCTGCGCAGGTCGTGCTCGGCCGCGAACTGGACGATGCGCCGGATCATCTCCTTGCCCTGGTGATCGTTGGGGTGCGACTTGCCGGCAAAGATGATCTGCACCGGCTGCTCGCGGCTGCTGAGCAGCCGCACCAGGCGCTCCGGTTGCCGGAAGAGCAGGCCCGGGCGTTTGTAGCCGGCAATCCGGCGCGCGAAGCCGATCGTCAGAGCATCCGGGCGCAGCGCCACCTCGGCGGCCCGCAGATCGGCTTCCGCGGCCCCTTCGCGCCGCATCTGCGCCACGATGCGCCGGCGGGCGAACCAGATCACCCGTTCGCGGCGCCGCTCGTGCGTCCGCCACAACTCCTCGTCGGCGATGTTGTCCACCTGCCGCCACACCGCCACCTCGGGAGCGTGCTTGGCCACCGCCGGCCCCAGGTAGCGCACCAGCAGCTCCTGGACGTCGTGCGAGATCCAGCTCCGCAGGTGGACGCCGTTGGTGATGTGGCAGATCGGCACCTCGTCCGCCGGCACGCCCGGCCACAGGCTGCGCCACATGCGGCGCGACACCTGGCCGTGCAGCTTGCTGACCCCGTTGCAGTGCGCGGCCAGGCGCAGCGCGAGCGGCGTGAGCCCGAACTGGCCGTGCGCGTCGCCGTCGTGCCCGATGCGGCCCAGCGACAGGAACTCGTGCTCGTCCAGCCCCAGGGCGGAGCGCAGCACTCTGGCCTGGTCCAGCACCAGGTGCGGATCGAACGTCTCGTTGCCGGCCGGCACCGGTGTGTGGGTGGTGAACACCGTGGTGCTCCACACGGCCTGCCGCGCCTCGAAGTAGCCCATGCCGTGCTCGTGCATCAGCTCACGGACCCGCTCCAGGGCCAGGAACGCCGAGTGCCCCTCGTTCATGTGGGTCACCGCGACCGGGATCTCCAGGGCGCGCAGCGCACGAATGCCGCCGATGCCCAGCAGCAGTTCCTGGCGCAGGCGCATGCGGCGGTCCGACACGTAGAGCTGACCGGTGATCTCACGCGTCGACGGGTCGTTGGCGTCGATGTCGGTGTCGAGCAGATAGAGCGGCACGCGTCCCACCCGGACGCGCCAGATGCACGCATGCGCCCGTTCTCCGCCCAGATCCACGGTAACCGTCACCGGCTCGCCGTCTGCAGAAGTGCACAGCATGAGTGGCATGTTGTAGAAGTCGTTGGCCGGAAAGCTCTCGAGCTGGTGGCCGTCCATGGTGACGCGCTGGCGGAAGTAACCGGTGCGGTAGAGCAGCCCGACGCCCACGACCGGCAACCCCAGGTCGGAGCAGCTCTTCAGGTGGTCGCCGGCCAGCACCCCCAGGCCGCCGGAATAGATCGGCAGGGTGGCGTCCAGGCCGAACTCCATGGAGAAGTAGGCGATCATGGCGTCCCGCGGGCCCGAGTACCACGGATCGGCCTGCAGGTAGTCGTGGTAGTCGGCGATGACCTGGTCCATGTGGGCGAGGAATGCCTTGTCCCGCTCCATCTCGTGGAGCCGCTCCTGCGGCAGCTCGCTGAGCAGCCGTAGAGGGCTCTGCTGGGCCTGCTCCCATGCGTCGGCGCCGAACCGCATGAACAGGCGGATGGCGTCGAAGTGCCAGGTAATCCAGAAGTCGTGAGCCAGCTCGGCCAGGGGCGCCAGGCGCTCCGGGAGGTGGGGCTTGACGGTAAAGGTGAGTCGATTCGCCATTCGTGACCCTCGTAGCGGAACGGCTCAAAACCGTTTCCGGCGTGGTAACAAGGAGTCTGTCGGTTTTGGCGCGTGAGCGCCATATCCGACGGACTCGGGGCGAGTCCCCGGAACCTGCTCCGCCGTCCACCGTCTGGCACAGGTGCCCCCGGCGGTGGTACCCATTGACCACGGTGCACCGCTCTCCCGGGGCGTCCAACACCCGCCGCGGGCGGCCGGAGCCGCTGGGGGCGACCGTGCTGGACGACGCCACGCAGTTCGCGCTGTTCAGCCGGCATGCCACCGCGGTGACCCTGCTGCTGTTCGACGACGCACACGGCACCGCGCCGGGCGCGCGGATTCCGCTGCATCGCACGGGGGACGTCTGGCACGTCATCGTCGACGGTGTCGGCCCCGGCCAGGCCTACCTGTACCGGGTGGACGGCCCCCTTGCGCCTGCGGACGGTCACCGCTTCGACGCGGAGGCACCGCTGTTCGACCCGTATGCCAGGGCCTTCACCGGAGCCCTGCCCCCTCGCCTGCGCGCGACGGACCTGCCTGCCGACGGCCCCCGCTGCCTGGTGGTGGACGATGCCTTCGACTGGGGCGATGACCGTGCGCCACGCCATCCGCCCGCGCGGACGGTGATCTACGAAACCCACGTGCGCGGGTTCACCGTCCATCCCTCTTCGAACGTGGCCCACCCCGGCACGTTCCGCGGCCTGGCCGAGCGCATCCCGTATCTGAACGAGCTGGGCGTGACCGCGGTCGAGCTGCTGCCGGTGACCGAGTCGGACGAGCACGCCCCCGGATCGGTTTCGGGTGAGCCGCTGGTCAACTACTGGGCCTACAACCCGATCGGCCTGTTCGCCCCCAAGCGCCGCTACGCCGCGGGCACGGAGCCGGGCAGCCAGGTCAGCGAGTTCAAGGAGATGGTCAAGTCCCTGCACGCCGCCGGCATCGAGGTGATCCTGGACATGGTGTTCAACCACTCGCCGGAGCGAGGCGCGGACGGACCCACCTTCTCCTACCGGGGACTGGACAACAGCGTCTATTACCTGCTCGACCCCGACGATTCGAGTCGCTACCTGGACTTCACCGGCTGCCACAACACCCTCAACTGCAACCATCCCGTGGTGCGCGAGCTGATCATCGACTGCCTCCACTACTGGGCCGTGGAGATGCACGTCGACGGCTTCCGGTTCGACCTGGCCTCCGTGCTCGGACGCGACCGGTCCGGCAACCTCAGCGCCAACACGCCGATCCTGGAGCGGATCGGCGAGGACCCGGTGCTGCGCGACACCAAGATCATCGCCGAGGCGTGGGACGCCGCCGGGGCCTACCAGGTTGGTCAGTTTCCCGGCGACCGCTGGGCGGAGCTCAACGACCGCTTCCGCGACGACGTACGCCGCTTCTGGCGTGGTGACGGCTCTGCCGCGGCGCTCGCCACGCGGCTGACGGGAAGCGCCGACCTGTACGGGGACGACGGCCGCCGGCCCGTCCACAGCATCAACTTCGTCACCTCGCACGACGGGTTCACCCTCCGGGACCTGGTCAGCTATGCCGCCAAGCACAACGCCGCGAACGGCGAGGACAACCTCGACGGCAGCGACCACAACCTCAGCGCCAACTACGGCGTGGAGGGCCCCGCCGACGACCCGGAGATCCACGCCACGCGGCTGCGGCAGAGCAAGAACATGCTCGCGACGCTGTTCCTGTCGCTCGGCACGCCGATGCTGCTGGGCGGCGACGAGATGGCCCACACGCAGGGCGGCAACAACAACGCCTACTGCCAGGACAACGAGCTGTCCTGGTACGACTGGACCCTGCATGTGAGCAACGCCGAGCTCGCCCGCTTCTGCCGCGAGGCGATCGCGCTGCGCGCCCGCCACCCCGCCCTGCGCCGCGACACGTTCTACGAAGACGACGGCTCGGAGATCCGCTGGCTGGACCCGCGCGGCGCCCCGCCCGAATGGAGTAGCGCAGAGCCCCGGCTTGCCGTGTGCGTCCCGGACGAGGCCAGCGACCTCTACCTGATCCTCAACGCCGCCGAAGAACCCTGCGAGTTCGCGGTCCCCGCCCCGCCTCACGGCGGCGCGTGGCGACGGACGATCGACACGGCGCTGCCGGCTCCGCACGACATCTGCGACCTCGCCGAGGCCCTCCCCGTCACTCCCCAGGAGGCCTATCACGCGGCCCCCCGCTCCCTGGTGCTCCTCGCGGCCGCGTCCAGCGAGTAGGTTGTGCACATAATCATATAGAGGAGCTGAGTACCTGCAAGGACCTGGCGTACCGGCCGCGCGAGCGGCCGGGCCGCCAGATCCTTGCCAAAGGCGGGGCTGGGCCAATAACCGGAGCCCCGTGGGCTCCGGTTATTGGGGCGGGAGGTTCGCTGCCGGGATCGTCTCCTGAAGGGCGTGCAGCTCTTCCAGGTAGCGGCGGGCGGCGCCGTCCCAGTACACGATGTTGCGCCGCGCGTTGTTGCGGGCGCGGCGGATCTGCGCGGCCGTGGCGTGACGGAAGAACCACGTGCAGCGCGCCATCGCGTCCAGGAACGCGTCGGCCTGGTAGTCGCCGAACAGCACGCCATACCCGCTCACGGTCGAGCCCCGAAGCTGCAGCGGGGTCACCGTGTCGCGCAGGCCGCCGGTGGCGTGCGCGACCACCAGGCAGCCGCAGCTCATCGCCTCGAGCTGGGAGATGCCGCCGGGCTCGAACTGGGACGGCATCAGGAACGCGTCGGCGGCCAGCAGCGGCAGGCTGATCTCCTGGTAGCCGATCCGCGTGGCGACCGCGCCCGGATAGAACTCCATCAGGGCGTGCATGCCGGCGGCGAGCTCCTCCGCACGGTGGTCGTTGGGCGCGATGGGACCGCCCAGGATCGCCTGCACGCCCAGGTTGCGGAAGATCCCCTCGGAAGCCTCCAGCAGGATCTGAAACCCCTTCTGGTCGCTGACCCGATGGATCATCACGTACAGCACCTGGTCCGGATCGACCGTGAGCCCGTACTCGAGCTGCGCCAGCAGCTTAGTGCGCATGCGGGTGACCTCGTCCCGCCGCGCCTGGCTGCGGAAGCGGACGGCGTCCGGGTCGTCGGCCAGCAGCTCCGGGAACCGCCGTTCGAGCTTGGCGCGCAGCAACGGGTCCTCGGCGATACGGGCGCGCAGCCGCGGATACTGGTGCTCCTCCAGCCCGGAGCGCGACAGGCGCTGCCGGACGCCGCGCCGGAACCCGCGGGCGATGCCGTTGTTGATGCCGATCACGTCCTCCAGCAACGGCTCCAGCCCGTCGCAGTTCTGCTCGATCTGCCGCGCGTAGGAGGGGCTCACGGTGAACACCCGGTCCGCGAAGCGGATGCCGGCGGCCATCAGGTTGAACAGGCCGTCGTCACGCGGATCCGTGAACCGCGATGCGTGGTGTCCGGGGAGGTTGAACAGCCCGAACAGATCGGTGCCGTCCTCGTAGCGGCCATAGCAGTCGAAGTACTGCCAGCCGCCGTTGTGGATGATGTGCACGAAGCTGGTGCGCGCGAAGGGTTCCGCATAGTGCGGATCGGCTCGGACGATGCCGGTGAGCAGGCCGGCAGCCGCGTCGTTGGTGGCGACCACCAGCGGATCGAGGTCGAAGCTGACGATCACCTCTGCCGCCGCCCGCGCCAGGCCCAGGCGGCGGCGGATGCGCTCGTTCGACCGGTAACCCCAGTACAGCCCGTCGAACAGCTCGTGGTGGTCGAGCAGGTAGTAGGTCACCCCGTCCACCTCGCCGGCGTGCACGCCCACCTCGTAGTGCTCGTCGCCGAGCTGAAACCTCACGTTCACGCCGGAGTAGGTGATGCCGTAACGGTCGATCGCGGCCTGCATCTTCTCCACCGCGCGCGGCTCGCCGGCGCGATACAGCGGCGTGATCACGGACAGCCGCTCGCCCAGGCGGGCCAGCTCGCGCGGCAGCTCGCAGGTCACGTTGGCCAGTCCGCCGCTCTTGGAGAACGGCTCCGCCTCCGCCGACACGAACACCACCGGGCGGCTGCGCAGTCCGTCCAGCACCCGTGCCAGCAGCCGGGAGCGCCGCGTGCGGCCTTTCCCCGGGGCGGGCAGCCTGGCTACCTCGCCGCCGCGGCCCAGGCCGCCTTCCCGGTGGGCGTGAAACAGCACCCGCTTCAGGCCGAGGACGACAGCGTCGTGCTCGGCGTCCTCGTAGAGGGGCAGCAGCTTCTCGTCCAGAAACCGTCCCAGACCGCCACGAGTCGCCGCGGCGCGCGTGATCTCCCGGTACGCGAACGAGGGGTCCAGCCGCTCGCGGGGCGGCGCGTCCTGCAGGCGGTCGAACGAATCGCGCAGGAAACGCGGATACCCGGATTCGGCCGTCCGGCCGCCCGGGTCGTCGTCGGCGATCCGGTCGATGCGCAGCAGCTTCACCCGCTGCCGGTAGCTCACGGAGGTGGTCAGCGTGGAGTGTCGCAACTCCTCTCCCGTGTAGTGGGCGTAGCGGCGGGTGACCGGCGAGTAGGTGGGATCCGCCACCACGTAGCGCCCGGCGGGATCGATCGAGCCATCCAGCGAGGAGGCGGCGGCGCGCATGTCGACGCTCACCGTGGCGCTGTCCGCCGAGAAGCTGCACACGGCCAGCCAGAGTCCCTCGGGGGCGGGCTTGATCACCGCGGCCACCTGGTGATGGTCGGTAGGCACCAGCATCCCGCGGCCCGGGTTGCGGCGGTGGATGGCGTACACGTCGCGGAAGATGCGCTCGACGCTGCGGTCGGCGGCGTTGTCGAACCGGTTCCAGTCGACGTAGACGTTGTCCGGAAACACCTTCCACGCCTCGCCCTCGGCGTTGCCCTCGAAATCCATCACCACGTTGCTCAGAAACGACGTAAGCGTGAGCACGGGCCGCAGGTTGTCGCGGCCGAAGGTGTTGACCGGGCGGCGCTCGTCATGGTTGCCGAACAATCCGATCAGCTCGGTGCCGGGCGGCAGTGCGCCGCGGTAGTGCTGGTCGTACAGGTGGTAGACCTCGCCGACCGCGGAGGTCCCCTGGGCGATGCGCTCGCAGATCTTGAACAGCGCCGAGTTGTACGAAACGATGCCGACGCGGCTGAGGTACTGCTCGCGTCCCCAGTACGCCTCGGCAAGGTGGACGTAGAAGGGCTTGCCGGCCGCATGAGCGGCCTGCTCCATCTCGCGCATCAGCAGGTAGTGCAGGGGGCTGGCGATCAGGTCCCGGCACGCCGAGTCGAAGAACCCGGTGGTGACGTAGTGGTCGTCGACGCGTTCGTTGACCACGACGGTGCCCTCGACCTGCTCCTCGTCGGAACGGGGGCCGGCCGGCACCGCCGGGGCGTTGTTGCGCTTCATCATGATCGGCAGGGCGTGCGAGATGTCGCAGCGCACTCCGTCGACGTCGAACCGGTCGATCAGGGTGCGCACCGAATCGACCAGCCACTCCCACACCGACAGGCGCCGGTAGTTGAGCAGCACACCGTCGTTCCAGCTCCCGTAGCGCCCGTCGGTCGAGGAGCGCGCGACCAGGGTGCCGTCGTCGTCGAAGCACTGCACGACGTCCTCATCCGGCACGTCGTCGTGCACCCTTCGGTTGAGGTGCGGGATCACGTCCAGCAGCACCTTGATCTCGAACTCGTGGGCGGCGGCGACCAGGGTCCGCAGGCCGTCGTTCCCGCCGAGCGCCGGCTCCATCTCGGTCAGGCTCTCCGGCGCGAACGGCGAAGGCGAGGTTGCGTGGCCGGTCCAGTCCTCGCGGTTGCTGCCGCGTTTCTGTGCGCCCAGCACGTAGATGGCGGTGAATCCGTACTTGCGCTTGATCTCCGGGAGGTGCGCGGCGATGTCCGCGAACGTGCCCAGGCGGATCACCTGCCCGTGCTCGTTGTACACCAGTCCCGGATGCTCGCCGTCAGCCCAGTAGGCGCGGGTGTGTCCGTGGATGTCGGGAAAGATCTGCAACACCAGCTCGCCGCGGAGATCGGGCAGCACGTTGATGCGCCCGCTGCACTCGGCTTCCTGAACCCACTCCCGGCGGCCGCTGTCGAATTCCCTCGCCACGCAGAAGTCGTAGTTCCCGAGCTCGTCGAACCGCCAGGTCGCGGTGTGCGGCGATCCCGGCGACGACCGGGCAAGATCGACGTCCACGTAGTCCAGGTCCGCCTCGCTCGGATAGCGCCGGTGGCCGCGGCCCCGGTAGATCCGGAGCCGGTACCGGCCGCGGCTGCGCGGGAGATCGAAGCTGAAGTGGTGCTCCGTCCCCTGCACGGCGGTCAGGAACGTCCGCGCAAGCGGAGCGGCGAATTCCTTGGGGGCGAGCATGCGCTCCAGCAGCAGGTTGGCGTGGTTGCGCACCTCGTCCAGGTCGTGCCCGGAGGCGGCGACCAGCAGCCGCATCACCTCGCGGCGCACCGAATCGCCGCCGTACGCCTTGGCGCGCTGTGCCATGCGCTCCAGGCGGCGCATGGCGGAAACGCAGATGGCGGGGTCGAAGTCCAGCGGCGCGTCGGCGCGCCGTGCGTTCAACTGGCGCAGCGTCGCCTGCCTGAGCGCCTGCGAGAAGCGCATCGGCCGCCGCTGCCGCTCGGGCTCGGGCTCGGCCGGGGTCAGTCCCGCGATCGGCTGGCGCAGGACGCCGAACAGGCGTTCCAGAACCTCGCGCCTGGGCGCGTCCAGCGGCTCCACGTGCGAGTAGCCGGTCTCGATCGCACGCTCTTCCAGCCGCAGGATGGAGAGCAGCGCTTCCGGCACCGTGCCGCCGCGATCCACCTGCTCCGCGGCCAGCAGGTCGAACAGGCGCAGGCCCAGGTAGATCGTCGGCTGACGCAGCTCCAGCGGTCCCTGCCCGACGCGCGCGACGACGCCGGTCTCCCCTTCCTCGTAGAGGCAGGTAGCTTCCGGCGCTTCCCGAATCAGCACGAATCGCCGCCGTTCGAGCGCCTGGCGGCCCTCGCCCCCGATCGCGGCGATCGCTTCATGCGTGAGGCGGACGGCGGCGTCCAGCCGTTCGATCAGCCGCGCGTCACGGTTGAGTCGGTCGGCCGTCGTGGGGCTCTTCGTCGCCGCCGCAACCGCCTCCGCACGGACGGCAGCCGTCCGCTCCGCGTGCTGCTCGGGGGCGGCGGCGCTCCACTCCGTGTCCGGCAGGAAGGGAAACGCCCGTTGCTCCGCGAACGCCCGCGCGACCGCCGCCCGCACCGCCGTGTGGTCGATGCCCGCCACCGTCAACGGCGTCGTCAGGCAGCCGCCGACCCCAACGACTTCCGCGGCGCCGGGCATCACACGGCCCCGGCGGAGACGGATTCACGGCGCATGGCGCTCCCAAGATAGCTTGCCCCGGGCCGTCGGCCAACTCGGACCAGGCGTTCCGGCAAACGGCAGTTCGACCGCGGAATCCTGGACAATCTTGACGCGCGAGGACTAGGATGGCCCCCATGAACAGAGTGACCAGGACCCTCGCGGCGGCGATCGCCGCTCTTGCCGTCTGCGCGGCCGGCGCTGTCGCCGATCCGATCAAGATCGGCGTGCTGCTGCCTTCCTCGGGCGTCTACGCCGGACTCGGCGGCGACCAGGCGCTGGCCCTGGAGCTGGGCTTCGACGAGTTCGGCCGCGAGGTGGCCGGTCGCCCCATAGAGCTGATCCATGCCGACAGCGAAGCGAATCCGGGCACCGGCCTGGCGCTGATCAAGAGACTGGTCCTCAGGGATGAGGTGGACATCGTGGTGGGCATCATCTCCTCCGCGGTGGCCGGCGCCGTGCGTGACTTCGTGCACAACGCCGAGGTGCCGCTGATCGTCACCAACGCCGGCAACGACGACCTCACCGGCCCGCTCTGCAGCCCGTGGATCCTGCGCTCTTCGTTCTCCAACGCGCAGATCAGCCGCGAGATGGGGCCGTGGATGGCTGCCCAGGGCTACCGGAACGTGTTCCTGATGGCGTTCGACTACGCGGCGGGACACCAGGCCATGGAGGCATTTCGCTCTGGCTTCGTCGCCGCCGGAGGCACCGTCATCGGCGAGGAGTATCCGCCGCTGGGCGAGACCGAGGACTTCGGCCCTTACCTGGCGAAGGTGAAGGCCGCGAAGCCGGATGCGGCGTACGTGTTCTTCGCGGGCGGCCCGGCGATCCAGTTCGTCAAGGAGTGGGCGGCCTTCGGGCTGAAGGACGAGATCCAGCTCGCCGGCGCCGGCTGGCTCAACTCCGCGCTGTACGTCAACGCGCAGGGCATGGACGCCGAGGGAACCCTGGGGATCCTCAACTACGTGCCGTCGATCGACACGCCGGCGAACCACGTCTTCCAGGAGAAGTTCCGCGCCGCGCACGGACGTGACGGGTCGGAGTTCGGCGTCGCCGCCTACGACACCGCCCGCCTCATCGTCGAGGCCCTCGAGGCCACGGGCGGCGACACCGAGGACAAGGCGGCCCTGGTCGCGGCGATGCGCGACATCCGCTTCGACGGCCCCCGCGGACCGTTCCGCATCGATCCGGCAACCAACAACGTGATCCAGAACGTCTACATCTTCGAGGTCCAGGCCCAAGGCGACGGCGTCGCGGCGGTGGTCCAGGACATGGTAGCCGACGTCCAGGACCCGCCCAACGGCTGCGAGCTGTAGCAGACCAGGGGCTGATCCTCTCGCGACGTACGTTCACCGCCCCGATCCCGTGCACCTGTTGTACCTGGTAATTCGCGCGGCGGGGTAACCGTGCTCCTTGATCCTGGGTTTCTGATCGTCCAGACACTCAACGGGCTGCAGCTCTCGGCGCTGCTGTTCCTGCTGTCGATCGGGCTGTCGGTGGTGTTCGGGCTGATGAACTTCATCAACCTGGCGCACGGCACGCTGTTCATGGTCGGCGCCTACCTGGCCCTGAGCGCGGTCCGCGCCTTCGAGTCCTTCTGGCTGGCCCTGCTGCTGGCCCCGCTCGGCGTCGCCGTGATCGGAGGACTGCTCTACGTGGTCCTGCTGCGCCACATGCAGCGGGCAGACCCCATGAAGCAGGTCCTGGTGACCTTCGGCCTGATCTTCGTCGGCATCGAGACGGTCGACATCATCTGGGGCTCGCTGCCGCACATCATCGACGTGCCGGCGCTGCTGTCCGGCCGCGGCTCCGTGCTCGGGCAGGTCTACCCCATCTACCGCCTGTTCATCATCGCCTTGGGCGTAGCGGCGTTCGTGCTGCTGTATCTGGGGCTGGAGCGTACCCGTGTCGGCGCCATCGTGCGCGCCGGCGTGGACGACCGCACCATGGTGGCGGCGCTCGGCATCGACATCGGCCGCGTCTTCTTCCTGGTGTTCTGCCTGGGGTGCCTGCTGGCCGGAGTCGCCGGCGTGATCGCGGCGCCGGTGCTTTCCATCGCGCCGGGGATGGACATGAAGGTGCTGATCCTGGCGCTCATCGTCGTGGTGCTAGGCGGCCCCGGCAGCCTCAAGGGCGTGGCCCTCGGCGCGCTGATCATCGGCATCGCCGACACCTACGGCCAGGTCGTGCTTCCCGAGTTGGCACGGGTAACGATCTACGCCCTCATGGCCCTGATCCTGCTCCTCAAGCCGGCCGGACTGATACCCGTCCGCAGCGGGAGCTCCTGATGAACGGTCGCGACCCCCTCCAGCTCCCGGTGGCGGGAGTCCTCGCGGGCATCGCCGTCGCCGCCTGGTTCGGGGCCGACTACTTCGGCATGGAGTTGCTGGCCGAGGTGGCGATCCTGGCCATCTTCGCCATGAGCCTCGACCTCCTGGTGGGTGCCGCCGGCATGGTCTCGCTCGGGCACG
Organism: Spirochaetaceae bacterium; assembly: GCA_028818385.1. The sequence goes on from JAPPNY010000172.1 coordinate 27,410, forward strand.
CGGGCTTCCTGGCGCTCGGCGCCTACGCCACCGCCGCCGCCACGGTCCTCTGGGGCTGGCCGCCGCTCGCGGCGGTGGGGCTGTCCGTGGCGGCCGCGGCGGCGATCGCCGTAGGCGTCGGCTTCTTCGCGGTGCGCCTGACCGGCGTGTTCTTCATCATGATCACCCTCGCCATCGGGCAGATGGCCCATGCCTACTTCGTCAAGGCGCGGGTCTTCGGCGGAGATAACGGCATGGCCGGCACGCCCCGTTTCGATCTGGCCCCGCTCGGGCTGGACTCCGGAGATCCGGCGGTGTTCGCCGCCTGCGTCCTCATCGCCGCGCTGCTGGTCTACCTCGCCCTGCTGCTCGTGCGCCGCGCTCCGTTCGGGATGATGCTCACCGCCATCCATCAGAACCCTGGCCGTCTGGCGTCGCTCGGGTGCCCGGTGCGGCGCTACAAGCTGGCCGCCTTCGGCGCCGCGGGAGCCGTCGCCGGTCTGGCCGGAGCCCTCATGGCACAGCACACCGGCTTCGTGTCCCCGGACCTGGCCTTCTGGACCCTCTCGGGCGAGGCGCTGATCATCGTCATCCTGGGGGGCAGCGGCAGCCTGATCGGCGCCGCCGGCGGCGCGGCACTGTACATCCTCCTCCGCAATCAATTGAACGACGGCGCGTTCTGGAAAAGCCTCTCCCTCCCGCCGGAGATGGCCGATCACTGGCAGCTCATCATGGGGATGTTCTTCATCGCCGTCGTCCTGCTGGCCCGGGACGGCCTGTACGGGCGCCTCACGTGGGCGATCCGGCACGCGGCGCTGGCAGTCGTGCGGCGGAGAAGCCGAGCGTGATGGTCGACGCGCTGCAGGCGACCGACCTGTGCAAGGCGTTCGGGTCGCTGCAGGTGACCGACCACGTCTCGCTACGGCTCCCGCCGGGCGAGCGGCGCGGGCTGATCGGCCCCAACGGCGCCGGCAAGACCACGCTGTTCAACCTGATCACGGGCGAGCTCCACGCGGACGCGGGCCGGGTGTACGTCGGGGGCCGCGACGTGAGCGGAGCGCGGCCCGACGTCCGTGCGCGGGCCGGGCTGGCGCGCAGCTTCCAGCGCAACAACCTGTTCGGCGACCTCACCGTCAGGGAGAACCTGGCGCTCGCCTGCGCGCTCAGGCAGCGCATCGGTCACGTGTTCTGGCGTCCCGCGCGCCGATTTGCCGCGGTGCGCGAGGAGGCGGAAGCGCACGCACAGCGGCTCGGCCTTGCGCAGCATCTGCCGGTACCGGTGTCCACCCTCCCCTACGGCACCCAGCGCCACCTCGAGATCGGACTGGCGCTGGTGCGGGAGCCGACGGTCCTGCTGCTCGACGAGCCCACCGCCGGGATGAGCCCGGAGGAGACGGCCAGCATCGTCGAGCTGCTGGCTTCGCTGCCCGCTTCCCTGACGCTGCTCATCGTCGAGCACGACATGGACGTGATGTTCGAGCTGGCCGAGCGGATCACCGTGCTCGACTATGGCCGCGTGCTGCTGGAAGGCACGCCGGCCGAGGTTCGCGGCTCGGCGGAGGTGCGCAGCCGCTACCTCGGGGGGCGTGACTGATGGCGGATCCGCTGCTGTCCATGGAGGGGGTGGACACCTACTACGGGCGCAGCCACGTCCTGCAGAACGTGTCGCTGGAGGTGGCGGGCGGCAGCGTCGTCGCGCTGCTCGGACGCAACGGCGCAGGAAAGTCGACCGCGCTCAAGTCGATCATGGGCATCGTCACGGCCGCGCGCGGCACCATCCGGTTCGCGGATGAGGCGATCGAGCAGTTGCCGCCGCACCGCATCGCGCGCCGCGGCATCGCCTACGTCCCGGAGGACCGCGGCATCTTCGCCTCGCTCACGGTGGACGAGCACCTGAGCCTGAACCGGCGGCCGGCGACTGGCGGCCCCGTCGTAACGGGGGAGGAGCTCTACGAGCGGTTTCCTCTGCTGGCCGAGCGGCGCCGCAACCGCGGCAACGAGCTGAGCGGCGGCGAGCAGCAGATGCTGGCCATCGCGCGCGCCATCACCCTGTCACCGCGCCTGCTGATCCTGGACGAGCCCACCGAGGGGCTGGCGCCGATCGTCGTCGAGCGCATCGCCGGAATCGTCCACGACCTGCGGGCGGACGGCATGACGATGCTGCTGGTGGAGCAGAACTACCCGTTCGCCATCGGGCTTGCCGAGCACGTCTACGTGCTCGGCAAGGGCCGCATCCGCTGGCACGGAACCGCGGCGGAACTCGACCGGAGCCCCCAGGTCAGATCGACGTGGCTGGGGGTGTAGCGTCGTGACGGCATGTGTTCCGGGCCGCAAGACACCGGTATTATCGGGCGACGAATCATGAGCTCGTTCTGGGAGCGGGTTCACGGGCACCTCGGTGCGGGAATCCGGGTGTTCGTCGCCTGCGTCGCCGAGCACACCCGCGGATCTCCGGGGACCGCGGGCGCCAAGCTGCTGGTCGCCGAATCGGGCGAACTGTTTGGGACGATCGGCGGAGGTGCGATGGAGCAGCGGATGGTCGATCAGGCGAGGGCGCTGCTGCAGGGCGACAACCATCGGCCGGCGAAGCAGACGCTGGTGCATAGTGAGAAAGCGTCCGGTGATCAATCCGGCCTGATCTGCGAGGGAAGCCAGACCAACGTCTTCTGCGTGCTCAACGGACCGCGCGACCTGGCCAGCGTGCGCACCATCGTGGACAGAGTCCGAGACGATCAGCGCGGCTGGATCGAGATCGACGATGCCGGCCTGCGGCTGGCGGAGATCGGAGCCGGCTTCGACGCGCCGCGCATCACATTCACGGAGGCGGACGGACGATGGCGCTACCGGGAACACCTTCTCAACCGGCGCCGGATCGCCGTCATCGGTGGCGGCCACTGCGCGGCGGCGCTGGGTGCGGTGATGGCGCCGCTGGGGTACCGGGTACACGTCTTCGACACCCGCGCGCACGTGGTCAGCCACGACCGCGCGACCGCGGTTGGCGGTCTCTCCATCGTAGCGGACTACGCCGACGCGGGCCCTGCGATCGACCATCCAGAATTCACCGCGACGGTCGTGATGACGGCGGATTACCGCACCGACGTGCGCGCTCTCCTCGGCGTCGCACCCCTGTCATTCGGTTTCATCGGGTTGATGGGCGGTAGAAAGAAGATCGCCCGGATACTCTCCCTCCTGCGGGAGGAAGGGATCTCCCCGGAGACGATCGAGCGCATCCACGCTCCGGTGGGTCTGGACATCGGCAGCGAGACGCCGGAGGAGATCGCAATCAGCATCGCCGCGCAAATCCTTCGCGAGCGCAACCGTCGGTAGCACGCGATGGCGCCGAGCACCCGGTTCATTCTCAACGACCGGCTGGTGGAGACGTCCGCTCCGGCGGGGCTGCTGCTGCTGGACTTCCTGCGGAATCATGAGCGGCTGACCGGCACCAAGGAAGGCTGCAAGGAGGGCGACTGCGGTGCCTGCGCCGTCCTGATCGGAGAGCTTGCGGGCGACGCCGTCCGCTACCAGCCGGTCACCTCCTGCCTGGTGCCGCTGGGGGAGGTGCACGGCCGGCACGTGGTCACGATCGAGGGGTGCAACCTGGACGCCGGGCTCACCCCCGCGCAGGAGGCCGTCGTCGAGCACGGCGGCACGCAGTGCGGGTTCTGCACGCCCGGCATCGTGGTGTCCCTGCACGGACTGCTGCTGGATGACACCAAAGGGCTCTCCCTCGAAGACGTGAAGTACTCCCTGAGCGGCCACCTGTGCCGATGCACCGGGTATCGCTCGCTTAAGGATTGCGCCGACACGCTGGACCGCCGGATCGGCAGCCGGCTCGACGGGACCGGCGGCGATCGAGTAATGGCGATGGCCGCGGCGGGAGCGATCCCCGCCTACTTCACGACCATCCCGGAGCGGTTGCGGGCGCTACAGGAAGAGACACCTGCACCCGACGCCGATGCGGAGGCGGAGGTGCGCATCGCCGGCGGGACCGACCTGTACGTGCAACAGGGCGAGGATATCCCGGACCGCCGCGTCGAGGTGCTCAACCGGAGGCCGGCGCTGAAGGGCATCCGCATCCGCGACGACGAGTTCCGCGTCGGCGCGCTCACCACCTTCGAGGAGTTCGGCGCCGACCCGCGTGTCGCCAAGGCGCTGCCCCGCATCGGGGCGTTCAACCACCTCATCGCCTCCTGGCAGATCCGCAACCGCGCCACCCTGGCCGGCAACATCGTCAACGCCTCCCCGATCGGGGACTTCACCGCCCTGATGCTGGCCCTCGACGCGCGCGTCGTGCTGAACGACGGCGGCACGCGGCGGTCGGTCCCGCTGAAGGAGTTCTACCGCGGCTACAAGCAGATGGACCTGCGGCCCGGCGAGCTGCTCACCGAGGTAGCCTTCGCCGATCCGGCCGGCGCCCGGGTCAACTTCGAGAAGGTCTCCAAGCGAACCTGCCTCGACATCGCCTCCGTCAACAGCGCCTGCTCGATCCGCTGCACCGGGGACACCATCGCCGACGCGCATGTCAGCCTGGGCGGCGTGGCGCCAGTCCCACTCTACCTGCACGAGACCTCGCGGGCGCTCCGCGGCAGCTCCCTCGACCTGGACACGGCGTGGGAAGCCGTGCGCCTCTCCCAGCAGGAAATCGCGCCGATCACGGACGTGCGCGGCTCGGCCGAGTACAAGCGCCTGCTGGCCCGCCAGCTTCTGATCGCCCACTTCGTGACCCTGTTCCCCGACCGCTTCACGGTAGAGGCGTTCCACGCGCGGGGCGTGTCGTGAATCACATCGACTCCCACCTGCACGTGCGCGGCGAGTCGCAGTACGTGGACGACGTGCCGCCCCCGCCGGGGATGCTGCACGCCGCGGTGGCGGGCTCCCCGAAAGCGCACGGCATCATCACCCGGCTCGACACCGCCGCGGCGAGCGCCGCACCCGGCGTGGTGGCGGTGCTCACCGCCGCCGACATCCCCGGCGTCAACCGCTTCGGCCCGATCATCGAGGACGAGGAGCTGCTGGTGGAGCGCGAAGTGTGCTTCATCGGCCACCCGATCGCCCTGGTGGTGGCCCGCACCGCCCACCAGGCGCGGCAGGCGCGCGAGCTGGTCGAGGTCGAGATCGACGATCTGCCGGTGGTGGTCGACCCGCGCGAGGCGTTCGCCAACAACGACCTGATCCATCCGCCACGCACGATGGCAGCGGGCGACGTCGCCGGTGCGTGGGACGACTGCGACGTGGTGGTCGACGGACGCTGCGAGATCGGCGGCCAGGAGCACCTCTACCTGGAGACGCAGCGAGCCCGCGCGGTGCCCGAGGAAGACGGAGCGATGCGGGTGTTCTCCTCCACCCAGGGGCCGGCAGCGGTACAGCACGTCGTGTCGGCCGTGCTCGGCCGGCCGATGCACAAGATCGAGGTGGACGTGAAACGGCTCGGCGGCGGCTTCGGCGGCAAGGAGGACCAGGCTACCCATTGGGCGGCGATGGCCGCGCTAGCCGCCGCGCACCTGGACGCGCCGGTGGAGCTGGTGCTGAACCGGCTGGACGACATCCGCATGACCGGCAAGCGCCATCCCTACTCCGCCGACTTCCGGATCGGGTTGACCGCGGACGGCAGGATCCTGGCCTACCAGGCCACCTTCTTCCAGAATTCCGGCGCCTTCGCCGACCTGTCGCCGCCGGTCCTGGCGCGCACGCTGTTCCACGCCACCAACGCCTACTACATCCCCAACGTGCGCGTGACCGCGGCGCCGTGCCGGACCAACCTGCAGCCGCACACCGCCTTCCGCGGCTTCGGCGGCCCGCAGGGCATGTACGTGATCGAGGCGGCCATCAACAAGGCAGCCGACGCGATGGGGATCGATGCCTCCGCGATCCAGCGCGCCAACCTGCTGCGCGACGGCGACGTGTTCCACTACGGGCAGGTCGTGGAGCAGAGCCGCGCCGAGCGGACCTGGGACGAGATGGAGTCGGCGTTCGACGTCGATGGGATCCGGCATCGGGTCGACGAGCACAACCGGCGCACCTTCGCGGTCAAGAAAGGCTGCGCCCTGATGCCGGTCTGCTTCGGCATCTCGTTCACCAAGACCCACCTCAACCAGGGCAACGCCCTGGTCCACGTCTACGCCGACGGCAGCGTGAGCGTGACCACCGGCGGCATCGAGATGGGCCAGGGCATCAGCAGCAACGTCGCGTCCGTGGTGGCGCGCACCTTCGGGATCTCGCGGCAGCGGGTCCGGGTCGAAAGCACCAATACCACCAGGGTCGCCAACATGTCACCGAGCGCCGCCAGCGCAACCACCGACCTGAACGGCAACGCGGCGATCATCGCCGTCGAGACCATTCTCGACGGCATGCGCGAGGTCGCGGCCGGCGAGCTCCGGTCCCCGGACCTGGCCGCGATCACCGTCGCCGACGAGCAGGTTCGCATCGGCGGCGAGCCGGCGGACATGAGTTGGACCGACCTGGTCGGCCTGACCTACCGGGCTCGCAGGCGCCTGTCGGCCCACGGCTACTACACCACGCCGGGCCTCCACTACGACGAGGAGCGCGAGCACCGCCACCCGTTCGCCTATCACGTCTACGGCACCGCCGTGTTCGAAGTGACCGTCGACTGCCTGCGCGGCACCTACGCCGTCGACCAGGTGAAGATCGTCCACGACCTGGGCCGCACCATCAATCCGACCGTCGACCGCGGCCAGGTCGAGGGCGGCCTGGCCCAGGGCATGGGCTGGATGACCATGGAGGACCTGCGGTGGGACGCGGAGGGTCGCTGCCTGTCCCACGCGCTGTCCACCTACAAGGCCCCGGACGTCTACTTCATGCCGGACGACATGGCCGTGAAGTTCCTGGAGCCGGAGGACAACCCCTACGGGCCGCTCGGCGCCAAGGCGGTCGGCGAACCGCCACTGATGTACGGCATCGGCGTCTTCTTCGCGATCCGCAACGCCATGAAGGCCTTCCGCCCGGACGCCGAGTTGACCCTCGACGTCCCGATGACCCCGGAACGCGTTCTGCTGGACCTGCACCGCGGAGACAGCACACGCAGCACTCCGCCGACTGCTTTTGGCCAGGTGTCCACGTAGTACCATCGCAGCCGACAGGGACACACGCGCGATAGCTCAATTCAACCTTGGTCGCGTGCATTGGCTCAAATAGGATACAGCCAATTACAGCTTATGCCCACTACAACTCTTGAGGTCGATCTTCCACAATCGTGACCGTGTATCTCGCTATCTCCTCGCCCTGTATTTTTAGATTGATTACGCCCCTAGACTTGAGCAAAAAACGCACCCGCCGGTTTGCACGGAGTTCAATTTCCCCGTGTTCCCCGACTTGCAGTAATCCCCGGACCTTCGAACTCTCACTAGCAACAGTCGCCATGTACGTGCGTCCACGACTAAGGCCGTTTAACCTGAACCAGTCGACGTCGTCATTTTCGTGAAGACTAGCCTTTATCCCGTCTCGGATATTTCTAGTCACCGCAGCGTCCGCATCGTCGGGTGTGTCATTCGCCCGCGAACATGCATCTCCTTCGATTTGCTCTATTTCTAAGCGGTAGTATCCTAAGCGCGACTCTGACGCGGCAACTTCGACGTAAATCGGATCGTCTTCTGCGCAAACCAACGCTTTTGAGTACCGCCCTACACCGTCATCATCGTCGCTAACCACATAGTCGTTCACAAATACATTGACAATTGTATCGACCGAACTTGTGTCACTATTCTGCTCTACATTCTTTGTTTCGATTGAGAACAGTCCCGGTGACCGCGGCCTATACACGAACCAGTCAGAGTCGCCTATTTCCAAAGTGTGATATTCAACGAGGGACTCGATCGCTCCGCTACGATAATCATTAGCATCCTCGAATTTGTCGGGCGGAATGACCCTCGCGACATTGACCAAGAATGCTCGTAATATCTCTATCGCGTCAGATTGGCTTGAAATAAACAACAGTGCAGGAGTGTCTACAACTATTCCCGCCGCGTACAAGCTATGTTCTCCGTCGTCGTCAGTTAAGTCCCAGAGTATCCGGAGCTCTTCTATCCCCTCTTGAAGCAAACCCTCGGTTTGGATGTCTTCATAGAAGTCCACGACTATCTCGACAATCTTTAGCAGATCACCCGCGCCGAGATGATCGCGACTCCTAATAGTAAGGATCGTCGAGTACAGCTCAGCGTGCAAGTCACTGAAAGATCCATCGTCACGCAAAACACGGGCAAGGGCATGCTCCTTAGCACCGGTTTCTTGATAGGGAATCATGTATTGAGCTATCGCGCCGTAATCTGTGGATAGCCAGAAAAGGAAAGTACAAACAACTGTCTTCATCGTTGCCCCCGTCATCTTTGTCCTTGGTAGTTTTGAGTTGCTGGAGTCCAATCAGCGGGTCTAAGTACGATTCTTCCCTCCCGCTCGGCGGTCTTGTCATAATCACATGCTCTATCAACAGGATTCCGCGCGACCTTCCAATCCTGCAAACGGAGCGGCGAATCCGACGCTGCATCCAACAAGAAGCCAACAGTCTCCCGAGGGGGAAGGTCGATTCGTTTTTCTATCGATGTGGACCAATTTCCTCGTTGAATAGTTCCTCTTAGCCCGGCTTATTCGCGTAGGAGTGGAGAAAAAGTAGGCGCGTCCGCCGATTTGC